>JANMCN010000289.1:0-37384 GCA_031361295.1 Acidobacteriota bacterium | reverse complement strand
TGACGTATTTGCGCACGGCCTCGGGCAGTTCGCTGGTGGACGGCGTGGCGTATTCCGCGATCGGGATGCTGCCGAGCGTCGTGACCACCTCGGCCAGCACGGCCCGGTCGAGCGGGATGCCTGCCACCGCGAAGGCCGTGGCCACGGGCGGGTGGGCGTGCACGACCGCCTGGATCTCCGGCCGCTGGCGGTACACCTCGAGATGCATCTGAATCTCCGACGACGGGCTCCGTTCCCCCTCGAGCTTCCTCCCCTCGAGATCGGTGATGCACATCATCCGGGTGTCCATGAAGCCCTTGCAGACGCCGGTCGGCGTCATGAGCAGGCGCCGGTCGTCGAGCCGCACGCTGATGTTGCCGTCGTTCGACGCGGTGTATCCGCGCGCGTACAGACGACGGCCGACTTCGACGATGTCGGTGCGGAGCTGCTGTTCGGACTGCATGATGACGGTTTGCCGCAGCCTCAGCGGCGCTGCCATTCACGACGGCATTTCTCGGAGCAGAAATATTTCGCACCGGAGCCGGTACCGGCGGTCAGAGCCTGTCCGGGGACCACGAACACGCCGCAGACCGGATCCTTGACGAGGCCGACGCTCCGCTGCTGCGGCGTGTCACGCCGGTAGCCGGCCCCTTCGAGCACGCCGCGCAGGAGCCGCGACAGCGCCCGCACCACGAACACCAGCAGGATCGCCCACAGAAGCAGCCGCCCCATGACGCTACTCCGGCTGACCCGGGGGCCTTGCGGCGCCGCCGGCCTGACCCGAATGTGCCGCACGCAACCCGTCCAGCCCGCGCTTCGCGACGGCCGCCTCCTCGCTCCGGGGCGCCACGTCGATCACCCGCTGCCACGCCTTCTCGGCGCCGTCGAGATCCTGCTTCCCGAACGCCCGGACGATCCCGACGTTCAGCAGCGTCTTCGAGTGCGTGGGGTCCAGCGCGAGTGACTTGTCGAACTGGGCGAGCGCCCGATCCGGCTGATTGGAATAGTAATAGGCGATCCCCAGATCCGTGCTCGCATTCACGTTCTTCGGATCGACCGTGAGGGCCTCTTCGTACCATTTCCGCGCCTCGTCGTAGCGCTCGGCATCGAAGTACAGGTTCCCGAGCTGCACACGCGTCTCGGCATCGCCCGGACTCCGCTCGGCGGTCACGCGCAGCGCCGCGGCGCGCGACTCGTCGAACGGCGGAGGCGCCTGCGCGGCAGGGGCGGCTGCCTGAGCCGGAGCGGCCGCTGCCGGAGGAACGCCTGCACGGCCAGGCTGCTGCGTGCCGATGATCCAGCCGACGATCAGGCCGAAGAAAACGCCGGAAATTCCAAACACGACTGATTCTTTACGCATGTACCAAACTGACGTCACGGCCATCGGGTCGGCAACCCGTCACCGGGCGAAGCCGCGTGAAACGGGCCGGGGCCACGGCGGATACGCGGGATCCGAGAGAAGCTCCGATCATAGCGCCCTCCGATCCCGCCGGTCCATCAGCCCCGGCCGAGCGGGTCACGAACCCGAGACGGCCGCGACGTAATCACGGACCGCCCGGTCGAGCCCGACGAACAGCGCGCGGCTGATCAAGGCGTGACCGATGGAGACTTCCGCCAGATCCGGCAGCGTCCTGAACATCGGCAGATTCTCCAGATCGAGATCGTGACCCGCGTTGATGCCGAGCCCCGAAGCGGTCGCGGCTCGCGCGGCGGCGCTGTACCGGGCGAAACTGCGCGCAGCCGCGTCGCTGCCCTTCACGAACGCCCGTGCGAAAGGCTCGGTGTACAACTCGACGCGATCGCCGCCGATGCGGCTGGCCCACCGTATAGCTTCCTCGTCCGGATCCACGAAGAGGCTCACGCGGACTCCTGCAGCCTGCAGCTGCCGGACGGTCGTGGACAGTCGATCGGCGGGAGTCCCGGCCGGCCATCCCGCCTGGCTGGTCACCTCTCCGGGGGACACGGGCACGAGCGTGCACTGGTCCGGCCGGACGTCGAGCACCAGCGCCACCAGGTCGGGCCGCGGATCCCCTTCGATATTGAACTCGATTGTGCCCCGCATCGGGGCCAGGAGGGCGGCGATGTCCCGCACATCCTGCGGGGTGATGTGCCGCGCGTCGGCGCGCGGATGCACCGTGATCCCGGCGGCGCCCGCGTCGAGGACGACCTGGACGGCATCGACGACACTCGGCACCAGGCCGCCGCGCGAATTGCGCAGCGTGGCAACTTTGTTGACGTTGACGCTCAGCTTCGGCAGGCCGCCGCCGGTCATCCGAGATGCTCTTTGACGGTCGCGGCGATCTCGGCCGCCCACGACTGGATTTCCTGCTGATTCCTGCCTTCGATCATCACGCGCAGGAGCGGCTCCGTTCCGGAGTACCGGACGAGCAATCGCCCGGCGCCGTGGAGCTCACCCTCGACGCGCGCCATGGCCGCCGCGATCGCGGGCACCGATGCGAGGTCCTGCTTCTCCCGGACCCGGACATTGACCAGCACCTGCGGGTACGTCACGAGCTCCCCGGCCAGGTCCGCCAGCTCGCGCCCCGTGTCGGCCATGACGCGAAGCACGCTGAGCGCGGTCACGATGCCGTCTCCCGTGAACAGATGGTCCGAGAAAATGATGTGTCCCGACTGCTCCCCCCCGATCGACAGGTCGCGCTTGAGCATCTCCTCCATGACGTACTTGTCGCCAACCGCACAGCGCACGAGCTCGATGCCGCTCTCGCGCAGCGCGAGCTCGAGACCAATGTTGCTCATGACGGTGGCCGCGATGGCGTTGCCTTTCAGGCGTCCGGCCGCCTTCAGGTGGCGGCCACACATCAGCAGGACGGCATCGCCATCGACCACCTTGCCGGACGCGTCGACGAAGATCGCGCGGTCGCCGTCGCCGTCGAACGCGACGCCCATCCGGCAGCCCCGTTCGCGCACCGTCCGCGCGAGCTGCGCCGGGTGCGTGGACCCGCAGTCGAGATTGATGTTGCGCCCGTCCGGCGCGGCGCTCAGGACCAGCACGTCGAATCCGAGCTGCTCGAACAGCGTCGGGGCGACGGTCGTCGTGGCGCCGTTCGCCGTGTCGATCGCGATCTTGAACGCGCCAAGCCGTGTCGGGTCGGGGAACGCGAGCAGGGCATGCTGGATGTACGCGTCGACGACGTCGGTGCGGTCCACCGGAACATCAGCGGATCCTGATACCTCCCAGCTCTGATCGTGAATGATCGCCTCGACCTCGCGCTCGAGCCGCTCCGTGAACTTCTCCCCCTTGCCGGAGAACACCTTGATGCCGTTGTCCTCGAATGGATTGTGGGAGGCCGAAATCACCAGACCGGCGTCGAATCCCATAACCCGCGTGACGTACGCCACGGCCGGGGTCGGGATGACGCCCGCGCTCGTGATCTCGCCGCCGGCGGAATGCACCCCCCGCGCCAGCTCGCGCTCGATCCACTCACCCGACTCGCGGGTGTCGCGCCCGACGAGAAAACGCAGGGCTCGCGTCCCCGCGCCGGTCCCGCCCATGGCGCGCACCAGGGCGGCCCCTAGTCTCGCGACGGTCTCGTGATCGAGCGGGTAGTCGCCCGCCCGGCCGCGAACGCCGTCAGTGCCGAACAGTCGGTGGGACATGGATCGATCCGGGACTGGCCACGCGTGGCGCTCTCACTTGATGGTTACGTCGACGACGGCTGGATCGATGGAACTGACCCCGAAGCTCTGGGACGGGTCGACCTGGACGTTAAGATTGTACCGGCCCGGGCCGAGGCCGGCAAGGTCCACGAACGCCTCGACGTCGGCCGGGCGCATGCCCTGGAGGACCTGGCGCGCGCCGCGCACGTTCACCCGCGTCAGCACCGGCATGACCTGCGCGGACAACCCCGTCGTCAGGTTCCGATATCTCACCGGCACGCCCGCCAGGTCGCGCTCGCCAGGCGCCGGCAGCACTTCGATCGTCACCCTGGCGTTCTGCGCCTTCACCAGCCTGACCGCTGAATCGGCGATGCCGACAGTCACGACGTCGGAGACCCTGGCACGCGCGCCACTGACGTCCACGGGCTCGGTCGTCGCGCTCGTCAGTCGCCGCAGCCGGCTCTCCGGTCCTGCCACGTCCACCGTCTCCGGATCGATCGTCGCCCGTCCGAGAATGAAGCCCGGCGCCGGCTGACCATCCAGGGCCGGCACCACCGGCACCGTGCGCCTGGCGGATTTTTCCATCTCGAGCGCGATCGTCCCCGGCACCACCTGAGCGACTTCGACGCCGTACGGGGAACGGACTTCGTCGTTGCGCAGGTGGAACATCCGGGAACCCGGGCGCGCAGACCCGAGATCGAGCACGGCGACGATCTCGCGGGGCTCGATCCGGCCGAGGATCGCCGACGAGCCACGCAGCCGGACGTCGACCGCCGTTGGCGGATCCCCGACGATCTCCAGCGCCGTGGGAATGTTGCGGAACTCGAGCGGCACCCGCATGCTGCGCTCGACGAGGTGATCGCCCGCCACGGTCAGCCACAGCAGCGTCGCGAGCGCGACGGCCATCGCCTTCAGCCCGAGATGACGGAATGGGTTGTAAATCAACGCGCGTCCAATCCTAGACGTCATAAGTCCGCCCGCCGGGGCGCCTGCCCCGCGAGCGGCGCAAGGTGACGAGCAGGCGCATCCGTTCGCGCAGGGCGTCGGGCGTCAGGTCGCGCTCGATCCGGCCTTCGAGCGCGAGCGAGATGTGCCCGGTCTCCTCCGACACGACGACCGCCACGGCGTCGTTCTCCTCGGTGAGTCCAATCGCGGCGCGGTGCCGCGTCCCGAGTTCCCGGCTCACCCGCGGGTTGACGGTCAGCGGCAGGAAGCAGGCGGCCGCGGCCACCCGGTTGTCCTGCAGAATCGCGGCACCGTCATGGAGCGGCGACCCCGGGTTGAAGATCGTCATCAGGAGGTCGTACGTGAGCGTCGCGTCGAGCGGAATGCCGCTCTCGATGTAGTTGCGGAGTCCGATCTCGCGCTCGATCGCCACGATCGCCCCGATCTTCTGGGCGGCGAGCATGGTCGCGGCCACGACAACCTCCTCGATGGTCTCGTCGGCCGCTTCCTGGCGGTTCAGGTACCGGAAGAAGGGAGCCTGCCCGAAGTGAGCCAGCGCGCGGCGGATGTCCGACTGGAAAATCACGATTGCCGCAAACGCCAGGTACACCAGCATGTTGCGGATCATCCAGTTGACGGTCTGGAGCGGGGCCAGGCGCGAGATATAGAACAGCGCGACGATGAGCAGCGAGCCGACCGCCATCTGGGCCGCGCGGGTGCCGCGGATCAGCTTGAGGAACTCGTAGATCAGAACGGAGACGAGCGCGATGTCGAGCAGGTCCCACCAGCCGACGGGCGGACGGCGCAGCACGCTCTCGAGGAATGGCACCATGCGTGCCTAGCTTATCTGAACTGCGGGGTGACCGGGTCTGCGGCGAGGCTGCTTCCCGGCAGGCCTCGCGGCGCAAGCGGCTCGTGCTCAGGGCTTTCCAGCTGATGCGTCCGCGGCGCGGATTCGGTCCGCGACCCGCACGACATCCCGCATGGCCTCCACGCCGTGAACCCGGACGATGTGCGCGCCGAGGAGCACGCTTGCGGCGACGGCGGCGGCCGTCCCCCACTCGCGGGCCGACGGGGGCGTGTCTCCGAGTGCCTCGGTGAGGAAGGACTTGCGCGACGGGCCTGACAGGATCGGACGATCGAGGGCGGCCAGCGTCGAGAGGTGCGCGAGCGCCGCGTACGAGTGCCCCGCGCGCTTCGCGAATCCGAGCCCCGGATCGAGGATGGTCGACTCGAGCGGGATGCCCGCATCGCCGGCCCGCGCGAGCGCGAGGCGCAGCTCGGCCGCGATCTCGATCGGCGCGCTCTCGTAATCGGCGTGGCGATACATGTCGTCCGAGCGCCCGCGGTTGTGCATCAGTACCACTGCCGCACCCGTGCGGGCAACGACCTCTCCGAGACCGTGATCGAACTGCAGCGCGCTGATATCGTTGACGATCACGGCGCCGCGCGCGACGGCTTCGCTCGCCACGACAGCCTTGTAGGTGTCCACCGACACGTACGCGCCGGCTCCGGCCAGCCGCTCGACCACCGGCAGGACGCGCCGCAGCTCTTCGCGTGCGTCGAGTGCCTCCGCGCCCGGCCGCGTCGACTCGCCGCCGACATCCAGGATGTCGGCGCCCTGCGCCACCATGCGCAGCCCGTCCTGGATGGCGCGTTCAGGGTCGAAACGCAGGCCACCATCGGCGAACGAATCGGGCGTCACGTTGATCACGCCCATGATCAGCGTGCGGGAGCCCAGCTCGAGGGCCCGCCCGCCAGGCAGCGGCACGATGTAGCGCTTCCGCTCGTTCATGGGTACAAGAGAAAGGCCACGAGGAGCATCTCTTCGTGGCCTGTCGATCCCGAATCCGAGTCCTGTACCCGAATCCCGAGTTGACTATTCCTGCGGCAGCGGCTTGTTCAGCGGCGGCAGCGGCGGCACCATCGAGGGCCGTTCCTTCACGGGCCGCTTCGAGCCGTCGTCGGTGGCGGACACGATGTTCCGCGGCGTGTGCTCTTCGAGCGCCTCGCCGGCGAGGATGCGGCGCACCTGCTCCGCGTCGAGCACCTCGCGCGCCAGCAGCTCCTCGGCAATCCGATGCAGGGCCGGCTTGTGCACTTCGAGCACCCCGCGGGCGCGCTCGTAGTTGGTCGTCACGAATCGCTTGATTTCGTGATCGATCCGGATCGCCGTGTCTTCGCTGTAGTCCTGGTGCTGGGCGATCTCGCGGCCGAGGAAAATCTGCTCTTCCTTCTTGCCGAAGGTCAGCGGCCCCATGGCGTCGCTCATGCCCCACTCGCAGACCATCTTGCGGGCCAGCTCGGTCGAGCGCTCGAGGTCGTTGCCGGCGCCGGTCGTCATGCCGTTCATCGTGATCTCTTCGGCGATGCGCCCGCCGAGGAGAATCGCAATCTGGTCGTTCAGGTAGTCGCGCGTGTAGTTGTGCTTGTCCTCGACGGGGAGCTGCATGGTGACGCCGAGCGCCATGCCGCGCGGAATGATCGTGACCTTGTGCACCGGATCGGCGTGCGGCAGCAGCACCGCCAGCAGGGCGTGACCCGCCTCGTGCACCGCGGTGACCTTCTTTTCGTCGTCGTTGATGATCATGGAGCGGCGTTCCGAGCCCATCATCACCTTGTCTTTCGCGAACTCGAAGTCGAGCATGCGAACGACCTTCTGGTTGTAGCGCGCGGCGTTCAATGCGGCCTCATTGACGAGGTTCGCGAGATCCGCGCCGGAGAACCCCGATGAGCCGCGTGCGAGCACGTGGATGTTCACGTCGTCCGACAGCGGAATCTTTTTCGTGTGGACGGCGAGGATGCCTTCGCGCCCTTTCACGTCGGGGCGGTTCACCACGATGCGCCGATCGAAGCGACCGGGCCGAAGCAGTGCGGGATCGAGCACATCCGGACGGTTGGTCGCGGCGACGAGAATCACGCCCTCGTTCGATTCGAACCCGTCCATTTCGACGAGGAGCTGGTTGAGCGTCTGCTCACGTTCGTCGTGGCCGCCGCCGAGACCCGCGCCGCGGTGCCGGCCAACAGCGTCGATCTCATCGATGAAAACGATACACGGCGCGTTCTTTTTGCCCTGTTCGAAGAGGTCGCGGACGCGTGAGGCGCCGACGCCGACGAACATCTCGACGAAGTCGGATCCGCTAATGGAGAAGAACGGAACATTCGCCTCGCCGGCCACCGCGCGGGCCAGAAGGGTCTTGCCGGTGCCGGGAGACCCCATGAGCAGGACGCCCTTGGGGATCCGTCCGCCGAGCTTCTGGAACTTCTGCGGTTCCTTCAGGAATTCGATGATCTCCTGGAGCTCTTCCTTGGCCTCGTCAACCCCGGACACGTCCTTGAACGTGACCTTTTTCTGCGAGCTGGAGGAGAGCTTCGCGCGGCTCTTGCCGAACGACAGCGCCTTGTTCCCCCCGCTCTGCATCTGCCGCATGATGAAGATCCAGAAGCCGATCATCAGCAGGATGGGAGCCCAGGAGTAGAGAAGGTTGGCCCAGGGGCTGGTCGTCTCGGGCTTGGCGTTCATCGCCACGCCCTTTTCCTCGAGCTTGTTGCCGAGGCGCTCGTACTGGGGCGGAGCGTAGGTGCGGAACTTATCGCTGGCGTTGCCGGACGTGCCCGACAGGGTACCGGTCACTTCGTTTCCGGTGATCGTGACCTGGCTCACTTCGCCCGCCTCGACGTGCTTCAGGAAGGCGGAGAACGGCATCGTCGTTTCCGACTTGCCGGACAGGTTCAGTGAAAAATTCCAGATCAGGACCCCGACGACGACGAGGACCATCCAGAACAGCAAGCTCTTGAGGGTCGAATTCAACCTAGTCCTCCTAACCGCCTTGATTTCAAGAGTATCACGCCTCGCGAAGCGCCCGTCACCCGAAAATCCTCCGCCACGGACTCACCAACCACCCATACGATGCGGTCGTCGCCGTCGACAACGAGGGGGAGGGAATCACGCATTTCCCTCGGAATTTTGCGATCAATCAGAAAGTCGTGCAGCTTCTTCCGATGCCCGAGACCCGGTGGCCGGAACCGGTCCCCGGCACGCCGCGAACGGATGGTCAGCGGCAGCCGCAGAGCGGCCGCGGAGACCTCGACCGACAGCCCCCGTCCACTTGACTCGCGACCTTCGCATGCAAGGGAGTCGACCTGTTCGGCTGCGACGGCCCATCCCTGTTTATCGAGCCGGACCTCACCAGGAATAGACAGCGGAAACGAAAAAGAGTTCGCAAATCCCTTTTTGGCGTCGGGATCGCTCCGACGCAGCCGGGCCGGTTCGGGCCCGAGCACGACGCGCGGCCCGGTGTGCACGGCCTGCTGGCCCGGCAGGCTGAGGGCGGCGCCGGGCGCAGCGTTGCGGGCGAAGCCCAGAAACCGCTCGACCTGGTCGAAACCGACGAACCGGCCCGGAGCCCCGGCCTGGAGCGCCATGCGGGCCACTCGTGCCGCGAGCGCCGGGTGAATCGATGTGAGCGCGACCACATCAACTTGAAGCCGTCCGACGGGCTCACTGATCGATAAGACGATCGAACGGGCCAGATCGATTGCCGCTTCGTGCAGCTGCGCCTCGTCCTGACGGGCGATCGCCGCTTCGCGCGCGAGCACGGCGACGATGCCGGGTGAGAATTCGCGCTCGAGGTACGGCAGGAGCTCGTGCCGGATGCGATTGCGGGGAATCCGGACGTCAGCGTTGGTCGGGTCGGTCCTGAACGGGAAAGCCCGCCCGGCCAGGTAGGCGCGCAGTTCGGATCGCGGGATGTCGAGCAGCGGCCGGATGACGCGCCGGACGCGCGGCAGGATACCGGCGAGGCCGCGGGGACCCGAGCCGCGGAGCAATCGAAGCAGGAAGGTTTCGGCCTGATCGTCGAGGCTGTGCCCGACGGCGATCCGGGAGGCGTCGAGCCGATCCGCGGCGCCCTCCAGAAATGCGTATCGCAGTTCGCGTGCGGCGTCCTCGATCGATCGTCGCCCCGCCCGGGCGGCGGCTCGTACGTCGCCGCTCCCGCAGTCGATCGGCAGCGACAGCTCCGCCGCGACGTTCCGGCAGAATGCCTCATCCGCGTCAGACTCGGCCCCCCGAAGTTGGTGGTTGAAATGGGCCACCCCCGCGAGGGTGACGTGCTCCTCCGCTTCGAGTTCACGCAGCAGATGGAGGAGGGCGATCGAATCGGGCCCGCCCGACAGCGCAACGAGGACACGCCCGCCCGGCTCGATGAGCGCATCGCGCCGCAGGGTGCGCAGGACGGAGGCGGAGAGGGTCATCACAAGTGCCCCGCTACGGGGGTGGCACCCGGCGCCACGAGGTGTCCGGTACCGGTCGAGTGATTCGACGCACGCGACCGACGCCGATCACACCCGAGCACCAGGTACACGCCGACGGGGGACCCCGAGTTGCAAAGGGCGGAAGTGGTGGCGGTGCAGGGACTTGAACCCCGGACAACGCGGATATGAGCCGCGTGCTCTAACCAACTGAGCTACACCGCCGGAATCGTTGATTTTAGCATGACTCACGCCGCGTCGATCAGCGCGGCGGCGAGGAGGGGAATCATGATCTCGTGGTGGCCGGTGAGCGAATACCCTTTCCCTATCCCGGCGACGGGCCGCGAGACGACGTTGGTCTGCGGCCGGTACATGCGTGCGAAGTCGAGGTTCACGGTCGTGAGGCCGTCGAGCGACGCCCCGCGGTTTCGTGCGAGGGCGACGGCCTTCAGAAACACTTCCGGCAGCACGACAGCCGATCCGCAGTTCAGATACACGCCGCCGGCGAGCCCGGCCACGCTCGAGCAGAAGTACCGAAAGTCGCGCAGACTGCCTTCGCCGATTCGCGCGCCGGACGCATCCTGGTGCATGTGAATGATGTCGGTGCCGAGCGCGACATGCGCGGTGACGGGGATGTCGAGACGTGCGGCGGTCGCAAGAATACTGAGCGAGGCGTGGGACGGGTTCAGCTGCCGGAGCCGGTGCGCTACGGCTCGGCCAAGACCCAGCCCCTCGGCCACGCCCTCGTTGATCGCCGCATTCAGCATGCGGCCCGTCTCTTCGGCCATGCCGAACCGGCCAGGTCCGAGCGCTTCCTCGACATCCTCCGACGTGGCGCCTGAGAGCGCCACCTCGAAGTCGTGAATCACCCCCGCGCCGTTGGTGGCAAGGGCGGACACGAACCCGCGCTCCATGAGATCGATGATTACCGGCGACAGGCCGGTCTTGATCACGTGGGCGCCAAGACCCCAGATGATGCCGCGATCCGCCGCGCGCGCGGCCTGGATCGCGAGGACCACCGCCTTGAAATCCGCCGCCGCGAGGATGGACGGCAGCGAGTCGATGAGACCGCGGACGCCTGTGCCCGCGGGGTAGGGGGTCGCGAAGTCGCCGGCGTTCGCCTTGCTCTTGCGAGAGGCGAGGGGATAAGTGCGAACCCCCGAGAGGTCGAACTCTTCGTATGGAAATTTCACGCTGCGAGGATAGAACAAAACCCGGGGTTCGGGGTTCCGGACCCGGTGTCCGGCGTTCGGGGACACCCTGACAGCTGAGAGGGGCGAGCGCTACGTGATCAACATCGCATCCCCGTAACTGTAGAAGCGATACCGCTGCGCCACAGCCTCGCGGTACGCGTCGAGCAGCCTGTCGCGGCCGGCGAACGCGGCGACCAGCATCAGCAGCGACGATTCCGGCAGGTGGAAATTCGTCAGGAGCCCGTCGATGACCTGGAACTGGTGGCCCGGATACATGAAAAGGGTCGCGCGCCCCGGACCCGCCGTGACGCGTCCGCTGCCTCGAGTGGCCGCATCTTCGAGCGCACGCGTGGTGGTGGTGCCGACGGCGACGACGCGACGCCCCTCCCGCTTCGCCCGCGCGATGGCGTCGGCGGCCTCATGGCTGATGTCGTAGGGTTCCGGATCGACGACGTGGTCTTCCACCCGATCGACGCGGACCGGTTTGAAGGTGCCGTACCCGACGTGGAGCGTGATCGCGGTACGCTCCACCCCGCGGCGCGCCAGCGCATCGAGCAGCTCCGACGTGAAGTGCAGGCCCGCCGTGGGCGCGGCGACCGATCCCCGGTTCGTGGCAAACACCGTCTGGTACCGCTCGCGATCGGCTGGCGTATCCGGTCGCTTGATGTACGGCGGCAGCGGCATGTGCCCGAGCGCGTCGATGAGACCGTCGACGTCCTGTCCCGCATCCGACCAGAGGCGAATGGTGCGGCGGCCATGGAAATGGCGGGCCACGACCTCCCCCATGAGCACACCGGCGGGGCCCTCGAACCGCACCACCGCCCCTGGTTTCAACTTCTGCCCCGGATGCATCAGCGCGTCCATCAAGTGGCCGGTGCCGGAAGTGCCAGAGCCGTCGGAGGTGCCGGAGGTGGCCCGTGGACCGAGCAGGAAGCATTCGACGCTGCCGCCGCTCGGCACGCGGCGGCCGAGAAGACGCGCCGCGAAGACGCGGGTGTTGTTCACGACGAGAAGGTCGCCGGCGAGCAGCCGTGACGGCAGTTCCCCGACCGATGCATGCTGGACGGCGCCGGTCATCCGATCCAGTACGAGCAGCCGCGACGTGCCGCGCGGTGCGGCTTCCTGCGCGATCAGCGCGTCCGGAAGCGCGAAGCGGAAATCGGAGACGTCCATGGGTGTGCCGGTCGCCCCAATGTACTGCGGTACAATTCCGCCGGTCGATCAGTGATGAGCGAAGATCCCGCCTTCCAGGTTCTCCCCACCCGACAAGATGGCGAGGTCGCCGTCGCGCCCGAAGGATCGGACGCCGACACATCCGGCACCGTCCGGCAGCCGGCCCTGGAAATCCGCAGCCTGACACTCAACGTCCTGACCGTGGTGATCGTGATCCTGGTGCTGCAGTACGCCCAGTCGGTGCTCATCCCCATCGTGCTCGGCGTGCTCATCAGTTATGCGCTCGCGCCGGTCGTCGGGGTGCTGCACCGGGCCCACGTTCCGCGTGGGGTCGGGGCGGCCATTGCGGTGACGCTGCTCGTCGGGGCGTTCGGGCTCGGCATCTACACCCTCACCGATCAGGCGATGGCCATCGTCAGCGCCGTCCCGCCGGCGGCCGAGCAGGTCCGCGAACGGTTGCGCGCGACGCGGCACGACCAGGGAGGGGCGCTCCAAAAGGTCCAGCAGGCCGCGACGGAGATCGACCGCGCCGCGCAGGAGGCGTCCGCGCCCACGGCCGCCGAGCAGGAAAGCGCGAAGCGGACCAAGGCCCAAACGGACGTGCAGAAGGTCGAGGTCGTCCAGCCAGCGTTCAGGGCGAACGATTACCTCTGGTCCGGTGGACTCGGGCTGCTTGGCTTCGCCGGCCAGTTCGTGCTGGTGCTGTTCCTGGTGTACTTCTTCCTCGTCACCGGAGACCTTTACAAACGGAAGGTCGTGAAGATCGCCGGGCCGACCCTGACGCACAAGAAAATCACGGTCAAAATCCTGGACGACATCAACCTGCAGATCGCAAGCTTCATGCGCGTGCAGGTGCTCACGAGCGTGATCGTGGCCGTCGCGACGGCCCTCGCCCTGTGGTGGTTCGGCGTCCAGCAGTTCGTCGTCTGGGGACTCCTCGCCGGTATCTTCAACTCAATCCCCTACCTCGGCCCGATCCTCGTGACGGCCGGCCTCGGCGTCGTCGCGTTCATGCAGTTCAACGATCTGCTGAGGACCGGCTATGTCTGCGGGGTGGCGTTTGCGATCACCAGCCTCGAGGGATTCCTGCTGACGCCGATGCTGATGAGCCGTGCGGCGCAGATGAATCCGGTGGCGATTTTCATCGGCCTGCTGTTCTGGAGCTGGGTCTGGGGCCTCTGGGGCACCATCCTCGCGGTGCCGATGCTGATGATGCTGAAGGCCATCTGCGACCACGTCGAGGACCTCCAACCGATCGGCGAGCTGCTCGGCGAGTAAATCGTCCTTCGATCCGAGAGACCGTCTCCCGAGTCCCCCAGTCACGCTGGTCACCAGCGCAGGTGAGACAGCAGCCAACTGAGGAGGAGGACGGGCGTGATGGCCAGCAGCGCCAGGACGCCAAGGACGATCAGGACGAACGCCCAGTCCGACAATGCGGCCGTGTTGCCCGGGTGGGCGTGCCGCTCGAGCAGCGCCAGGTTCCGCACGTTCGCCTTCCACCCGAAATCGAACAGGTCCCCCACGACCGGGACGACGCCGATGCCGAAGTCGATCGCGGCATTCATCAGCATGCGAAGCTGTACGATCTTCGGGATGCGCATCCGCACGGCGTGCAGCAGCAACACCGCCGAAAAGAGCGGCGTCGTGATGTCGCCAATCCACGGAATCAGCCCGAGCACCGGGTCGAGCCCGAATGTCAGGTCCGTCCCCGGGACGCGAAATGCGCTGTCGAGGAGCACGCTCCACTTGCGTAAGGCCGCAACCGTCCGGGCGTCAGAGTCGCGCATTGAAGGCACGGCCTGGTTTCCACGGGCGGCTCCAGGGCCGCCCTGCGATGCTATGAAGTACTCTTTTCCATCGCCCGCACCTGGTCGTGCGCGGCCCGCACCCCGGCCGCCATCCGCTCGACGAGGGCGCGCACCTGCGCGGGCAACGGCTCCCCGAGGGCGCTCTGGAATGCCGCCTTCGCGACGTCCTCTCCCCGCTCGGCTTCGGCGATGATCTGCTGATCGTCCCGGCCGGTGACCACCGATTTGAGGTTGATCCAGCCGCGGTGGACGGCTCCGGCGACGCTCCCGGACGTTTCGGGTGTGCCGCCGAGACCCTGCACCTCGTCCTGGAGCTCCCGCACCATCTGCCCGCGGTCACGCGCAATTTTCGCGAAGGCGGTTTTGACGGCCTGATCCGTAATCGCCTCCGCCGCCGTACGGAATCCCTCTTCCCCGTTCTTGCACGTCTCGATCAGGCTGTTGAGCGTCGCAATCGCCTTCTGGTTCACACTGTCCGGGCTGCCATGTTGATCGGCCATTGATTTCCTCCTGTGCTGCTGCACCACCGCCCGTTGCAGCAAGCCCCACGCCACGCCGCCTGGAGGGAGCGCCGTTGCACCACGGGCCGGAACGTGTTACGTAAACCCTTCTGTGACCACTACACATATGCGCGTCTGGCCCGGCTCCCCTTACCCTCTCGGCGCCACCTGGGACGGCGTGGGTGTCAATTTCGCCATTTTTTCCGAGCACGCCACCCGGGTCGAGCTCTGCCTCTTCGATTCGATACAGTCAGAGGTGGAGTCGGTCACCATCCCGCTCGCCGAGCACACCGACATGGTGTGGCATGGCTATCTTCCGGACGTGCGTCCAGGCCAGCTGTATGGCTATCGGGTTCACGGCCGCTACGACCCGCACAAGGGCCTCCGGTTCAACCCGCACAAGCTCGTCCTGGATCCTTACGCGAAGGTGATCGGCCGTGCAGTGCGGTGGGACGAGGCGCTGTTGGGGTACCGGGCGGGTGAGGATGATACGACGTTCGACGAGCGGGATAGCGCGCCGCACGCGCCGCTGGCGGCGGTCATCGACACGGCGTTCACCTGGGGAGGCGATCGGCCGCTCCGGACGCCCTGGCACGAGACGCTCATCTACGAACTGCACGTGCGGGGGTATACGAAGTTGAACCCCTACGTTCCCGAGCCGTTGCGTGGCACGTACCTCGGGCTCGCCTCGGAGCCGGCGATTCGGCACCTCACGTCGCTCGGCGTGACCGCTGTCGAGCTCATGCCCGTGCACCACCACGCCGACGACTGGCATCTCACGCGGCTTGGTCTGAACAACTACTGGGGCTACAACACGCTCTCGTATTTCGCGCCGGACGTCCGGTACGCGTCGTCGAACTCACCGATGGATGCGGTGCGCGAGTTCAAGATGATGGTGCGCGCGCTGCACGCGGCCAACCTGGAGGTCATTCTCGACGTCGTGTACAACCACACGGCCGAAGGCAATCATCTCGGGCCGACGCTGTCGCTGCGCGGGATCGACAACACGTCCTACTACCGGCTGCTGCCGACCGACTCGCGCTTCTACCAGGATTTCACCGGCTGCGGCAACACATTGAACATGCGCAGCCCGCGCGTGCTGCAGCTGATCATGGACAGCCTGCGCTACTGGGTGCAGGAGATGCACGTCGACGGGTTCCGGTTCGATTTGGCCAGCGCACTGGCTCGTGAGTTGCATGCCGTCGACAAGCTCGGCGCGTTCTTTGACATCATCCACCAGGATCCGGTGTTGTCGCAGGTCAAGCTCATCGCCGAACCCTGGGACCTCGGGGAGGGCGGCTATCAGGTCGGAAACTTCCCGTCCAAGTGGACGGAGTGGAACGGCAAGTATCGCGATGCGGTGCGCCGGTTCTGGCGCGGCGATGGAGGCGTGGTGTCGGAGCTGGCGACGCGGCTGTCGGGAAGCAGCGACCTGTACGAGCAGAGCGGACGGCGCCCCTACGCCAGCATCAACTTCATCACCGCGCACGACGGCTTCACGCTGGCCGACCTGGTCAGCTACGGCGACAAGCACAATGACGCGAACGGCGAGCACAACGCCGACGGTGAGAACCACAACCTCAGCTGGAATTGCGGGGTCGAGGGTCCGACCACCGACCGGCGGGTGCTGGAAACGCGGGAACGCCAGCGGCGTAACGTCATGGCGACGCTGCTGCTGTCGGTCGGCGTGCCCATGATCAGCGGCGGCGACGAAATCGGGCGGACGCAAGGGGGCAACAACAACGCCTACTGCCAGGACAACGAAATCAGCTGGACGTCCTGGGAGATTACGCCGGAGCGGCGCGACTTCCTCGACTTCACCCGCCGGCTGATCCGGATCTGGAAGGAGCACCCCGTCCTTCGCCGGCGCAAGTTCTTCCAGGGCCGCCGCATCCGCGGCGCGGACGTGTCCGACATCGCGTGGCTCGATCCGTCCGGGCGCGAGATGACCGACCAGACGTGGAACTCCCCAGACGTCCGCTGCCTCGGCGTCCGGCTGAACGGAGACGCGATTGACGAAGTCGACGAGCGCGGCGGCCGGATCGTTTCGGATACGCTGTTGCTGATCCTGAATGCCGGCGAGGGGCCCATCGCCTTCACCCTCCCCGCCGCCGCGCCTGAAGAGCGGTGGGAAACGCTGATCGACACCGCGGACCCGTGGGCGCCGTCACGCCGGCTCCGTGCGGGAGGGCGCTACGAGCTGCTGCCCCGTTCGATGGCTGTGCTGAAGTTGAACTGCCGCAAGGAGGACCTGCGCCGCGTGGAGGACTGGGGTCCGATGGGGGTTTATTGAATGTTGTACGTCCAACGTGCGACGTGCGACGTGCAACTCGTCCAACGTGCAACGTGCGACGTGCAACACGTCCAACGTGCAACGTGCGACGTGCAACACGTCCAACGTGCGACGTGCGGCGTGCAACACGTGCAACGTGCAACGTGCAACGTGCAACACGGGCCGATGGCCCGGTACCGAGCGCTGAGAACTGACTGACTTTCCCATGGCCAAACGCCCCTCCACGTCGCGACCCGCCGCCGTCCCCACCCCTCGGTCCCCCACGGGTCACCGCGATGCGGCCGAGGCTGCGGACACGAGGACGGGAGGCCCCGATCCGGCACTGCAGCGCCGCGTGGTGGTCGAAGGCGTCCGGCCACAGGTGGATGACGGTCGCTTTCCGATCAAGCGCGTGCCGGGCGAACGGGTCATCGTGACGGCCGACGTCTTTGCGGACGGCCACGACGAGCTTGGCGCGGTGGTGCTGTATCGGCCGAGCGGCACGGAGGCCTGGCGCGAACTGCCGATGGCACGAACGACGAACGACCGATGGCAGGCCGCCTTCACGATCGAGTCCCTGGGGAGCTACGAGTACACGGTCGAGGGCTGGATCGATCGTTTCGCCACGTGGCGGCGCGATCTGATCAAAAAAGCCGACGCCGGGCAGGACGTGGCGAGCGAACTGCTCGAAGGCAGCGAGCTCATTCGCGAGACCGCGGCCGGCGCCCCGGAGGACGCGACGGCACTCCTGCAGCGCGCGGGCGAGATCGCGGATGCGGCCGCCCCTGCGGCCTCTCGCGTAGCGGCCGCACGATCGGACGATCTGGACCGGAGGATGTCTGCCCATCCGGATCGGCGAACGGCGACTCGTCTGGACCGGGTGCTCGGGGTCCTCGTGGAACGCGACCGGGCGCGGTTTGGATCGTGGTACGAAATGTTCCCACGATCCGCCGGCAGCGGTCCGACCCGCAGCGCGACCTTCGAAGAGGCCGCGGCGCACCTCCCCTACATCGCCTCCATGGGCTTCGACGTGCTGTATCTGCCGCCGGTCCACCCTATTGGGCGGAGCTTCCGTAAAGGACCGAACAATACGCTCACTCCGGCCCCCGGCGATCCCGGCAGCCCGTGGGCGATCGGATCCGAAGAGGGCGGCCACACGGCCATCGAGCCGGGCCTCGGCACCCTCCAGGACTTCGACCGCTTCGTCGAGGCGGCGGGGCGACATGGGCTCGAGATCGCGCTCGACATTGCCTTCCAGGCCTCACCGGACCATCCCTATGTGCGCGAGCACCCCGAGTGGTTCCGCCACCGCCCCGACGGCACGATCAAGTACGCGGAGAATCCGCCGAAGAAGTACCAGGACATCTATCCGATCAATTTCGAGTCGGCCGAGTGGCCGGCCCTCTGGCAGGAGTTGAAGCAGGTCTTCGATTTCTGGATTGGCCACGGCGTCCGGATATTTCGCGTCGACAACCCGCACACGAAGCCCTTCCGCTTCTGGCACTGGGCGCTCGGCGAGATTCACCGCGAGCACCCGGATACGATTTTCCTGTCCGAGGCATTCACCCGGCCCAAGGTGATGCGCTACCTGGCGAAGTGCGGGTTCTCCCAGTCGTACAGCTATTTCACGTGGCGGAACACGGTCGAGGAGCTCACGGAGTACTTCACAGAGCTCACGCAGACCGACGTGCGCGAGTACATGCGGCCCAACCTGTTCGCGAACACGCCTGACATCCTGCACGAGTACCTGCAGCGAGGCGGACGACCGGCCTTCGCCATCCGGCTCGTGCTGGCCGCCACGCTCGGCGCCTCGTATGGCATCTACAGCGGCTTCGAGCTCTCCGAGAACGTGCCGGTCAAAGAGGGGAGCGAGGAATACCTGGACTCCGAGAAGTACCAGATCCGCCCTCGCCAGTTCGACCGGCCCGACAGCCTCGCCGGGCTCATTCGGGCGATCAACACCATCCGCCGCGATCACCCGGCGCTCCAGCACGATCACGGGCTGGCCTTTCATCCCTGCGACAATCGCCAGCTGCTCTGTTACAGCAAGCGGTCGGTGGACGGCGCCGATCTGATCCTGACCATCGTCAACGTGGATCCCTTCCACATGCAGCACGGCTATGTGCAGCTGCCGCTCGCGGACTGGGGCTTCACGCCGCACGACACCGTCGAGGTGCTCGATCTCCTGTCGTCCGAGCGGTACTACTGGCGCGGCGCGTTCAATTACGTGCGGCTCGAACCGGGCTCACGCGTCGCGCACGTGCTGCACGTGCGGCTGCCCCGGACGCTGGGAGATCTCCCGGCGCTGCCGGACACGCGCTGATCCGGCCCGCCGGCTCCCGTTCATCACCATCCAGTCGCCGCGAGGCGCCGTTTCCGACACGTGAATTGAACCAAATGTCCGACGCTCTCTGGTACAAAGACGCCGTCATCTACCAGGCGCACGTCCGCGCGTTCTTCGACAGCAACAACGACGGGGTCGGGGACTTCCAGGGCCTCACGCAGAAGCTCGAATACCTGCAGGGGCTCGGGGTCAACTGCGTCTGGCTCCTGCCGTTCTACCCGTCGCCGCTCAAGGATGACGGGTACGACATCGCCGACTACGAGAACATCCATCCGAGTTACGGAACGCTCGAGGACTTCGACAGGTTCGTGGCGGAAGCCCACCGCCTCGGGCTGCGCGTCATCACCGAGCTCGTCATCAATCACACCTCCGATCAGCACCCGTGGTTCCAGGCGGCGAGGCGCGCGCCCGCCGGTTCTCCCGAGCGCGACTTCTACGTCTGGAGCGAGACGAATCAGAAGTACCAGGGTGTTCGAATCATCTTCACCGACACCGAAAGCTCCAACTGGCGCTGGGACGACGTCGCGAAGGCGTACTACTGGCACCGCTTCTTCCATCACCAGCCCGACCTGAACTTCGACAATCCCGCCGTGCTCGAGGCGGTCATCAGGGTGATGCAGTTCTGGCTGGATCGCGGCGTGGACGGGCTCCGCCTCGACGCCATTCCGTACCTGATCGAGCGCGAGGGCACCATCTGCGAGAACCTGGACGAGACGCACCAGGTCATCAAGAAGATTCGCGCGGCGCTCGACGCCCGGTACCCGGACCGAATGCTGCTCGGCGAGGCGAACCAGTGGCCCGCCGACGTGCGTCCCTACTTCGGTGACGGCGACGAGTGCCACATGGCATTCCATTTTCCGCTGATGCCCCGGATGTTCATGGGCGTGCGGCAGGAAGACCGCCATCCGATCACCGAGATCCTCCGGCAGACTCCCGACATCCCCGACAACTGCCAGTGGGCGATGTTCCTCCGGAACCACGACGAGCTGACGCTCGAGATGGTCACCGACGAAGAACGCGACTACATGTACCAGGCCTACGCGGCCGATCCGCAGATGCGCATCAACGTCGGCATCCGCCGCCGGCTCGCGCCGCTGCTCGAAAACAGCCGGCGCCGCATCGAGCTCCTCCACGGCCTGCTGTTCTCGATGCCAGGTACGCCCGTCATCTATTACGGCGACGAGATCGGCATGGGCGACAACATCTATCTCGGCGACCGGAATGGCGTCCGCACGCCGATGCAGTGGACCGGCGATCGCAACGCCGGGTTTTCCCGCGCGGATCCTGCGCGGCTGTACGCGCCGCCGATCATGGATCCCGTATACGGGTACCAGGGGCTCAACGTCGAGGCGCAGGAGCGCGCCCCGTTTTCGCTGCTCAACTGGATGAAGCGGATGATCGGGCTCCGCAAACAGTCGAAAGTCTTCGGGCGCGGCACGCTGGAGTTTCTGCCGGCGCAGAACAGAAAGGTGCTCGCCTACGTCCGCCGGTACGAGAGGGAGACGGTGCTTTGCGTCGCCAACCTCGCCCGCAGCGTGCAGCCGGTCGAGCTGGACCTCTCGCGGTTCCGGGGCATGACCCCGGTGGAGATGCTCGGGCTCACGGAATTCCCCCGGATCGCGGACACGCCGTACTTCCTGACGCTGGCGCTCTACTCTTTCTACTGGTTCCGCCTGGAAGAAGCGCCGTCCGCCGTCACCGCGCGCATCGCGCCGGCAACCGCGGTCGACGTCACGCATGCGCCCGCGCTCTTCGTGGGCGCCGCCTGGGAGACGCTGCTCGAAGGCAACGTCCGCACCCTTATCGAAAGGGACCTGCTGCAGCCCTTCCTGCACCGGCAGCGATGGTTCGGGGGGAAGGCTCGCCCGACGCGCAGCGCGCGCTTCGTCGACTGGGGCGTCCTCAGGCGCGGTCCGCAGCCTCTCTTCCTGACCATCGTCGAAGTGGAGTTCAGCGACGGCGGTCGAGACGAATATTTCCTCCCCCTCACGATCTGCGGGCACGCGGATGCAAGAGGGCTGGAGGACCGGGCGCCGCATTCGGTCGTGGCGAACATCACCGGCGCCCGCAAGGGTGTGCTGTTCGACGCCTGGCTCGACGACCGCTTCGCCACCACACTGCTGGACGGGCTCGCCGGGGAGGAACAGACGGTGACGAAGCGCGGCACCGTGCGCGGCGTCAGGACCGACGCCTTTGTCGATCTGCGTGGCCCCGTGGGCGAGGGACTTCGGGTCAGCCGCACATCGGGGGAACAGAGCAACACGTCCATCCTGTACGGCGACCGGCTCATCCTGAAGCTGTTCCGGAGGTTGGAGCCCGGCATCAACCCGGATTACGAGGTCGGTCGGCAGCTGACCGACAAGGCCGGCTTCGCTCGCGTGCCGCGCGTGGCTGGCGCGTTCGAGTACTCCCGGCTCGCCGGCGCGCCAACGACGCTGGCGATGATGCAGCAGCTGGTCGCGAGCCAGGGTGACGGCTGGACGCACGCAACCGAGCAAGTACAGCGCTTCTACGACGAGGTCGAGGGTACGTCCGCCCCGCAGCTTCCCCCTTCGGCCTCGTACACCGACCTCATGAGCGAGGCGCCACCGGAAATGGTGGGATCCCTCATGGGCCCCTCACTTGCGGCGGCCGAAACACTGGGCCGGCGGACAGCCGAGATGCACATCGCGCTCGCCTCCGACTCGGCCAGCGCGGCCTTTGCGCCCGAGCCGTTCACGAAGGAGGATCTCGACGCGGTCTGTCGCGATGCGGCAGCTGAGGCGCAGAAGGCGCTGCACAGCCTCGAGAACCCGGCCTCGGCACTCCCGGACGATGTCGCGGCCGCGACGCGGCGGCTCCTGCAGTCGCGCGATACGCTCCTCGAACGGATTCGGTCCGCGCCAAGCCTCGACTTCGCGGCCTCGAAGATCCGGGTCCATGGCGACTATCACCTCGGCCAGGTGCTCCGCGCCGAGGACGACTACTACCTGCTGGACTTCGAAGGCGAGCCGGCCCGCCCGATCGAGCAGCGGCGCTTGAAGCAGTCGCCCCTCAAGGATGTCGCCGGGATGATGCGCTCGTTCAGCTACGCGGCCTACGCGGGGCTCTTCCATCATGTCGCCTCCCGCCCGGCAGAACTGGATCGCTTCGAGCCGTGGGCACGCATCTGGCAGGCGTGGTCCACCGCCGCGTTCCTGCGCGGATATTTCACGGCGGCCGCCGGCGCGTTGTTCGTCCCGGCCGCCACGTCGCAGCGCGACGCGCTGCTGCAGCTGTTCGTGCTCGACAAGGCGCTGTACGAGTTGAACTACGAGCTCAACAACAGGCCGGACTGGGTGCGGATCCCTCTACAAGGAATTTTCGAGCTGCTCGAACATTCCCGGCCCTGACGGCACCGCCGGCCGCGTCAATTTCGAACAGCGAGCTTTCGGGCCCTCGCGGAAGCGAACCTCCGCGCCGGCCCTGGTGACTCTCATGGATACGGCCGTTGCCACCGCACAACTCGACCTCGGCGCCACCGCGGCTCCGGCGGGCACAAGGTTTCGGGCGCTGGCGCCCGTGGGCGCGAACCTCACACTCGTCCTCCACGACGGCCACGCCGCCGGGACGTACTCGATGCCGAGTGGCGAGCGGAATGTCTTCGAGCGCTTCGTGGACGGCGCGGCCGCCGGCGACCGGTACAGCTACCGCATCGACGGCGGCGACGACAGGCCTGATCCTGGCTCCAGGTTCCAGCCGGACGGTGTGCACGGGCCCTCCCAGATCATCGACCCCTCAGACTTCGACTGGAGCGACGGACACTGGGGCGGCCGCAGCGCGGGCGACCTCGTCGTCTACGAACTTCACGTCGGCACTTTTTCGCCCGAGGGCACCTTTGCCGGCACCACGGCCCGGCTGCCGGCGCTGCGGGATCTGGGGATCACGGCGGTGCAGTTGATGCCCGTCGCGGACTTCGCCGGAGCGCGCAACTGGGGATACGACGGCGTCTGCCTGTATGCGCCCTCACGCACGTACGGGCGCCCCGACGACCTCCGCCGGCTGGTCGACCGGGCGCATCAGCTGGGTCTCTCGGTGATGCTCGACGTGGTGTACAACCACCTCGGCCCGGAAGGTGCGTATCTGCCGGAGTTCTACCCGCCCTATTTCACGGATCGGCAGTCGACGCCGTGGGGGCGCGCCCTGAACCTCGACGACGCCGGGTCCGACCTCGTCCGCGGCTTCGTCGCGGACAACGCGCGGCACTGGATTCGCGAGTACCACCTGGACGGGCTTCGTCTCGACGCCACACATGCACTGATCGAAGACGACCCCGGCGCGATCGTGCGCGACATCGTGCGGGCGGCGCGCGCGGCCACGAGCCGGCCGGTATTCATCCATGCCGAGGACCACCGCAACCTCGCCCCCGTGGTGGAGGATGCCGCGGAGGGCGGCTGGGGACTCGACGGCGTGTGGGCCGACGACTTCCACCATGTGATGCGCAGGCTGGTCGCGGGCGACGAGGACGCCTATTACGCGGACTTCCAGGGAACGACCGAGGAGCTCGCACGGACCATCCGACAGGGCTGGCTGTTCACCGGCCAGCCGTCCGTTCACCAGGGCACGAATCGCGGCACGGATCCGTCGCGGGTCCCGATGCGACGTTTCGTGATTTGCCTGCAGAACCACGATCAAGTCGGCAATCGGGCGATGGGCGACCGGCTGCACGGCAGCATCACCGCGGAGGCGTGGCGCGCCGCGAGCGTGATACTGCTGACCGCCCCCATGACGCCGCTGCTGTTCATGGGACAGGAGTGGGCGGCCGAAACGCCGTTCCAGTATTTCACCGACCTCGAGCCAGGGATCGGACGACTGGTCACGGAGGGGCGCCGTCGCGAGTTCGCCGGATTTCCGGAGTTCTCGAACGAGGAAGCGCGCGTTCGCATCCCGGATCCGCAGTCGCCGTCCACGCACGCGAAGAGTCATCTCGACTGGGCAGAACTGCGTGAGCCCGCCCATGCCGCCGTGTTCGCGCTCTATCGGGCGCTCCTCGCGCTGCGTCTCGACCAGCCGGCGCTGGCGGCGAGCGACCTCACGTCCGGGGACGCCGCGGCGCCGGACGACGAGTCCCTGGTAGTACGCCGCGCGGAGCAGGGAAAGGTGTTCTGGATTGCGGCCCGCCTCAAGGGCTCCGGGCCGGTGGACCTCTCACCGTTCACCGAGGCGCGCGGCGACGACGATGGGGAGTGGACCGTTGTGCTCTCGACCGAAGAGGCGCTGTTCGCCGTCCACCCCGCACCTCCGCAGATCGACTTGCAATCCGAAGGTCCCATCGTCCATTTCTCGAGGCCGGGCGCCGTCATCTTTCAGAAGGCATGAAGGCCCGCGTCCCGGAGCTCAGATCAATTCACCAGATGAAGAGTCCGCACGAATACGCAGGGAGCTGGCCGAGATACGTCCCGGGCAGCACATACCGCCTCCAGATTCACCGGGATTTTCCGCTCCCCGCCGCGACGGTCATCGTGCCGTACCTGGCGCGACTTGGCGTCGGCGCGTGCTACACCTCGCCGTACTTCACCGCGGCACCGGGAAGCACGCATGGCTACGACGTCGCGGATCACAACGAGATCAATCCCGAGGTGGGCGGTGCCGATGCGCACGCAGCATTCTGCGCCGCCGTCGCGAGCCACGGGATGGGTCACATCGTGGACTTCGTGCCGAATCACATGGGAATCGGCACCGGGCACAATGCCCGCTGGAATGACCTGCTGGAGAACGGACCGAGCTCGCCGGCCGCCATTTTCTTCGACGTGGAATGGAGTCCCGTGAAGGCGGAGCTCCACGCGAAGCTGCTCCTGCCGATCCTCGGCGACCAGTACGGCAAGGTGCTCGAGCGTGGAGAACTGCAGCTCGCGTTCGATGAGGGTCTCCTGGTGCTCCGCTATTTCGACCGGAACCTGCCCGTGAACTCCCGCGAGGCTCCGCGCGTGTACCAGGCCGCCATCGAGCCCGCCACAGCGGCGCTCGGCGTCGACAGCTCGCATCTCAACGAGTTCCTGAGCATCATCACGTCGCTGCAGAACCTCGCGCCGTACACGGAGATGGATCCGGTTCGCATCGCCGAACGGCAGCGCGAACGGGACGTGGCCCGCACGCGGCTCACGAGGCTCTGCGGCGAGGCGCCCGCGGTGCGTGAGGCGATAGAGCAGGCGATCCGCGTGTTCAACGGCACGCCGGGAAACGCAACGAGCTTCAACGCGCTGCACGACCTCCTCGAGGCACAGGCGTACCGGCTGGCCTACTGGCGGACGGCCTCGAACGAAATCAACTACCGGCGCTTCTTCGACATCAACACCCTCGCGGGCCTGCGGGTCGAGTACCCCGAAGTCTTCGACGCGACCCACCAGCTGCTTGGCACGCTCATCCGGGACGGCAAGGTCCAGGCCGTGAGGATCGACCATCCCGATGGTCTCTTCGATCCCCGGCGGTACTTTTCCATGCTCCAGCGGCTGGCGGCGGACGCGTGGGGTCTCCCCGCTCCCCTCGACGGTCAGGACGGGGGCGGGGAGTCCAGCCGGCCCATATACGTCGTCGCGGAGAAGATTCTCTCCGCGGACGAACAGTTGCCGCCGGACTGGGCGGTTCACGGGACGACCGGCTACAACTACCTGAACGACCTGAACGGGGTGTTCGTCGACAGGTCCCAGGCGCGGCGGACCCGCCGTGCGTTTGCGAAGCTGACAGGCCGGACTGAGCCGTTTGACGACGTCCTGTACGAAACGAAGCGCCTCATCGTGTCCACGGCGATGGCGAGCGAGCTGACGGTGCTCACGCACATGCTCGATCGAATCGGCGAGAACAACCGCAAGTCGAGGGACTTCACGCTCGACAGCCTGCGCGACGTGATCACCGAAGTGGTCGCCTGCTTTCCGGTGTATCGCACGTACGTCGACGAACACGGCTGGCGCCCCGCCGACCGTGCGGTCGTGTCGCGCGCGATCGCGCGCGCGCGACGGCGCAACCCCGCGATGGAGTCGTCGATCTTCGACTTCTTCCGCGAGGTCGTCCTCGCGCGGGACCCGAACGACGAGCCGGCGCCGCCGGGCCAGGAGCGCCGCGACGGATATCCGCCCGCCGACGAGACCGAGGCCCGCGAGCGGCTGCGTTTTGCGATGAAGTTCCAGCAGTACACGGGCCCCGTGCAGGCCAAAGGGCTGGAAGACACCGCGTTCTATCGGCACAACGTGCTGCTGTCGCTGAACGAGGTGGGAGGGGATCCGTCCCGATTCGGGCGATCCGTGGAAGAGTTCCACGACGCGAACCTCGCGCGCGCGGCCGCGTGGCCGTTCGAAATGCTTGCCACCGCGACGCACGACACGAAGCTCGGCGAAGACGTCCGGGCGCGGATCAACGTGATCTCCGAATTGCCCGACGAGTGGAGCCGCCAGGCCTCGCGGTGGATGCGCCTCAACAGGCCCCACCGGACGATCGTGGACGGCGAGCCTGCGCCGGACCGCTCGGATGAATACCGGTTCTACCAGGCGGTCCTGGGGGTGTGGCCGGCGGATCTGCCCGCCGGCGCGGCCGAGGCGCCTCGCGAGCTCGTCGAGCGACTCCGCGAGTACATGCTGAAGGCGGTTCGCGAGGCGAAGGTACACACAAGCTGGCTGACCACGAATCAGGCTTACGAAGACGCCCTCGTCACGTTCGTGAGCCTCGTCTTGTCCGGCCCGGGCGGCGCACGATTCCTGACTGCGTTTCTTCCGTTCCAGGAGCGTGTCGCGTCACTGGGAATGGTCAACTCGCTCGCCCAGACCACGCTCAAGCTGGGATCTCCGGGTGTCCCGGACATCTACCAGGGGACTGAGCTGTGGGACCTCAGCCTGGTAGATCCGGACAACCGGCGTCGCGTCGACTTCGAACGCCGCGGCCGGTTGCTGGACGACGTGGACGCGCTGCTGGCGGGAGCACCACGGACACGAGCGACCGTGGTGGCTCAGTGGGTGGGCGACTGGAAGGACGGCCGAATCAAGCTCCTCGTGACAGCGGCGGCGCTGCGTCTTCGAAAGACACTGCCACACGTGTTTCCGGGAGGCCGGTATCTGCCCCTCGACACGGAGGTCACCGTTCCGGCGGGCGCGGTGGCGTTCGCGAGAACGGCGGAGGATGACAAGGGCAACAGCGACGTCGTGATCTTCGCCGCGCCGCGGCTGTGCCACGCGCTGATGGACGCGTCGTCGAACGCGCCGGTGGGAGCCGACTGCTGGAAGACCTCCCGGATCATGCTCCCGCCTGCCTTCGCGGACTGCGTGTTCCGGCACGAGATGACCGGCGCGGAGATTCGGCCCACGCGAACAGGCGATGCGGCCTGGATCTTCCTCGGCGAAGCCTTCCAGACGGTGCCGGTGGCGATCCTACGTGCAACGTCCAACGTGCAACGTGCAACGTGAGACGTGCGACGTGCGACGTGCAACGTGCAACGTGCGACGTGCGACGTGCGACGTGCGACGTGCGACGTGCGACGTGCAACGTGAGACGCGCGACGTGCAACGTGCGACGCGCAGCGTGAGACGCGCGACGTGCAACGTGCAACGTGAGATGCGCAGCGTGCAACGTGAGACGTGCTGGGACGCGCAACGTGAGACGTGCTGGGACGCACGTCGCACGTCGCGCGTGAGACACGGGTCAGAACGTGAGCTTCAACGCGAACTGGAAGTTCCGCTGCGGATCGTCATTGAAGTATGCCGTCGAGTTGATGCGGCCGGCATTGGTGTTGTTGTTCCCGGGCACGCCGATCTCGGAATCGGGATTGCCAAGGTTGACATTGTTGAAGAGGTTGACCGCTTCGGCCCGGACCTCGATGAGTCGGGCGCCCGTCAGCTTGAAGTGCTTGAAAATCGAGGCGTCCGTTCTCCAGTATCCGGGCCCTCGCAGGGAGTTGGCCTTCAGGTTGCCGAACGTGCCGCGCGCCGGGCGCGAAAACGCGCTGTTTGAGGCCCCGATGGGCGCCGCGTTGAACCACTGCGCCTGCGTCTTCGGGCCGTCGGGGTTCCCCGTCAGATTCGGGCGGTTGTTCCCGCCGGTATCGCGGTCGGCTCCCGCGTCGCGATAATTGACGCTGAACGGCAGGCCGCTCTGCACGATCGTGTTCGTGTTGAACTGCCATCCGCCAACGACGGCATCGGCCATCGGCGAGATCGACGACATGTACTTTCGACCGCGGCCGACCGGCACTTCCGCGATCAGGGACAGGACGAAATTCTGTCTCCGATCCCATCCCGCAGGTCCCTTGTTCAATTCGCGATCGTAGAAGAAGTAATCGCCGCTTTCCTGGACCTCCCGCTGGAGCGTGTAGTTCACCTTGACGGAATAGCCGGCGGAAAACTGTTTATTGAACTTCGCCTGCAGCGAGTCGTACGAATTCCTCGCGCAGTTGCAGAAGAAGTCGATGCCCTGGGTCCAGCCAAACGCCCCCCCCAGCCCCTGGTCGTTGGTGACGCCGCCCGCAAAGAACGGTTTGCGCAGGTTCTGCGGCACGTTGGGGTAGCCAGCCAGCGTCGGCTGGTTGACGTTGATCGCGGGACCATCGCCCGCAAACACATTCCGGCCGCGGTTGCCGACGTAGGCGGCCTCGACCGACATGGTGTCGGTCAGCTGGCGCTGGAGCGTGACGTTGAAGGCATCGACGGTTGGCGGGCGCTGCTTCTCCGGGAGTGCGCGCGCGAAGACGCCGTCGGGCAGCCGGAACCGCCCGTTGGACGGCACAGCGGGAAACACCGGCGCCGGCGGGCCCTGCGCCAGCGTGAACACGCGGTCGAAATTCTCCGGCGCGTTGATCTCCTGCACCGACAGCACCGGCAGATTCTGGGTCACGGAGTGACCGAACAACGACCCGAAGACGCCGAGATCGTAGCTTCGGCCGAATCCTCCGCGAAGGACCGTCTTGCTGTCGATCTGATACGTGGCTCCCACGCGGGGCGCCCAGTTCAGCCGGTTCTTGACGTCCCCGTTCAGGCCGATGCCCCCGACCCCGGCCACCCGGATCTCGCCGCTGGTCAGATCGAGGAAACCGCCGTTTCCAGCCCCGTTCACGGTCTGGGGATTGATGATGTCCAGCCGCAGGCCGTAATTGAGCGTCACTTTGCTCTGCGCCCGCCAGGTGTCCTGCGCGTAATACGCCGTCCGCCACTGCTGCTCGCGCGCATCGGTATTCGGGCTGACGTACCGCCTGATTTTTGTGACATCCCCCAGCAGGAACGTGGCCAGACCGAGGCCGCCGCCCGTCGCGCTGCGGGTACGATCGCCAGAAAAGCTCAACTCGCCCGACCGGTGGGCGTCGCTCGGCACTCGGAGGTTGTTCGCCCGGCGCACATCCAGGCCTGCCTTGAAGTTGTGGCTGCCCGCCGTTTTCGTGATGTTCCCGACCAGCTGCCACTGCTTCTCATCCTGATCCAGCGGACAGTTGCACCGGTTCACGCCCAGGCCAGACCCGAAGTTGAAGCCGCGGTCCCCCTCGACGAATCCCGCCGGCAGCCCTGAACTGAACGTCTTGTCCACGTTGAGTCCCGGTATGCCCACGTCGGCGGCCGGCGTCGTCCCGAAGTCGAACGGAAGAACGTTGACCTTGTATTTGAACCAGCCAAACCGGAAGTCCGCGAGCAGCGACGACGAGAGGGCGTAGTCCACGCCTGACGCGAAACTCTGGTTCTTGACGTCGGAGACGCCGCCGAGACTGACGAGCTCCTGCCCGCCGCCCGTGCCGAACGACGTGGGACCGTCACGGAAGAACTTGCCGACGCTATAGCGACCGAAAGCGTTGACGCCGTCCCTGATCCGGCCGTCGATCCGCGTATTGAAGGAGTTCTCTCTGAACGCCTCGGAACCCGAGGCGATGAAATTGTCCCGCGTGCCGCCGTCACGGCCCGGCGCGTTCGGGAGCGGAATCAACTTGAGAAGCGCCTGCGCTTGCGGCGACAACCTGGCGCCGGGAATGACATTCCCGGCGAACTGCTGCCGCTGATCGGGTGTTCCGGTCGACGGATCGTAGATGTTGATGCCGTAGGCGCTCAGATCGCCGGATCGCGCGGCGGCGGTCGGGACAGTCAGGAGCCGCGAGCCCCCGACGGTGCTGCGCTTCCCCTGATAGTCACCGAAGAAGAACAGTCGACTCTGGACGACCGGGCCACCCACCGAGCCGCCGAACTGATTCTTCTTCGTCTCGGGCAGGAACTTTCCGGTCAGCGCATTCTTCTGGAACTGCGTGAACGGGTTGCGCGCCTGGAACCTGTCGTCCTGATAGAACTCGAACAGGCTGCCGAACACCACGTTCCTGCCGGATTTGGTCTGCACCGAGACCACGCCGGCCGTGGCCTGTCCAAACTCCGCGTCGTAGTTCTGCGACGTAATCTTGGCTTCGCCGATCGACTCGAGCGTCGGGTTGATGACGATGATGCCGAGGATCGGATCGCGATTCTCCGTGCCGTCGAGCTGATAGCCGGTGCCGCTGAAATGCTGGCCGTTCACCATCGTCTGCGTGGAACCCTGCGGGTTCTCGCTCGCGGCATGCTGCCATTGGAGCTGCTGCGTGCCCGGTGTCAGGAGGATGAACTTGGTGAAGTTCCGGTCGAGCGCCGGCAGGTCCGTCATCTGCTTCGCATCGAAGATGGTGGCGACGTCGGCCCGATCGGTCTTGAGCATGGGCGACCCGCCCGTCACTTCGACCTGTTCGCTGACCTGCCCGAGTTCCAGCGAGAAGTCGACGGGAGTCTGTGTGTCGACGCTCACGCTGACTTTCGGCAGCACCGCCGTCTTGAACCCGGCGAGCTCCGCTCTGACTTCGTAGGTGCCCGGAAGCAGGCGGTCTTTCAAATAGAATCCGGACTCGTTCGAGACGACCGTGTCGACGGTCTTGCGTTCGAGGCTGGTGACGGTGACCGTCGCGCCGGGAACGGTGGCCCCCGATGTGTCCTTGACGATGCCGCTGATGCTTCCGGAGACCGCCTGCGCGGCGGTGTCGGAAGCGCCCGCGAACAACAACGCGACCATGATTGCGGCCGACCGCGCCGCGAGGATCGTTCTCGGTCGGACGGGACTGACGGACAGGCTGGGCATCGGTGCGCCTCCCACTGATTCGGGTGGTCGAGCAGGAGGTAAGCCACTACGCTCCTGCGTGCGGCCTGGGTATTGACGACCGCAACATGCGATGCTAGCACCCTTTGTTTGCACCAAAACGCGTCAATGCAGAGTGCTTCAGGGTAATTGTCTGGCAGCCGACTCTTCCTTGACCCGCACGACGCGCCGCCCTTTGACCTGACTGAGCCTTTGCGTGCCTCCGTTCGGCCACGTGATCGCAATGGCATCCGCGTCCTCGCGAGCCCCGAGCCCGAAGTGCAGCCGGAGGTCGTCGTGCGAGTAATAGCTCGATTGGCTCGTCACCGCGCGTGTCTGCGTCACGCCACCTGCGGTGACGGTCACGGTGGCGCCGATGGCGGAGCGGTTGGAGTCCGTCCCTTCGAGTTGCACGGTGATCCACCCGCGATGGCCCCCATAGTCATTCCGGAGCAGGGACGGAGGCTCGTTCATGTTCATCACGAGCACGTCGATGTCGCCATCGTTGTCGATGTCGCCAAACGCCGCGCCGCGGCTGGAGTGAGGCACGGACGCATCGCCGCTGCGCGCGGTCACGTTTTCGAAAACGCCGGTCCCCATGTTCCGGAAAATGACGCGCGGGCCTCGATGGGGATATTGCGTGAGCACTCGCTCGATCTCCGGATACACATTCCCCGTCACGTACACCAGGTCGTGCAGCCCGTCGTTGTCGAGGTCCGGAAGCCCCGCCCCCCATTCGACGTAGCGGTTCTCCACGCCGAGCCCCGCCGCGCCCGCCGCATCTTCGAAGAGCCCCTTCCCCAGGTTGCGATAGAGCGACGGAATGTCGTCCGCGAAGTGGGTCTTCAGCAGGTCCAGCAATCCGTCGTTGTTGACGTCGCCTGACGCCACACCCATGCCGGCCTGTGCGTTGCCCCCCTCGCCATAGGCGGCGCCGCTTGCGAGCGCGACGTCGGTGAACGTGCCGTCGTGATTGTTCCGGTACAGGATGGCGGCGGTTGAATCACAGGCGACATAAATATCCGGCCACCGGTCGCCGTCCAGATCCGCCGCAAGAGCGGTCATGGGATACCGTCGCTGGACGGCACCCACCCCGGATGCCTGCGTCACGTCCGCGAACGTGCCGTCGCCGCGGTTGTGGTACAGGAGGTTGGTGTCGGTCGGCAGGCCCTTGGGACCGCAATTCACCGGAATGCCTTTCCACGAACAGTTCGGTCCGGCGCCTGGCTCCGTCGCCGCGGCGAGGTCGAACTTCAGGTAGTTGGCGACGAACAGGTCGAGCTTTCCGTCGCGGTCGTAGTCGATGAACGTGCAGCCCGATCCCCATCGCGGAGGCGCCGACAACCCGGCCTGGGCGGTGACATCCGTGAACCGGCCGCCGACGTTCCGGTACAGCACGTTCTGTCCGTAGTAGGTGACGAACAGGTCGGTCCACCCGTCGTTGTCGACATCACCGGCACACACACTCGACGCCCACCCCGTCCGGCGCAGTCCGGCTGCCTCCGTCACGTCTTCGAACGTCCCGTCCCGACGGTTGCGGTACAACCGGTTGGTGGGACCGGAGCCGGGGGGATAGTCCATGACCTCGCGTGCCCCGTCCTTCAGCCGCGTTCCGCTGAGGATCAGCGCGTCGAGCCATCCGTCGTTGTCGTAGTCGAAGAGGGCGACGCCGGCGCCGTTGGTCTCGATGATGAAGCGCTTCCTGTCGACGCCGCCGTAGACCGTCGGCTCGCGAAGGCCGGCGCGTTCCGCGATGTCCGTGAACGTCACCCCCCACGGTGCGGGCGCCGGCTGTTCCAGAACCGCCCTGCCTTCGAGGACCGCTGCCGCGGTCGCCAGGCCAAGGATCGCGACGGACACGCGCGGTGGACGCTGCGGCCGTCGAGACGTCACGTCGGCCCGCATCTCAGCGGCCCGGCTGATCCTGGAGACGCTCCGCGATGGACAGTTCGCGCGCCGCATCCTCCGTTCTGCCGGCCTGCTGATAGAGCTGCCCGAGCAGGTAATGGGCCGACCTGTTGTTCGGATCGTACTGAATCGCCCGGCTCAGCATCCCCTCGGCTGTGGCCGGCTGACCCTTCTTCATGTAGGCGCGGCCAAGGATGATGTAGGGCGCGCTGTAGTACGGATTGATCCAGATCGACTTCTGCAGAGCGAGAATGCCTTCGTCCCACCTGGCCTGGCGCACGCGCGCATCTCCGAGCTGGTAGAGTGCCATCGCGTTCGCCGGATTGAGCGCGATCTCACGTTCGGTCAAGGCTATGCCCTCCTCCAGTCGCCCGCGGAAAATGGCAATCTGTCCGAGCAGCGCGTGCGCCAGCGGCAGCGCCGGGTCCATCTCGATCGCGCGCCTGAGCTCCGCCTCGGCGAACGGCTCGAACTCGAGCCGGATCATCATCTGCGCTGTCAGCAGGTGAGCGGCGGCAGAGCCGGTCGGCACGCCGAACGTCGCCGCGAAGACGTCACGCGCGCGATCCGGCTGACGCGTCTGCACGTAGGCCTGCCCGAGGACGTACCCGAGATCCGCGTTGCCGCGTGCCCACTCCCTCGTCTCCTCGAGCAGCGGCACCGCATCGGCGAACCGCCCGCTCAAGAACTGGCACAGTCCCAGCACCTGGACCGCTTCACGCCGCTCCGGCGAGTGCGCCGGCAGCCTGTCGATGATCGGCGCGAGATGCGCGATGGCGCGTGCGTAATCGTCTGCGTGGTAGTACGCGACCCCGAGCAGTTGCGCCACGTCTATCCGCCCGGCGTCTGCGATCGGCGCCAGCATCTCGATGGCCGCCTGTGGTTTGTCCTGGCTGATCAACTCCCGCGCGGCGGCGAGCGCGGCGCCCGTTGACGGCCGCTCCTGTGCGGTGCCCGGGGACGCGATGAGCAAGACGATGGCCGGGACGGCGCACGACCAGCGCGGCCTCATCTCGACGCGGCCTCTGTACCGGACCCTTCGATGAAGGTCAGGATACGATCGACCGCCACGTCCTTCCATTGCTCTTCCCGGCCATTGGGCCACCGGACAGCGAGCCGGTCGATTCGCGCGGACGCTCCCAGCCCGAAATGGACGCGCAGATCATTCTGCGAGAAGTAGCTGCCGCCCCCGCGGACCTCCTGCACCTGGATGCCGTCCGCACCGAAGAGCGTCACGCGGGCCCCGATGGCGCTGCGATTCGACTCGGTGCCGACGAGTTTGAGCGTCGTCCAGTGGGCGCCGGCGCGCAGGTCCAGTCTGAAGACATCGGGCGCAGTGTTCATGTTGTTCACGACGACATCGACGTCGCCGTCGTTGTCGATATCAGCGAACGCCGCGCCCCGGCCGGCGGCCGGCGTGGTGACGGGAGCGCCCAGCCGGGCCGTGATGTCCTCGAAGTGTCCATTGCCCAGATTGCGATAGACGACTTTGCGCTGCTTGTACGCCGCCTCGGTCTTCAGCCGCTCGACCTCCGGATACACGTGACCGTTGACGAGGAACAGGTCGAGCCACCCGTCGTTGTCCAGGTCGACGAAGCCGACCCCCCATCCGAGCCAGCGGGTGTTCAGGCCGATTCCCGCCACGAACGTCCGATCTTCGCAGAGTCCCTTCCCGTCGTTCGCGTAGAGGGTGGAGGTGTCGCCCGCAAAGTTCGTCTTGAACAGGTCGATCGTGCCATTCCGATCGTAATCCCCCGCGGCGACGCCCATGCCGGCCTGCGGCTTCCCGTCCTGGCTGTAGGCACAACCCGCCTGGACGCCGACGTCCTTGAACGTGCCATCCTTGTTGTTGATATACAGGGCGCTCGGGTTCGAATCGTTCGCGACGTACAGGTCGACCCACCCGTCGTTGTTGAAATCGAGCGTGCTCACCCCGAGACCGTAGGTGCCAGTCGCGTGTGTGATGCCGGACCGCTCAGACACGTCGTCGAACCGGCCGTTCCCGGCATTGCGATAGAGCACGTTCTTGCCGCCGGAGAGGCCCGGGGGGCCGCACGCCACCGGCAGCCCCTTGTAGCGGCACAGGCCGGATTCGGGCAGCGGTGCGGACGCGAGATCGAAGTCGATGTAGTTGGCCGCGAACAGATCGAGGCGGCCGTCGCGATCGAAGTCGAGAAATGCGCAGCCCGCGCCCCACCGGGGTCTCGCATTCCGGAGGCCCGCGGGCTCGGTCACGTCCTCGAACGTGCCGTCCCCCCGGTTCCGGAACAAGCGGTTCTGCCCCCAGTAGGTCACGAACAGATCGTCGTGGCCGTCGTTGTCGTAGTCTCCCGTGCAGGCGGCTTGCCCCCAGCCGCTTTGCGTCAGACCCGCGGCGGCGGTCACGTCACGGAAGGTGCCGTCGCGCTGGTTCCGATAGAGATGGCCCGTCGGCGGATCGCCACGCGGAAAGCCCTCCAGCACCGAGCCATTCACGACGAATACGTCGAGCCAGCCGTCCCCGTCGTAGTCGATCACCGCCACGCCTGCCCCGGTGGTCTCCAGGAGATATTTGTTCGTGACGGTTCCGCCGAAGATCGTGACGTCCGTCAGGCCAGCCTCGCGGGCGATGTTGGTGAATGCGAAGGGCAACGCGGATGGCACAGAGAAAGGCTGAAGGCTGAAGGCCGACGTTCGAATCGTCACGACAACCATCGTGAGAGCCACGATCACGCAGCCGATTGCCGCCGTCGAGACCGCGGCGCGGGCTGAGCGGCTGCGCCGGCGCGGGCCGGTGTGAGCGCGTCGCGAACCATGCGCCGGCGACCTCATGGCTTCTCGTGGCCGGACGGCTGGAGGTACGGTGCCAGACGCCGTGCTTCGGCGAAATGGATTTTCGCCTCGGCCGAGGCGCCGGCATGCTGGAGCGCCAGCGCAAGCTGGTAGTGGGCCTGCGGATTTTCTGCGGCGAGACGGACCGCCTCCCTGAACTGTTCGATGGCTCCCGCGTCGTCACCCGCCTTGAGCTTCTCTTTCCCGACGCCCACCGCGAAGGTCGAGGCCTGCGCTGCGGCCGCTTTTCGGGTGAGCCGGTCGGCCTCGGCGAGTTCGGCGGCGGCGGCGGTATCCTGCCCCGCCTGCTCGAGCGCCTGCCCCAGACTCAAATGGGCCTCCGGTGAAGCCGGATCGTATTTGACCGCAGTTCGGAACTCGGCGAGCGCGTCGGCCACGCTTCCCTGCTGCTTCAGAATCGTCCCCACGATGTAATGAGCCTGCGCGTAGTCGGGCTTCCGCCTGATCGCCTCCCGGAGCTGCTGCAGTGCCTCCCCCGGCCTTCCTGTCTGCCAGAGGACGACCCCGAGCGTGAAGGCCGCCTCCGGCAGCGCGCGATCGAGCTCGACGGCCTTTCGCAAGTGTGTTTCGGCCTCCGTGAATTCGTCCATCTGCTTCAGCGCCACACCGAGGTTGTAGGACGCCTCCGCATTGGACGGGTCGCGCTCGAGCACCGCGCGGTAGGCGGCTGCCGCCTCGCCAAGGTTGCCCTGCTGCATCAGCGCGGTCCCGAGGTTCACGCGCGCCGGCACATACCCGGGCTGCGCCTCGACAAGTGCCTTCAGGATCGCCACCGACTCGTCACCTCGCCCTGACTGCGACAGCGCGAGCGCGAGACTGTTCTGCCAGTCGGCGGCACTCGGGTCCAGATCGACCGCGGCCCGGAGGTGGCGGATCGCCTCTTCGAGATCCCCGCGTGCCTGGAGGGCCACGCCGAGTCGCGACTGCGCCGCGGCGAGCCGCGGATTCAGTCGGACGGCTTCGCGCAGGCTGACAAGCCCCGGCCCCAGCTGACCGAGCGCCTCCAGCGTCAGCCCGAGGTAATACCTCGCTTCGGCATGTCGGGGCCGCAGCGCCACCGCGGCACGAAGGGCCGGCAGTGCGCCATCGAGATCCTTCGTCCACCACCGTGTGGCACCCAGATGGTACTGCGCATCGAAGAGCGCAGGCGCAAGCTGCGCGGCGTGGGCAAATTCGCCGAGCGCGCCGGCCGTGTCTCCCATCTGCCCGAGCACGAAGCCGCGTCGATCGTGGGCCTCTGCCATTGCGGGGGCATACCGGATGGCACTCGCGAACAGGGCGGCAGCGTCCGGCAGGTCCTTGCGCCGCTCGGCCACCAGTCCGAGCAGGTAGTACGCTTGGGCGGACGTAGGGTCCCGCTCGAGCGAAGCCTGGAAGCTTGCCCGAGCGTTGTCGAGATCGTCAGCCCGGAGATATTGCCGTCCGGCTGTCAGAAGGGACGCGGCCGACGGCGGAGCGCCGGTATGGCGCCCAGCCGGCCTCGGCTGGTCGGC
>JANMCN010000287.1:0-43655 GCA_031361295.1 Acidobacteriota bacterium | reverse complement strand
CCTGACCAGGATCGAACTGGTGACCTCCTGAATGCCATTCAGGCGCGCTCCCAACTGCGCTACAGGCCCTCTCGTGGTGAGAAGCGAACCCTCATTGTAACCAATCGGCGCATCGGGGGTCAAAGTTCCTGCCCGAAGAGCGCCTGGTAATCGCCTGGCGTGTCGACGTCTCCGAGCACCGCCGGATCGTCCACCTCGACGTTCAGGACCGCGGCCCCGTGGGCGCGCACGACCGCGCGGGCGCCCAGCGACAGGTCTGTGCGCCGAAGCGCATCGAACACCTCACGCCCGAAGATCACAGGGTGGCCGTGCCGGCCCCGATGCACGGCTCGCGCAATCGGGGCAGCGCTCGCACGGAAGGCCATCAGGAGCGCCGCCACCGTACTGCCGGCGATGCCCGGCGCATCGACCGGCATCACCAGGATTCCACGCACGCCCGGCCGGTCTGCGACGGAAAGGCCCGCGAGCACGGACGTCAGCTGCCCCCCGTCGGCTGCAGGGTTTTCGACGTATCGAGCCGGGATTCCCAGCGCGTCCACCGCCGCCTGCAGCGAGTGGTCTTCGCGCCGGCCGACCACAAGCACGTCGTCCACCCCACCGTCGTGCAGGGCACGGGCGAGGCATCCCACGAACGTCTCCCCCGACGTCCCGTAGGGGAGCAGCGCCTTGGGCTGGCCCATCCGCAACGAACGCCCGGCGGCGAGGATGATTCCGGGGATCACGGGGCCAGTCTACGGCAGGACCACTCCGAACCCCGAACCCGGAACCAGTCCATAATGTCCTCCGTTCCACGACACTTCGCGAGGCTCATGATGCGCCGGCGTTCTCCTCTCCGCTCCCCTCGTGCAGGCGCGTGCACGGCAGTCCTGGTCTGCACCGTCGGGCTCGTCGGCGCGGGTGCGACGCGCCCGCGAGATTCGCCGCAGGCCAGCGTCGGCGCGGCGGTGTCCCTCGCCGCCTCCGCCATGACGCTGCAGTTTCCGCCATTGGGGACGGGGCTCTCGGCTGACGATCGCGTCACCCTGCAGGGCGCGGTTGACCAGCTTTCGACGCGCGTGCAGGAACTCAAGAAGACCCACGCGGCAGGGCCGCTGGAGGATCGGGTCGCCGACGTGGAGGTCTATCTCGATGCCGTCCGGCGCCCGTTGAAGTACGACGAGCGCCTCTACGCACCGAACGGCAGCACTCCGCTCGCGTTCGCCCTGCAGACGCTTGCCGCGGGCACGGCGCGCGCCGAGCGGCTGGCCGACGGTGAGACCCCGTGGATGACCCTCAGCGGTGTGCGCGGCTTCTATTCGGCGATTGACGGTTCGGTGCAGCCCTACATCCTGACGATGCCGGACAACTACGAACCAGGCAGCCAGCGCGAGTACCGTCTCGACGTCTTCATGCACGGGCGCGACGACTCCGTGCTCGAGCAGCAGTTCATGACCAAGTCGCCGACCGGGTACGCATCCAAGCCGCTCGGGTCCGGCGCCGATCGGTTCATGCTGCAGCCGTACGGCCGCTACTCGAATGCCAGCAGGTTCGCGGGCGAGACCGACGGTCTCGAAGCGATTGCGTCGGTCGCCAGGGCCTACCCGATCAATCGGAACCGCATCGTGATGACCGGGTTCTCGATGGGCGGCGCGTCAGCCTGGGCTTACGTCGTCCACTTCGCCGATCGATGGGCGGCGGCCGCCCCGGGCGCGGGCTTTACGGAAACCGACGTGTTCCTGCGGAGCGGGCTCGCGGCGCAGCCGCAGAATGCGGTCCAGAGAACGCTGTGGCACATGTACGACGCGACCGATTACGCGGTGAACACATTCAACGTTCCTGTCGTCGCGTACTCCGGCGCCATCGACGCGCAGAAGCAGGCGGCCGACGCGATGGCGACTGCGATGCTGAAGGAGGGCCTCACCCTCGAGCACGTCGTCGGACCCAACACCGGCCATGCGTACGAGCCGCACGCGCGACAGCAGGTGCAGGATCGGCTGGACCAACTCGCCGGCCGCGGGCGCAATCCCGTGCCGATGGACATCCGCTTCACGACCTGGATGCTCCGGTACAACAGGATGTTCTGGCTCACGGTCGACGGCATGGGTGAAGAATGGCAGCGGGCGAGGGTGGACGCGCACATCGACGGGACCACCATTCAGCTGACCACGTCGAACGTGACGGGGCTGCACCTCGACTTCGACCCAGGCCTCGCGCCGTTCGGAGCCGGCACCCGGCCGCGCGTGACGATCGACGGCACGACGATTGTGCTGCCGGCGGTCTCCGACGCCCGATCGCTCTCGACCGGATTCAGCAGGGCGGGTGGCCGGTGGCGACTCGGCGCCCTTCCCGCGGGGACGCTTCGCAAGACGCACGGTCTCCAGGGCCCGATAGACGATGCCTTCATGGGGAGCTTCGTCTTCGTGCGCCCGACGGGCCCGCCGCTGTCGGCCGCTCTCGGCAGGTGGGAGCAGGAGCAGGCCGACTACGCCGTCGGCGAGTGGGTGCACTTCTTTCGCGGCGAGCCGCGCGTCAGGCTGGACACGGAGGTGTCTGCCGCCGACATTGCCAACAGCAATCTCGTGCTCTTCGGTGATCCGTCGAGCAACGCGGTTTATAAGCGGATTGCGGCCCGTTTGCCGATCCGCTGGACCGCCCGCGGCGTCGTGGTCGGCAGTGAGCGGTTCTCGAGCGACCATGCGCCCGTATTCATCTTCCGGAACCCGCTCAACCCCGCCAAGTACGTCGTCGTGAACAGCGGATTCACGTTTCACGATCAGTCGAACAACGACATGCAATCGCCTAAACTACCCGACTGGGCGGTGATCGACATCACCAGGCCCGGAAACAACTACCGGTACCTGCCACTGTTCGTCGCCTCGCAGGGTTTCTTCGACGAGGCGTGGACGCTCAAGCCAGCGATGAAGGGAGCACCAGAGTGAACAACGAAGTGACGAGGCGGCGGCTGTTGCAATCTCTCGGTGCCGTCGCGGGTGCCGCCGTGGTCCTCCCGCGCGCGCTGAGAGCACAGGGACAAAGCGCACCGTTGTCCGCGCCGACGGTGATCTCGAATCCCCCCCGCGACTTCGGCCCGAACGCGAGCCCGACGACGTACTTCAACGATCCGGACGTGCTGGCGGTCGACCCGGCATTCAACGGACTCGTGCAGGCGAACGCGTCCATCGCGCGCCTCTGGACCGGGGCGCTTTGGACCGAAGGACCCGCGTGGAACAGCCAGGGGCGGTACCTGCTCTGGAGCGACATACCCAACAACCGCCAGATGCGGTGGCTCGAAGACGACGGGCACGTCAGCGTCGTCCGGAGCCCGTCGAACAACAGCAACGGAAACAGCTTCGACCATCAGGGTCGCCAACTCTCCTGCGAGCACCTGACGCGCCGCGTCGTCCGGTACGAACACGATGGATCGATCACGATCGTTGCTGATTCGTTCCAGGGAAAGCGGCTGAACTCGCCGAACGACGTCGTGGCGCACAAGGACGGGAGCGTGTGGTTCACCGATCCCCCGTACGGCGGCCAGCTGTACGAAGGAGCGCCCGACGCTGCTGGCGGTCCCACCAACATGGCGGGCCGTTTCAATCCGCGGGTCGGTCAGCCGGTCGAGTTCGGCAGTTTCAAGAGAGAGCTGCCGACGAACGTGTACCGCGTGGATCCCGGCGGACGGGTGGATCTGGTCATCACGGAAGAGCAGGTGCCGGATCCGAACGGGCTGGTGTTCTCTCCAGATTTCAAGAAGCTGTACGTTGCGAGCACCGGGAAAGGGCCCGGGGACACCGGGGCCGGCGGCAAGGGCGAGGTCTACGTGTTCGACGTCGGCGCCGACAACAAGCTGACCAACCGGAAGCTGTTCAGCGATTGCACGATCGACGGCGTGAAGTGCAGCCCGGACGGCCTGCGCTGCGACGTGGACGGCAACCTGTGGGCCTCGAGCAACGCGGGCCGCGCGCTCGGCTACAGCGGCGCCACGGTGTGGAGTCCGTCAGGCAAGCTGCTCGGCCGGATTCGAATCCCGGAAGTCTGCGGCAACCTGACGTTTGGCGGACCGAAGCGCAACCGGCTGTTCCTTGCGGCAAGCCAGTCGATCTACGCCCTGTACGTCGCCACGCAGGGCGCCGGGCCGGCGTAGAAATCGATGCGACGCTGCCGCGGGCCACGTACTACGGGAGCGCCGGCGGGCTGACCGGCGGCACGGTGCCGGTGCGGGCGGCGTAGCCGGCAAATCCCGCGAGGCCGGCGAGCATCGCGAACGCGAGCGCCGCGGGTGGGAAGTACCACGCCGACGGATCGAACGTCCACGGCGTGGCGCCGAGCGCGAAGCTTGCGACGAAACAGGCGGCGGTCGCGAGGAGTCCCATCCGCACGGCCAGCGCCGCGATGACGGCGGCGACGATCAGTGCGATGGCGATGTTGAGCCAGAGCACACCCGGTGCGTCGATGAACACCTCCCGGTCCGCGAGGAGCGCGAACACGACAACGGCGCCGATGGCGACGATCCATTTGCTTCTCAGGACCCTTCTCAAGCCGACGATGGTGAAGATGCACCACATCGCGGTGTAGATCGCCTGGAAGCCGATGATGGACGAGAGTAAGCCGATGACATACCGGGGCCCCTCGAAGTAGCGGAGTGCCCCGAAGGAGGCCACCGGATAGGGGTCCCCGAGGGCCCACTGCAGGTGATGCCTGGCGGAGATGATGAGGTGAACCGCCGCGCCGGTCGCCAGCCCGGCGAGCACGTCGCGCCCTACGCGTGCGTCTCGGAACCGCCCCTGCAGCAGGCGACTCCACCCAAGGACGCCGTGAGGCCAGTAGCGTCGCACGGCCGGTTCCACCGCGAGATGCATCACGAACAGCATGCCGCCGGCAAAGAGAGATTCCCCGATCGACGCGAAGAAGCGCCCGAGCTCCTCGGCGGGCGCACCTGCGTGCGGATCGTTGAACGCCCAGGCGAGGAGCTGGCCGATGACGGCGACACTCCCGAGCCGCATCGCCCCGTTCCAGTCGCCGCGTCCTGCCCGCACGTTCGCCCGCGAAACCAGGAAAGCGGAGACGAGCAGGATCAGGGTGGCGAGCACCGTCACCGCGTTGAGGATCCGGGCACCCCGGCTCGCGGGGTTCTCCTCCATGCGCAGGGGTCTCGTCCACGGAGTGACGATCTGAAAGTAGGTCGGTCTTCCGCGCCACCCTGCGGCTTCGACACGGACGTGCGGCGGGCCGTCGGGGATCGACCCTTCCCATGCCTCGCGTGCGTCGGCCGGTCCGCGCGGAAGCCATTGCGGCGCGACGGCGTGGAACGTGGCCGGGTCGAGGCCGGCCAGTCTGAACAGAGCTGCCCAGTCAGGCGGATTCGCAGTCTGCGGGCTCGCGTCTTTCTGTGGGGGAACCGCGTCGAACGAGACGAGCCGGCCATTCCGGTCGAGCACGACAGTGGTCATGCCGGATACGTCCAGGGGAGGGTCCTCGAGCGACACAGCCGCCAATGGGTTCCGCGGCAGGAGAGCCCGCGGGCTGGTACGACGATAGAAAAGTAAGGCCCCTGGACGTCCGGTGACGGGATCGCCGGTCGTCGCGACATCGTGTTGTGTTCGGACATACCGGAGGAGATCGGCGTCGAGCGTGAATTCCCACCGGCTGGCGGCGCCGCGCGAGTCATACCCGAGGGTTTCGAGCACCTGTTGCGCGCGGTCGATCAGCACCTCAGGCGGTTTGTCGGGGTCGGCGCGGCTGAGGGTCCGGCGCTGCACCGACGCTCCTGCCGCGATGGCCAGAAGCAGGACCACGCCAACGGCGGCGCCAATCGCGTACTCGTTCGTGACCCCGGATCGTTCGCCGGCCGCGGCCACCATTTCGGGCGAGGGCGTTTCGCCAGCCGCGAGGGCGGCGGCGAGCGGATCGCCCCCCGGCAGGCCTCCGGCCACCGACAGCGCGGACCTCGGACGGAGAGCCGGGTCAGGATTGAGCGTCCGCAGCACGATGCGTTCGATCGCCGGATCGAGATCCTTGATGATCGCCGTCGGCGGGGTGATCGTCGAGTCGGTCTGCAGCCGCACGAGCTCCGCGACGCTGGTCGCGACGAACGCGCGGCGCCCGGTGAAGATTTCGTACAGCACCAGCCCGAGGGCGTAAAGGTCGCTCTGGACGGAAGGGTCCCTGCCGGCGAGCAGTTCAGGCGCCATGTAAGCGGGTGTCCCGGCGAGCGGGTTGCGCCCCGCGCCCGCGATGGCCGCCAGGCCAAAGTCCGTAATCCGTACCTGGCCCTCGCCGTCAATCATGACGTTGGCGGGTTTCAGGTCGCGGTGGAGGACACCCTGTTCGTGCGCGGCCGCCAGTCCGGCGCACAGCTGCCGGGCAAGGTCGAGCGCCTTGTCCTCGGGGAGCCTCCCGATGCGCCTGAGCAGGGAAGCCAAATCTTCCCCGTTCACGTACTCCATCGTCAGGAACGGCAGCCCTTCGACGTCACCGACGTCGTACATGCGGCAGACGTTCTTGTGCGCGACCTGCCTCGCGAGCCGGACCTCGGTATGGAACTGCGCGAGCCGGACCGGATCGGCTTCCACCGTTTCGGGCAGGAACTTCATCGCCACCGGCTCGCCCAGTTTCAGGTCGTCAGCGCGATAGACCTCGCCCATGCCGCCCTGGCCGACGCGCGCCACGATCCGGTAGCGGCCCGCCAGCAGCGTACCGGGCTCGAATCGACCGTGCGCGCCGCTCAGCGGTGACGTTGACAGGCCGGTCCCGCGCGAGTCGGCACCGGAGGGTGCCGGCGCGGCGGTGCGTGTGGGGCCGGCGTGCGGCCATGCGGCGACGGTCGGCGCATCGTGCAGAGTGGTCGGCTCGTCGCCGTACGCATAGGCCCTGCCGCACCGTGCGCAGAAGCGCGCGGTCTCGGACGCCTGGGCGCCGCACGAGGAACAGACCACCACACGGCATTCTAGGCTCCGGGGGGGCAGGGGGCCAAGGGCCCGGGGTGCCACAGGTGCAAGGATGCGTGTTGATGAACGGGGGTAAGATGGCGGCGGTTCTGAGCTTGGAGGTTCCATGAAGCGTGTGATGGTGGTGTGCTTCGTCGTGTCCAGCGTGGTATCCGGTTCCGCGCAGAACGCGGCGCAGGCGCCGTCGGGCCGGGGCGCGGCGGGTGGAGAAGCGGCGCAGGGCGGGCCGCAGGAAATCCTGCTGTGGGAGAGCGGGGCGCCCGGCGCGCTGGGGCAGGCCGACGCGGACAAGCCGACGATCACCGCGTACCCCGCGCCTCGGGGGAGCTCCGGCACGGCGGTCATCGTGGCGCCCGGCGGAGGCTATGGCGCCCTGGCGACCGAGCATGAGGGACGCCAGGAGGCGTACTGGTTCAACGCGATGGGAGTGACGGCGTTCGTTCTCAAATACCGGCTGGGCCCGCGATACCATCACCCGGTGGAGCTCGGCGACGCGCAGCGCGCGATTCGCATGGTGCGCAGCCGGGCGGCCGAATTCAGCGTGATTCCGGACCGCATCGGGATGATGGGCTTCTCGGCGGGCGGCCATCTGACCTCCACTGCCGGCACTCACTTCGATGCCGGGAAGGCAGATGCCGCCGACCCGGTGGAACGGGCCAGCAGCCGGCCCGATTTCCTGATCCTCGGCTATCCCGTCGTGTCATTCGACCCTGCGGTTGCGCACGCGGGCTCGGTCCGGAACCTGCTTGGCGACACACCCGATCCCAAACTCCTTGAAGACCTGTCGAACGATCTGCGCGTGACGCCGCAGACCCCGCCCACGTTCATCTTCCACACGAGCAACGACCCCGGAGTGCCGGTGGAAAACAGCGTGCGGTTCTACCTGGCCCTTCGAAAAGCCAAAGTGCCGGCGGAGATGCATCTGTACGAGAACGGTCCGCACGGCGTAGGAATGGCGCTTGGCGATCCGGTGCTCAGCTCCTGGACGACGCTCCTGATGAACTGGATGCGCAGTCGGGGTCTCCTCACGCGGCCCGCAGCCTCGGGAGCCACCCGGTAGCCGGACACTCCGATGCTTCGCAAAGCCTTCCGCATGACCATTCACCCGGGCGCGGCGGAGGAATACGCCCGGAGGCATCAGCCCGTGTGGGCCGAGCTGGAGGCGACGCTCATCCGCCATGGCGTCATCACCTACTCGATTTTCCGTGATGAGGCGACGGACGATCTGTTCGCCTACCTCGAAGTGGAGAGCGAAGAGCGGTGGGCCGAAGTTGCGCGGACCGATGTGTGCCAGCGCTGGTGGACATACATGCGCGACCTGATGCCGGTCAATCCCGACGGCAGTCCCGCCGCGAGCGGGCTGGCCGAGGTGTTTCACATCGAGGCGCCGAATCACGGCGCCTGACGGCCGACAGGCTGGCGGACCGTGGTCGAGGCCCGGCGGTGCACGAGGCGCCATCCGTCGAACTCCCGCGGTCTTCCGGCGGAGCCGCCGTTGCACGCTGCACGCTGCACGTGCTACACCCCCGCCGGGCCCAGCCATTCGGGATGATGCGCCGTCCCGTCGAACCGGCCCGTCGTCTTGTAGCGCTCGTGAGCCCCGGCGGCCGCCGCCGAGGCCGTGCGGGCGCGCAGCGCCGTGACCTGATCACTCGTCATCGGCCGGAACGTGCGCGCCGCCGCGAGCGCGGCCTCGAGGACGGTCAGCGAATCGATCCCCGTAATCAGGACGCTCACCGGCAGGTTCATTACGTAGTGCCAGCACTCTTCGGCCGTGACCAGCTTGGTGTCGAGGATGAAGTGATCGCCGAGTGACTTCATCGCGAGCACGCCGATCCCCTGCCGCACCAGCTCCGGCAGCACCTGCTGCTCGAAGCTGTCGAAGTGCGTATCCATCACGTTGAGCGGCATCTGAACGGCGTCCAACGCGAATCCGTGCGCCGCCGCCGCTTTTAACATCTTCTGGTGAATCGTCGGGCTCTTGTGGCCGGTGAACCCGACGTACCGTGTCTTGCCGGCTTTCCTGGCCTCGAGCACCGCGGCCGCTGCGCCTCCCTCGGCGAAAATCCGATCGGGATCGCTGTCGCGAATCACCTCGTGGAACTGCAGCAGGTCGAGGTGATCGGTCTGGAGGCGGCGCAGCGATTCGTCGATCTGGCTCGCCGCCGTCGCGCGGTCGCGGCCATCGATCTTCGTCATCAGGAACGCCTTGGCGCGGTACCCGTCCGCGAGCGCCTTGCCCATGCGCACCTCGCTCGCGCCGTCGTTGTAGTCCCAGCAGTTGTCGAGGAAGTTCACGCCGTGATCCAGGGCGGTGCGGATGATTCGGATGCTCTCCGCTTCGTCCTTCTGCCGCCCCGTATGCGCGCCGCCAAGTCCGAGAAGCGATACTTTCTCCCCGGTGCGGCCGAGTGTCCGGTACGGCATGTCCCCCTGTGCCCACGTCGTCTCCACGCGCGCCGCCAGTGCACCGGCGACGGTGATTTCGAGAAAATCGCGGCGACTCAACATGGTGTGGTGGTCCCTCGGCACGCGTGGCGCACGCCGGTGCGCCCGGTCAGCACGCTCGCGACGTTGACGTTAGCAACGAGCCGGGGGGATGTCAAAAGGGGATTGGGGATTAGGTCCGACAAGCCTGAATCTGGGAGCTGGGAGCTGGAAGCTGGAAGCGAAAAAAAACGGGTGAGGCGAGGGGCCCCACCCGTTCGATGCACCAGGAGGAAGCGAACCTTACCGGTTCTGGCTGCGCTCGAGCGTGACGAACACGCTTGTGGCGCCGCGATGGACAAGGAGGAGCGCCGGCCGGTCGCCATTCTTGAGCGCGGCCCGCAGCGCCTCGCCGCTCTGGACGGTCTTGCCATCGACCTGTTCGATGACATCGCCGCCCCGGAGCCCGGCCTCCGCCGCCCGTCCCGCTGGCTGGACTTCGCGCACGACCACTCCCGCTGACGCCTGGACTCCGAGCTGCCCCGCGGTTTCGCGCGTCAGCGGCTCGACGGACAGCCCGTAGCCGCTGCCGTCAGGCGACGCGCCCGGAGCGCTGTCGTCTCGCCCCGCCGCTTTCAGTTCCGCCAGCGTGACCGTCGCGGTCTCCTCTTTGCCGCCGCGCAGGACGGTGAGCTGCGCTCTCGTCCCGGGCAGCATCTGCGCGACATGGTTCCGCAGCACGTTGCCATCGGTCACCGCAGTCCCGTCGATCGCGGTAATCACGTCCCCACGGCGAATCCCACCCTTCTGGGCCGGGCTGTCGGGCTGCACGTCACTCACGAGCGCCCCTCGCACCTGCGTCAGCCCCAGGCTCCGTGCGATGTCGGACGTGACCGGCTGGATGGTCACTCCCAGCAGGCCGCGACGCACCTGCCCCTTGTCGATGAGCTGTGTCATCACGTTGCGGGCCATGTTCGCGGGGATTGCAAATCCGATCCCGATGTTCCCGCCGGACGGCGACAGGATCTGCGAGTTGATCCCGATGAGCTCGCCGCGCGTATTGACGAGTGCGCCGCCCGAGTTGCCCCGGTTGATTGGCGCATCCGTCTGGATGAAGTCCTCGAAGCTGCCGTCGCCGGCCCCGCCCGTGGCGCGCCCCTTCGCGCTGACGATCCCCATCGTCACGGTCTGCCCGACTCCCAGCGGATTGCCGAGCGCCAGCACGACGTCGCCGGTCCTGACGCCGTCCGAATTGGCGAGTGTCAGCGTCTGCAGGTTGCTGCCGTCAATCTTCACGACCGCCAGATCGCTCGGGGCGTCCGATCCAATCACCCTGGCCTTGAACACGCGGCCGTCCGTGAGCTCGACCGTCACGTGGTCGGCCCCGTCGACGACGTGGTGGTTCGTGAGGATGAAGCCGTCCGCCCTCACGATCACTCCGGATCCGAGCCCGCCTTCATGCTGCGGCGGGACCTCCCGCGGCACCCTGTTGCCGAAGAACTGGCGGAAGAGCGGATCGTCGGGCAGGTCCTGGCTGACCGCCTTGACCGTCCGGTCCGAACGGATGGTGACCACGGCCGGGGCCGTCTGCTCCACAATCGGCGCGTAGGAATCCCCGCCGGCGCCGATCGTCCGGGCGCCCGCGGTTTCGGCAGCGACGGCAGCAGGATGGTCCGGGGCCGCGGTCACCTTGCCCGCGCCCGATCCGGCAGCCGTCCAGCCGACGAGTGAGCCGGTGAGAAGGAGCGCGCCAGCGGCCGCTGCCATCCTCGACCGATACCCCTTCCGTCCGTCTCCGGACCGGTTGAAGATGTCATTGGAACTCATGGGTCTTGCCTCCTCTGCGATGAAATCGAAACGTGACTGCATCGAGAATAGGCGGCGTCCATTACGGGCTCATGTCGGCTGGATTACACCGTTGAAAGGTTGGGGTCCGGCACGCCCTGCTGGGACATCGGAGGCGTCGCGGGCAGCGTCAGGTCGAAGCGGGTGCCCCGCCCGGGGGTCGATGCGACGGCCACCCGGCCGCCGTGCGCCTCGACGATCGCCTTGACGAGGCTCAATCCGAGGCCGAGTCCGCGCTCAGAGCGGCTCTTGTCGCCCCGGTAGAGACGGTCCCAGATGCGGGGCAGCTCGTCGGGGGGGATGCCGACGCCGGTGTCGCTGACGCTGAGCACCGCGTCTGCTCCGCGGCGGCGCGCCTCGATCCGCAGTCGGCCTCCGGCAGGGGTGTACTTGACGGCGTTGTCGAGCAGGTTGGCCACGACCTGGCGCATCCGGTTGCGGTCGACGGCGATGACCAGGTCGTCGTCGCCCGCGGACTCGATCGTGAGGCCGCGCTGTTCCGCGAGATCCTCATAGAGATCGACACTCTGCTGCATCACATCTGCGAGATTGGTTGGCTCGCGGCGGAGCGCCATGGTGCCGGTCTCGGCCTCGGAGATGTCCATCAGCGTGTTGAGCATCGCGATCACGCGATCCGATTCTTCGAGGCAGTCCGCGAGCGCCTCCCTCAACGTGGCCGGATCCGTGGATGCCAGTGCGCTCTCCGCCGTCGCCCGAAGCCGGGCCATGGGGGTCCTCAGGTCGTGCGCGACGTTGTCGAGCGCCCCGCGCATCCCGGCCACGACCGCGTGGATGCGATCGAGCATCGCATTGACGAGCGCGCTCAGTTCTCCCAGCGCGTCCGACGTATGGGTTGCCGGCACGCGTCGGTCGGTCTGGCCCGTCCGCATGATCTCGCGCACGGTGTCGGAGAGCGTGCGCACGGGCTGCAGCGCGGACCACGTCAGCAGGGCGCCCCCGACGAGCGCCGTCACCAGCAGCGATGCGAGGTCGACGAAGAGCACGCCCCGGAAGCGGCGCAGGAGCTCCTCGCGCCGCGCGGTGCTCTTCCCGACCTGGAAGACCGTTCCATCGGGCAGGAGGACCGACGCGACTTCGAGCTCGTCGCCGCCGGTGCCCATCCGCAGCGTCGCCCAGGTCTGGGTTCCGCTCAGTTCCGGGGACGCAAGCTGCGACAGATCGACGCGCCAGTCGTCCGGCATGCTCAGGAACAGGACATCGCGTCCCGAGCCGATGGTGCGCACGAACAGGGGTCCCTGCCCGGAGGCCATCTGCACGGCGCGGATCTCGCGGGTGAGCGCATCAACGCCTCCCCGGGCGTACGCGCCGGCGAACTGCACGATGGTGGTCTGGATCGTCTCGCGGTCGTACTGGCGCAGCGACGCCGCCAGCAGCACGTAGGTGAGTCCAACGATCGCCAGGGAGCTGGCGACGAAGACAACCGCGTACCACAGCGCGAGGCGGAACCCGAGGGTGTGCCGGAGCCGGTCACGCCACCTTGAGAACATAGCCAATGCCTCGAATCGTGTGGATCATCTTCGGCTCGAAACCCTTGTCGATCTTCTCGCGCAGCCGGAAAACGAGGACGTCCACGACATTCGTCCGCGGGTCGAAGCTGTAGTCCCACACGTGAGACAGGATCATCGTTTTCGACACCACGCGGCCCGCGTTCCGCATCAGGTATTCGAGCAGGGCGAACTCGCGCGCGCGGAGCTCGATGTCCTGCCCGCGCCGCGTCGCACGCCGGGACATCAGATCCAGCGTCAGGTCCCCGACGGTGAGTTGCGTGGACGACGGCGCACCCGTAGCGCGCCGGATGAGAGCCTGCACCCGGGCCAGCAGTTCGGGGAAGGCGAACGGCTTTGTCAGGTAATCGTCGCCGCCGGTTTCGAGCCCCTTGACGCGGTCGTCCACGGTGTGCCGGGCGCTCAGGATCAGCACCGGGGTTCGCAGCTGTCGGCGCCGCATGGCCGCAATCACCCCGAGGCCGTCGAGCTTCGGCAGCATCAGGTCCACGATCGCGATATCGTACGCGCTGCTCGCGGCGAGTTCCAGGCCTGTCTCGCCGTCGGAGGCATGATCGACGGCAAATCCCGCCTCTCGCAGCCCTCTCGCCACGAACTCGGCAATCGTCTCGTCGTCTTCGATGATGACGGCACGCATGGGTTCAACCTTGCGGTTGTGCCAGATGGCTGTTGGGCGTTCGCCCCGGACCTACCACAGGCGCTCGCTCGGGCATTCAACCTCAGTTGACCGCACTTCCCGGTTCACAGTTTCCAATTCGCGATCCACGTGTCGCCGATGAGCGCATAGTCTTCGATCTCGAGGACCATGCGGATCAGGAACGATCGTGTGGTTATCTTATGCGGAGGGGAGCCAGGTCTTCGCGCCGCGATTTTGCCGCGGCCGGTCCGGGGATCATGACGATGAGTGTTGGAGCGCGTCCACCTGTGTGCCGCCGAGCGCACCGGCACCCGCTGTGGCCACGATAATCCCCCCGTCAGCAGCAGGGCCGCGAGAGTCCGCGTTGAGTTGCGTCGTTCAGGCGCATCGCGCCCCTGCCGACACTAGAGTGGAGGGCGGACGTGGCCATGAGCCAGCCCGAGCCATCGGCTCAGCTGCCCGGCCGCCTCGACCGGCGTGCTGCCATAGAACGGCATCGTCGCGGCGGAACCGCCCGGGACCCGCGCAATCTGGGCCCGCCACTTGTTCGTGCCGACGTTCGACACTTCGATGCGGTACTCGCGGCCGTTGATGGTTTCTTCGAATCGATGCACGTTCACGGGTGCTGCCGGGAGCAAGGATGGGATGCGCACAGGAGGGCTTAGTCTAGCTGCACCGCCAAGGCAAACAAGCGAAAGAACGGCCGAAGGCGCATCAACAGAGTGCATGCCCCGTCATTCCATCGGCGAATCAGCCAAAATAAATACGAGTTGTCGGCCGGTGCACAGGAGATCCACGATCCTTCCACATGTTTTCAACAGCCTGCGTCGGGTCGTCGGTAAACGCGTGATTTTCCTCATCAGCCGTCTCTGTGCTCTCGTCGTGCTCGCTGGTCCGGCGGGTGCTGCGGCGCTCCAGGTGACGCCGAGTGACACGCAGCCGAGCGCCCCGGTTCATCAGGCGGCCGATACGGTGCTCTACCGCGTGTTCCTGGCGGACGGAGCGACGCTCGTCAGCTACGGCGAGTTCGCGCGTGTGGGCGACCGGGTCGTGCTGTCGATACCCGTCGGCGAGGTGAACGAGGCGCCGACCCTCCAGCTGGTCAGCATTCCACAGTCCGCGGTCGACTGGGAACGGACGGACCGCTATTCGGAAGCGGTCCGCGCGCGCCGGTACGCCGAGACGCGGGGCGAAGCGGACTTCGCGATTCTCGGCGCCCGGGTGGTCGAAGCGCTCAACCTGATTTCGTCCACTGATGATCCCGCGCGCCGGCTGGCGATGGCACAGGAAGCCCGCGACAATCTCTCGCGATGGCCGTCCGACAATTTCGGATACCGCGCGCGCGACGTCGCGCAGCTGACCGGGATGCTCGACGACGTCGTCTCGGAGCTGCGCGTGGCGGCTGGAGAAACCAATCGCGTGAGTCTGGCGGCGCGCACCATTCCTCCCGACGAACCGATGATCGCGCCGCCGGACTTTCGCGAAACGATCGAACAGGCGATGGCGGTGGCGGCGCTCACGCCGGACGCGGGTGAACGGATCTCGCTCCTGCGGGGAATTACACTGGCCCTGCGGGATGCACCGTCGACCGATTGGGGTGTGGCGCTGTCGGCGCGCGCGGCCGGCGAGCTCTCCGCCGAAATCCGGATCGAGAAGGCCTACACCCTGCTCTCCTCGTCGACGCTGGCGGCTGCGAACGCACGTGCGGCGCGCGGCGATCTGCGGGGGGTGCAGGGCCTCGTGGAGAGGGTGCTCCAGGCTGACGATCGGCTCGGAAGGAAGCGGCCGCAGAACACGTCGGCGCTGCTGGCGGCCCTCGAGTGGCGGCTTGCGGAGGCCGCCCGGGTGCGGCAGGCGCGGGACGCGTGGGCCGTACGGCAGAGCGCATTCCGGATCTACAGGCACGCGATCGACAGAGCCGTCCAGGAACTGCGCGACGCGAGGAAGGCGCTGGTCGAGATTCGCGAACGATCGGGGCCGCCGCCCCTCGTGCTGCCCAGGATGGAGCAGCGACTCGTGATGGGCAAGCAGATGCTGGCTGTGATCTCCCCGCCGGCGGAGCTCGACGCGGCGCACGGCCTGTTCCGCGCGGCGTTCCAGATGGCGACGCGGGCCGCGTCGGACCGGCGGAACGCGGTATCATCGAACGATACGAAGCTCGCATGGGACGCGGCGTCGGCGGCCGCTGGTGCCCTGATGCTGCTCGACCGTGCTGGCGAAGAACTCGATCGGCTGTCCTCCCCATCGACAAAACATTGATTACCCCACGCACCACCCGCCTCTTGCGGGTGCCGGATCTGCAGGCGATGCACGCGGCGATCGCCCGCTGCGCCTGCAGTGGGACGGATCCGCTCGCGGCCCGCAGCTGCGCGGTGATCGTCCCCAGCCGGGGAGCCGCCGAAGCCCTGCGGCGGACGCTCGAGAACAGGCAGCTGACGGACGGATCAGCCGCGCTGATTCTTCCGGACCTCATCACGCGGGCTGAGTTGTACGACAGGCTGCACCGGCACGCCGCAGTCTCTCCGCGGCGGCTGTCGGACTTCGAGCGCGAAGTGATGTTCCGGCGGGCGGCTCTCGAGGCAGCGGCGCGCGGCGCCCCGGCGCCCTTCCGCCTGCGTCCGGGGCTCATCGCCGGGATCCTGGCGTTTTACGACGAGCTGCGCCGGCGCGACAAGACGATCGGGGCGTTCGAGCGGCTGATGACGGGAAGCCTCGAGGCGAGCGCGGAGATCGACCGCGGCGCAGAACGCCTGCTCCGGCTGACGCGCTTTCTCGGGGCCGCGTTCACTCTGTTCGAGGAGCGCATTCGACAGACCACCGGCGTCGACGAGCACGGGCTCCGGGCGCTGCTGCTCTCGTCGTCGCCGCGCGACACCGGTCCGGCATACCGCCACATTGTCGTCACGGTGCCCGACCAGGCCGCGGACTCCAGTGGCCTGTGGCTGGCCGACTACGATCTGCTCGCCCGGCTGCCCGGCGTCGAGCGTCTCGACGTCATCGCAACCGAGAACGTGCTGGCGTCCGGGTTCCATCAACGCGTGCACGACGTGCTGCCCGGCATCGAGGAGGAGCGGTCAGGCACGCCCGCCGCGCTGCCTGTGCTCTCCGCGCCCGAGGCCGCGGCCGACGCACCACGGTTGTGGAGTCTCTGCAGGGACCGTGAAGAGGAACTCGCGGAGATTGCGCGATCGATCAAGCGCGCCGAACCGAGACGCCTCGAGCGGACGGCTGTGGTGTTTCAGCGTCCGCTGCCCTATCTGTATCTCGCCCGGCAGGTGTTCGCCGACGCCGGAATTCCTTACCAGGCGCTCGACTCGCTGCCGCTGGCGGCCGAGCCCTTTGCCGCCGCGCTCGATCTCGTGCTGACCTTCGTCGGCACCGAAGGCACGAGAGGCTCACTTGTCGAGCTCCTTCGGTCACCTCACTGGTCCTTTGGAGTGTCAGCAGCGGACGTCACGGCCGCGGATGCGGTGCTGCGTGACGTCAAGTACGTCGGCGGCTGGGATCGCCTTCGCAGCCTGGCCGACCAGGCGAGCGGCAGTCCGGGTGGCGATGCCGATGGCGCGCGCCAGTCGCCCTGGATGAAGGCGGCCCCCGCGCTCGAAGCGGCCGCGCGCGCAGCGGCGGAGCTCCGCGGGCTTGCCGATGCCCCGCTCGCTTCCGCGCAGGTCGCCGCACTCCAGTCGTTCATCGCGGCCCGCGAACGCCTGCCGCTGTCGTCCGACGAATGGCACGGACGACACCTGCGCGCCCGCGCGGCCATTCTCGGGGCGCTCGAATCGCTCGCCGAGGCGCACCGTCTCCACGATGACGAACGCGTGCCCCTGCCGGAGCTTGCCGGCACGCTGCGCCGGTGGATCGAGGGGCAGACATTTTCGCCGCGGACCGGAGCCCTCGGTGTCTCGCTGCTCGATGCGTCGGCGGCCGCGTACGCGGACGTGGACGAGATGCGGCTCGTCGGTCTCGTCGAGAGCGACTGGCCCGATCGCGGGCAGCGGAACATTTTCTACCCCTCATCCTTGCTGGCGCAGCTCGGGTGGCCGCCGGACGCCGATCGGCTGTCGGCCGCACGCGGGCGCTTCCATGACCTGCTGCGCCTCGCGCGCGAACGGGTCGCGGTGTCGCTCTTCACGCTGGAGGACGATGCCATCGTGGCCGCGTCGGCGTTCGTCGAAGAGATCGAGGGCGGCGGGCTGCCGCTCGAGCGCGCCATTCAGGAAGACCGTGCGCGGGTGTTCACACACGAGGCCCTGGCGGAGGAGCCCCTGGCGGCATCGGCACTGACCGGGGCGCCGCGCGAGTGGCTCGCGCTGCGCGCATCCCGTTCGCCGGCGCTCGACTCGATGTTCCACGGGGAGGCCGGGGCGCGGGAACCGGGTGTGTATGCGGTGAGCCGGGTCGAACGGTATCTCGAGTGCCCGTTCAAGTATTTCGCCGCGCACGTCCTCAAGCTTCCAGAGGATCGCGACGAGGAGTCCGGACTCTCCGCCCAGGAACGGGGCCAGTTCCTCCACGCGGTGTTCGAGGAATTCTTCACGCGGTGGCAGACCCGGGGGAACGGCAGCGTGACGACCGTCAACGTCGCCGAGGCGCTCGCCATGTTCGAGGACGTGGCCGAATCCCAGCTTGCGAAGCTTCCCGAGAGTGACCGTGCGGTCGAGCGCACGCACCTGCTCGGCTCCGCGGCGGCCGCGGGGCTGGCCGAGCGCGCCTTCGCGTTCGAGATCGAGCAGGGAGGCGTGGTGATCGAGCGGCTGCTCGAGCACGAGCTGGAGGGGGAGTTCGTATTTTCGTCGGTAGCCGGACCGAGGACGGTACGCCTTCGCGCGAAGGCCGATCGCATCGACCTGCTCGCGGACGGCACGCTTCGCGTAATCGACTACAAGCTCGGGAAGGCACCCAAACCTTCGAGGGCGCTGCAGCTCCCGGTGTACGGGGTTGTGGCGGAGCAGTCGCTGACCGGCCGTCATGGGCGCTCCTGGACCGTCGGCAAGGCGGGGTATGTCGCGTTTCGCGAGAAAAACGCTTTCGTGGAGCTTGGAGGTGCGTCTTCGTTGCAGGAGGCCATCCGGGCCGGCGAGGAGCGCTTCCTGGCAGCCATCGACGGGATCGAACGAGGCGAATTTCCGCCGAGCCCGGACGAGCCCTTCCTCTGCACGCGTTGCGGGTACGCCTCGGTCTGCCGCAAGGATTACGTGGGCGATGACTGACCGGCGTCCTCCCCGCGCGTCCACCGGGTTGCCCCTCTTCGACGAGAACCCGCAGGAGGTTCCGGCCGCGCCGCCTGTTCCTCCGGTCGGAGCAGGCCCCGCCGCGCTCCCCGCTGCGCACCCCTCCGTCGCGGATGGAGATCCCGATGCCGCGGCGCGGGCGTTCGCGATCGATCCGCGGCACAACGTGGTGCTCGAGGCGTCGGCGGGGACGGGCAAGACTTCGGTGCTCGTGTGGCGCTACGTCAACCTGCTGAAGGCGGGAGTCGACCCCGCCCACATCCTCGCGATCACGTTCACGCGCAAGGCTGCCGCCGAGATGCGGGAACGCATCGTGCGCGAGCTGAAGGCCGCCGCGGCGCGGTCCGAGTTCGACAGGGCGCAGTGGCACGATATTCGTGATCGTCTCGGGGAGATCGCCATCAGTACGATCGACGCGTTCAGCCTGTCGCTGCTGCGCGAGTTTCCCCTCGAGGCCGACCTGGATCCGGGGTTCGAGATGGCCGACGAGACCGAGGTGCCTCGCCTCATCGAGGCTTCGCTCGATCAGTCGCTCCGGATTTTCGCGGGTCTGGCGAAGCACGACCCCGACGTCGCGCTGGTGCTCGCGCAGCTGGGCGTCTCGAGAACGCGCGCCGGCCTGGCATCGCTTCTCGACCGCCGCCTGGTCGCCTGGGACGCGCTGAACCGGTTCCTCGTCTCCGGGCCGGGGGATCTCACGGCGGAGGTCGTCTGCCGCCGCGCCGCCACGTCGCTGCAGGACGCGCTCCGCACCGTCCCCGGCGGGTGGTCTCGATTTCTCGCCGATGGGCCCGCAGGCCATCCGCGCTACCAGATGTTCGCGCGCGACATGGCGCGCCTCGACGCGCGGGACCTTCCTGGGGACGCCGCGATCCGCGGGCTGGTCGACCGGGTGGCCGCCCATTTCCTCACGAACGATCGCAGGCCCCGGAAGGGTGGGGGGATCCCTCCGTACAACACGGAGCGCGACTATCCGGATGTCGAGGCCGCGAGGCGCCACCGGGCCGCGGTGTTCCAGGTGGCTCCGCACATCGAGCGCGTGGTGTCCGCGTTCGCTCGCGATCTGAACGTCGTGCTTGCGCGGGGCGTGCGCCGGATGTTCGCGATCGCGCTCGAACAGTACCGGCGGGCGCTCGACGAGCGATCGGCGCTGGACTTCTCGGACGTCCTGCAGCGCGCGCTCGACCTCTTGCGGCAGATGGACGAATTCTCTCAGAGCCGGTTCCGGCTCGAGTCGCGGTACCACCATGTGCTCGTGGACGAGTTCCAGGACACCAGCCGCGCGCAGTGGGACCTCGTGTCGCTCCTGATCCAGTCGTGGGGGGAGGGCCTCGGCCTCGCCACCCAGCCCTCCATCTTCATCGTCGGCGACCGCAAGCAGTCGATCTACCGGTTCCGCGACGCCGAGGTCGCCGTCCTTCAGCAGGCCGGCCGCTACATCGAAGGGCTCCGGGCCGCCGGCGATCCCCGACGGGCGATCAGCCGGAGTTTTCGGGCGTTGCCGGAACTGCTGGCATTCATCAATGACGTGTTCACCGAAATCTCGCAGGCAGGCGGGCGGGCGGACGACTTCACTTACGTCGAGACGGACAGATTCCCGATCGACACGGGCTGGGGCGCGCGATCGGGGGGGCCGGTGCTCGGTGTGACGGCCGCCGAGGACCCGGTGGACTGCGCCGCTGCGGTCGCATTCGAGATCGAGAGGATTCTGCGAGAGGAGACGATCCGCGATCGCAATACCGGGGTGGGGAGGAGCGCGCGGCCGGGTGACGTCGCGATCCTGTTCCGATCGCGTACGAGCCATCGTGAGTTCGAGCGCGAGCTCGCGCGTCGCGGGATCCCGACCTACGTCTACAAGGGGCTCGGGTTCTTCGATGCCGAGGAGATCAAGGACGTGTCGGCTCTGATGCGCTTTCTCGCCGATCCGTGTTCCGACTTGCGCGCGGCCGCGTTTCTCCGCTCGCGGTTCGTCCGGATCTCCGACAGCGGACTCGCCCGGCTCGGGACCAGGATTGCGGCGGCGATTCTGGACCCGGAGCTGCCGGGAAGCGCGGCGGCGCTGGCCGACGAGGACCGGCGCGTCCTCGTGCACGTCCGTGCGCACGTCCGCGACTGGCTGCCCTTGGTCGATCGCGTGCCGCCGGCGGATTTCGTCGAACGACTGCTCCCGGAGACGGCGTACGCGTATGAGCTCCGTGGGCCGCGCCGGCAGCAGGCATGGGAAAACCTGAAGAAGATGCGCGGCCTTGTCAGGCGCATCCAGAACAGGGGCTATGCGACGCTGCCGCGGATCGCCGATCACATCGAGTCTCTGACGGCGGGAGACGAGTCCAACGCCGTCATCGAAGCGCTGGATGCGGTGAACCTGATGACGGTGCATGCGGCAAAGGGCCTGGAGTTCCCCGTCGTCTTCGTCGTCAACCTGTCCAGAGGCGCGACCGGGCCGCCCCGCCCGATTCGGGTCACCGTGGACGGGGAAGGGGGCGAGCCGTCGGTGTCGGTCGGGCCATTCGTCTCCGAGAGCGACGAAGCGGAGCGCGATCGGGAGAAGCACGAGACGCGGCGCCTGCTCTATGTTGCGCTCACGCGCGCCCGCGATCGCCTCTACCTGTCGTCGTCGCTGAAGAACGGCGTGATGCAGCCCGGACGGGGCAGCCTCGCGGAAGTCCTGCCGGACTCCGTCCGCGAGCTCTTCGGCCGTACCGCGACGGCGTTCGACGAATGCGACGCGCTGGGATGGGCGGGTCTTTCTGGACGGCCATTCGACTGGCGCATCTGCCGTGTGCCGGCGAGCCCAGCGCCAGAGAAACGGCAGACGCCCCCCGCCGCGAACGCCCAGGGGCCCGCGTCGTCGTCATCCGACCGCTTCGGGCCGGTCTCGGAAACGCACACGCCGCCGCGAGTCCCGGTCACAGGATGGCTCGACAGGGTCCCGACGGGGCACCAGCCAGCCTCGGCATGGGGGGATGCCATCGTCGGGACGCTGGTTCACCGCCTCCTGCGATCGTGGGACGGCCGCGCGCCAGTGGATGAGCGAGCCGAGGTCGGCCACCTGCGCGCGCTCCTCAGCCAGGAAGAGCGCGCGGCGCTGGTGGACGTGGACGAGACGGTCCAGGGGGCGACCGCTATCGCGCGACGAATCCAGGGCCGGGATGATGTCCGGTTGCTCTTCGCCGGCGGCCAGCGCCTGTACGAGGTGCCGTTTTCGCTGCGGGTCGCCGCACGGCTCCCAGCGCATGCCCTGAACGGCGCCGAGGCCGAGGCGATCGCGAGCGCTGAGCCCGGGACTGTCCTGTTGCGCGGGACGATTGATTGCCTGATTCTCTCGGCGGATGACTCGGTGACCGTCGTCGAATTCAAGACCGGCGTCCCGCGCGCCTCACATCAGGAGCAGCTCGATCTTTATCTGGCTGCGACCCGGGCTCTGTTCCCAGGCCGACGCATCGAGGGAAAGCTCATCTATGGGTGACCACCCTGTCAGGCAGGTCAGGGTTGGCTGAATCGGGTTTCCCTGGATGCGCTTTTCGTACGGAATGTGAAAGTTCAGGACATCAGGCGGTCGGCACTCGCTAAGCCTCATGAGCTCAGCCATTTCTGGCAGGTGCACGACGCCGGGGTCACATATCCGGGGCTGGTGTAGCCTGCGGATGTCACAGGGCCCGGCAGACGTCGACGCCCAGCCCGCTGGCTGCATGCCGATGTGGAAGCAGGCTTTGGACGGAAGTCGGAACCAAAGGTACCGGAGAACTGTCTAACCTTGCAACTGGCTTCCGTATTGCAGACATGGCCAGCGACGGGGAGGTGCGGTATGGCAGTCCCTTCAGGTGCGCAGAGTTACGGACGACCGACGACGACCGTGTTCGAGCTCGAGTCGCTCGAAGGCCTGCCCTGCGGATGCGTGGCGGCCGCCTATCGCGCCCGTCCCTGGGATGTCGCCGTGGTGTCGCTCGAGGCCAAAGGGCCGCACTGCATTCTCGCGGGACATGCCAGCGGGCAGATTCTGCGTCTGGGTGACCCGGAAGAGTTCGACGAAGACGACGACTCAGACGAGTAGCACGCCGCTCCCACTACCCCGCCGAGTTCAGTTCCGCCCACCGTCGCGCCCGATCTTCCGCTTCCTTTCGGGTTCGTCCGACCAGCACGACCGATCGTTCGGGTTTTCCGTCCGCCCCTGGGATCCACGCCACCCAGTGCGGCCCGCGTGCTTCGCTCTTGATCGCGGCGGCTGGCGTGTGATCGGTCATCCGAGCATCGTATACCCGCCTGCGGAACCGCGATCACCCGAAGATCTTGATTGCTTACGGGAAAGCCGTTCCCGTACAATTCGAAGGTTTGGCAACGGCCTCGGTGGCCGAGAGGAGTGCAGTCTAGATGGCTTTGACTTGTCCGAGCTGCGGGAACGACCAGAACTTCCTGGTCAAGACCCTGCAGATGCACGTTGTCCAGTTACGCGACGCGCGCGTGGAAGCGAACGAAGAAGGTCGCCCCGCGGTGATCGAGCTGCTGTGCGACGAATGCGAGACGGCGATGAATTTCGCGGATTTCGAGGAAGACGTACGCAACGAAGTGCTGCTGACGCTCGGCGCCCGCTGATCCCGCGCTAACCCTCTCCCGCTTCGGCATCTTCGAAGTAGTCGCAGTCGGGGCAGATCCACTCGCGGACCAACCGCACCGCTCCCGCGTTCTCGGCCGGCCCCTGGATATTGCGCACGCTGAGGCGCATCGATTCTCCACAGAGCGGACATTCCTTCATGGGGCAATTTTAGCACCCCGGCGCCGGCTGTTCTTGACTTAGCCCCGACCGACTCCTATCGTAACGACACCGGCACTGGATCTGCAGGGCTGGCCGATGAGCGCAATGCGCGATTATTACGACGTCCTGGGCGTTGCGCCGGGCGCGGGTGCTGACGAGATCAGGCGCGCGTACCGGCAACTGGCGCGCCGCTATCACCCCGATATTTCGGGGGACGATCGCGGCGCCGCTTTTCTCGAGGTGTCCCGCGCCTACGAAGTGCTGCGCGACCCCGCGCGCCGTCGCTCGTACGACGCCAACCTCGTGACCGGCTCCCGGGCGGACTGGCTCGGCGACGAAATCGCGATTGATTTCCCGTCGGTTTCGAGCGTACTCGACCGCATGCGCGATTCCTTCTTCGGCGGCGCTCCGGAGGCGTCGCTGTCCGCCGAGATCGTGCTGACCCCGCAGGAAGCGTTCTGGGGCGCGCTCGTGCCCCTGCACGTCCCGCTGCGGGGCACCTGTCCACGGTGTGGCGGCCGCGGCGAGGTCTGGTCCGACTGGTGCGCCGCGTGCGGCGGCGGCGGCGAGGTGACGAACAGCCACGAGATGCGGCTTCGCGTCCCGGCCGGTGTGCGCGAGGGGGCGCGGTTCCGCTTCAGCGTGGCGCCGACCGGCGCGCCGCAGACCTTCGTGGACGTCCGGATCCGCATCCAGTGACGCGCCGGTAAGCCATGCGGCCCCATCTCCATCTGCTCGGGATTCTCCAACTGGTCTGGGGCGCCATGGGACTGCTCCTCGGCGCCTCCGTGCTGCTGCTGGCCGTCGGGGCGGTCGCGATCGGCGTGACGTCCGCCGACGATCGCATGGCCGCCGGCGTGACCGCTGGAGCGTTCGTGCTCTTCGGCATCGTGCTCCTGGGTGGCGGAGGCGTGAATGCCTGGGCCGGCGCGGCGCTGCGCCGACAGGAGGCGCGAGGCCGGACGGCCATTCTCGGGCTCGGCGCGCTCAACCTGTTCGTGCTCCCGTTCGGGACGGCGTTGAGCATCTACGGCTACTGGGTTCTGCTGCACAACGAGACGCGCGGTGTGTTCATCAACTCGAAAGGCTGACGCAGGACACCGTGCCAGAAGCGGGGAAAACGTCGAGCGGGCTGGACGAGAATGTCGCCGCCGCGCTCTGTTATAGCCTCGGATGGGTGACGGGGCTGTTGTTCTACCTCACAGAACCCCACAACAGGTTCGTTCGCTTCCACGCCGCGCAGGCCACCATCGTCTTTGGCAGCGCGTGTCTCGCCCTGCTGGTGTGTCTTGCGATTCCTCTCCTCGGCTGGCTCCTCTCGTTTTTCGTGTTCTACGGCTCGGCGGCCTTGTGGCTGGTCCTGATGTTCAAGGCCTACCAGGGGGAGCTCTTCAAACTGCCTGTCGCCGGCCCCATGGCGGAAGAGAGAATCTAGTATCGGGGATCGGGGATCTCGGGACGAGGTCGCGCCTGCCGCGCCGACGCGATCGCCGGAGCGAAGCGGGTACGGCCCGTCTTTAACCGGAAGAAGACGATTCGTCCCGAGTACAATTGATGGATTGTGAGTGCCCTTCTGCCTGACGCCGCTGTCCTCGACGCCCTCCGTACTGTCCGCGATCCTGACCTCAACCGAGACATCGTCAACCTGAAGTTCGTGAAGAACCTGAAGGTCGAGGATGGCCGCGTGTCGTTCACCATCGAGCTCGCCACGCACGGCGCGCCGTGGAAGGAACAGATGCGGGAGCAGGCGCGCGCGGTGGTCGCGGCGATCCCAGGTGCAACCGCCGTCGCGGTGGAGATGGCGGCGCAGGTCCGGTCGACGACCGCAGCCGACCCGGCCGGCAAGGCGGCAGTCCCGGGGGTGAAGAACATCATCGCGGTCGGGGCGGGCAAAGGGGGCGTCGGCAAGACCACCGTCGCGGTGAATCTCGCCATCGCACTCAGCCAGATGGGGAGCCGCGTCGCGATGATCGACGGGGACGTGTATGGCCCCAACGTGCCGCTGATGCTCGGGATCAAGACCCAGCTGACGGGCGATGACGCGGGCAAAATCATTCCGGCCGAGCAGTACGGCATCCAGCTGGTCTCGATGGCCTTCATGACAGGAGACGACGCGCCCGTCATCTGGCGCGGACCGATGCTGCACAGCGTCATCCAGCAGTTCTTCCGCGAGGTGCGGTGGGATAACATCGACTACCTGATTGTCGACATGCCCCCCGGCACCGGCGACATCGCGCTCAGTCTCAGTCAGACCGTGCCGGTTTCGGGCAGCGTCGTCATCACCACCCCCCAGATCGTCTCGGTGGCGGATACGCGGCGCGCCGTGCGCATGTATCAGAAACTGAACATCACGCCCCTCGGCCTCGTCGAGAACATGAGTCACTTCGTCTGTCCGGACTGCCGTCACGAGAGCGACATCTTCGGCAAGGGAGGCGGCGAGGCGCTGGCGACGGAGATGTCGGTGCCGTTCCTGGGCCGCATTCCCATCTACGAACCGATCCGGATCGGGGGAGACATCGGCGTGCCGATTACCATCGGGGAGCGCGGCTCCCCGGCCGCGGAAGCGTTCCATGCCGCCGCCCGCCAGCTTGCCGTCCAGCTCTCGATTGCCAGCTACAAGAAAACCGCCATCCCGCTGATGCCTGTCCGTTGACGTGGCCGCACGCCGTACTCAGGAACGATGACGCCGACGTGCGGCGAGCTGAGGACAAGGCCGGACACCGATCGCTCTGAATTTACGCGACCGGATTGAGCCTGAACCGACCCAATGAACCAGGACCTGACACTGCAACCGGCTGAGCACACCGAACCGTGAACATTACGTATACCCACCATCGGCTGCCGAACGGCCTCGACGTCTTGATCCATGAGGATCACGGCTGCCCCATTGTCGCCGTCAACGTGTGGTACCACGTCGGCTCGAAGAACGAAGTCCCCGGGCGCACGGGATTCGCGCACCTGTTCGAGCACTTGATGTTCGAAGGGTCCCAGCATTACGACCGCGGTTTCTTCCAGCCCCTGCAGGAAGCGGGCGCGTCGCTGAATGGCTCGACCAATGCGGATCGAACGAATTACTGGGAGGTGGTTCCCACCAACGCGCTGGAGCTCGCGCTGTGGATGGAATCCGACCGCATGGGGTATCTGCTTCCGGCTCTCACCGACGCAAAGTTCGAGAACCAGCGCGAGGTCGTCCTGAACGAACGGCGCCAGAACTACGAAAACCGGCCGTACGGGTTCGCCGGGATGGCGCTGGTGGCGGCGTTGTATGCCCCCGACCACCCGTATCACTGGACGACGATTGGCGGGGCCGACGACATCCGCGCGGCGCGGCTCGACGACGTGAAGGCGTTCTTCCAGACCTACTATCGGCCCCGCAACGCCTCGCTCGCTCTTGCGGGGGACATCGACACCGACAGGGCGCTTGCGATGGCCACGGACTATTTTGGACCGCTCGACGGCGGCAATGAGCCGCCCCCGGTCGTGTTCACGCCGCCGCCCGCCATTCTGTCGGAGATGCGCCTCTCGCTCGAAGATCGCGTGGAGCTGCCGAGGCTGTACATCGCGTGGCACTCGCCCGCGCTCTTCGCGAAGGACGATGCGGAGCTCGATCTCGTCGGAGAGGTGCTCGCGAGCGGAAAGACCTCGCGCCTGTATCGGACGCTGGTCTACGAGCAGCGGATGGCCACCGAGATCGCCGCATCGCAGAACTCGCGCGAGATCGGCGGATACTTCCAGGTCGTGGCGACGGCGGCGCCAGGGCGCACGCTCGCGGAGCTCGAGCGCGCCATTTCGCAGGTCCTCGCGACGTTGACCGAGGACGGCCCGACGGCACCCGAAATGGAGCGGTGCCAGGCGCAGGCCGAAGCGAGCTTCATCTACCGGCTGCAGACCGTCGGCGGCTTCGGGGGCAAGGGCGATCAATTGAACGCCTACAACGTCTACGTCGGCGATCCCGGCTTCTTCGACACGGATCTGGCGCGGTACCGGAAAGTCACGCCGGAGGCGATGCAGCGTGCGTCGCGCGAGTGGCTGCGGCAGGACGCCCGCGTGATGCTGAGCGTGGTGCCGATGGGGCACGCGGAGGCCGCGCTCGAGGGCTCACAGCCCGTGTCGGTGGCATGATGGCGGTCGACCGGTCACGTCTTCCGTCGCTCGGGCCAGACCCCCGGTTCACCTTCCCCGATATTCGCCGGCGGCAGCTGGCGAACGGGCTGCGCGTGCTCACCGTCGAGCACCACGCCGTGCCGCTCGTGAGTTTTCTCGCGCTGCTGCCCGTCGGAGCGGCCTCCGACCCCCCGATCAGGCCTGGGCTGGCCGCGGTGACGGGCGACATGCTCGACGAAGGGTCGGGCGAGCTCGACGCGATCGAGCTGCACGAGAGCCTCGGGCGGATCGGCGGGCACCTGGATTCGGAGATTGGATCCGACGCCACCATCCTCACCCTGTCGAGCCTGGCGCGTTTTGCGGATCGCGGCATCGCGCTGCTGGCGGACATGCTCGTTCGTCCGCGGCTCCACGAGCGTGATTTCGAACGCGTCCGCGACCTGCGGCTCAACCGTCTCGTGCAGCTCCGCGACATGGCGCCGGCGCTCGCCGACCGCGCGTTCACGGAGCGGCTCTATCCACACCACCCGTACGGCCACCAGCCGATCGGGACCGAGGCGTCCCTGCGCGCGATGGACCTCGGGGAGATCGGCGCCTTTCACCAGTCGATGTTCACGCCGTCGCGGCTGACGGTGGTCGCCTCCGGAGACGCGACCCACGACGAGCTCGCGGCGCTCGTCGAGCGCGCGTTTGGCGCGTGGTCGCCCGGTGCAGGTCACCAGACTCCGGTGGATCCCTCCACGCTGCCCACGCCGGCCCCGCCGGGTGAACGCCTTGCCGTGCTCCACCGGCCCGGCGCCGCGCAGTCCGAGCTGCGCATCGGGCACGTGTCGGTCTCCCGCTCCACCCCCGATTACCATGCCCTGCTCGTTCTCAACATGGTGCTCGGCGGCCAGTTCGTGAGCCGCATCAACATGAACCTGCGCGAAGACAAGGGGTACACCTACGGCGCGCGGACGTCCTTCGAGTTTCGGCGCGGTCCGGGTCCGTTCGTCCTCAACGCGAGCGTGCAGTCGGACGCGACTGTCGATGCGACGCTCGAGGCCATGTCTGAGCTGCGGGCGATTCGCGGCGATCGGCCGGTGACGCGGCCGGAGCTCGAGACCGGCCGGGCGGCGCTGACCCGCGGCTATCCGCGCAACTTCGAGACGGCCGAACAGATCAGCCGCGGCGCCGCGCAGCTCGCGCTGTACGGACTGCCCGACGATTACTTTTCCACGTTCGTGCCGAAGGTCCTCGCGGTGGACGAGGCGGCGGTCACGCGCGTCGCGGCGCAGCACATCGATCCCGCGCGACTGCTGACGGTAATCGTGGGCGATCGCGACAAGATTGGACCGACGCTCGAGCGGCTGGACCTCGGGGTGGCATCGGAAATCGCCCCGGTCTGAGGCCGGCCCGACGAGCTTCGAGGGAACCGGCCCTGCCGGTGTTCCGTCCAACTGACAGTTATGCCGCGTCGTTGTAAACTGGGCGCCTTGAAATGAGCTTTGCCCAGCGGAGCCTCAGCCTCGCCGGGATCATCGGGATTCTGACGGCGGTGTTCGCCGGAGGCCTCATCTATCTGCTCGTGACGCAGCCCGTCGCCACGGCAGAGAACATCGCCAACGGCGAGGTGTCGCCCATCGTGCGCGCCGTCGCCGGCGCCCTCTTCGACGCGCTCCGCGGCGTGCTGAAATATCTGTAAACGCCGCGATATTCCGAATCCCGAATCCCGAATCCCTGATTCCCACTCACAGGCTGCGGCTCAGAAAGCGGCAGAGCACGAGTCCGTCCATCCACTTGAACGGCCCGACGCCCGTGCTGTAATGCCCGCACGGTAGCGCCGCCACCTCGTGTTCGATCCCCCGCCGCTTGAACTCGCCAATCAGAAACCGCGACAGGGTGACCGGGAACGTGAGGTCATACCGCGCGTACACCAGCAGCACGCGCTTGCCGCGCATCCGTTCGAGATAGGGAAAGGGTGAAATCGGCATCCAGATGCGCCGCAGCGCCTCCAGGTCGATCCGGCCGTTCAGACTCTCGCGGACATGCGCCGTCGACAGCCCTTCCCAGATCACATCCGCGAAAAAGGGCGAGATGTGGTTGAGGGCCGCGGCACGCACGAGCGGTTCGTGGGCGGCGGTCAGCATCGACAGACACGATCCCAGGCTCGTGCCCAGGATGCCGATGGACGTGTAGCCTTCGGCCGAGAGCCACGCGATCGCGCGCCTGGCATCCAGCACCGCTTGGCGGCACACCTGCGTGGTACGGCCGACGTTGGCGCTGACGATGTAGTCGGCGCGCCGGAGCTCCGGGGGCATCCGCGCATCGTGGTAGGGGAGGCTGAGACGCAGCGCGCTGATCCCGAACCTGTTCAGCAGCTGACAGAGGCCGACGTGACCTCCCGCGTCGGCATTCCACTGCGGAAGCACGAGCACGGCGCGCGTCCGGCCGCGTGCCGATCGATCCGGAAAGTAGCGGGCGCGCACGATGTTGTTGTCCGCGTGCGGTGTGGTGATCGCGCTCGGAAACGAAAGCCGGTCGCCTTCGAGGCGGTAGTCGTCGCACGGCGGCAGCGAGAAGAAAGCCTCGCTCTCCTCGACCGTGCGCGAGGCCCAGGCCGCGAGGCGTTCGACTTCACCAGACGATCCCGGCTCGAGACCGTCCACCCACTCGAGCCCCCAGTCGAAGGGCCGGACCTGGCGACCCTCGGCGCCCGCCGCGAGCCGTCGCTCCCAATCGTGAAACACCCTCGAGATCACGCGCGCAGTCTCGCTTCGACGCGTGCCGCCACCTGCAGCAGCGCGTCCGTGCGATTCGTGCGGCCGACGAGCTGCAGGCTGACCGGCCAGCCGTCCTCCGTGACGCCGGCGGGGAGCGCGATCGCCGGGTGCCCCGTGATGTTGAAGAGTTGTGTCAGGCGCAGCATCACCGCCCGCACGGGCTCCTGTCTCCCGGCCACCTCCACCGTCGTCGCGCCGATGAGCGGCGCGGCGATCGGGAGCGTCGGCAGGAGCAGCGCATCGCAGCCGTCGAGCGCAACGTCGACCGCCCGCGTCAGCATCGCGCGGAGCGCCAAAGCGCGCACGTAATCCTCGGCGAGGATGTACCGCCCCATTTCGAGCCGCAGCCGGACGCCGGGGGAGTACCGGTCCGGGTAGCGCTCGAGCATCGGCGAGTGGAGCCACGAGGCTTCCGGCAGAACGATGTGGAGATAGACGTCCGCCGTCCGTGCCGCCTCGTCGATGGTGATCGTCTCGATCCGGTGGCCGTCGCCCGCCAGCCGTTTCCGCGCCGCGACGAACGCCCCCCGCACGCCGGGGTCGAGGCGCTCGCAGAAGTAGGCCTCCGGGACCCGGAAGACGAGCGGTCGGCTGTCGTGGGCCGCCGGTCTGGCGGCTCGACCCCTCAGCGCATCGAAGGCCACGGCCACGTCCGCGACAGAGCGCGCCATCGGGCCCGGATGATCCATCGTCGTGCTGAGGGGCACGATGCCGGCGGACGGCAACTCGTGTAACGACGGCTTCAGGCCGACGGTGCCGCAGACCGCGGACGGGATGCGGACGGAGCCGCCGGTGTCGGTGCCGACCGACGCGAAACACATGCCCTCGATCAGCGCCACCGCGGATCCGCCGCTCGACCCTCCCGGCGATCGCCGCGGATCACGCGGATGCCGCACGGGGCCGAAGGCGGACTCCTCGCTCGTCGTGCCGAACGCAAACTCGTGCAGGTTGGTCTTGCCAACGAGAATCGCGCCCGCGTCGCGGAGCCGTGCCACGATCGGCGCGTCGTGCGCAGGATGGCCAGGCGGCACCGCGGATCCCGAGGTCGTCGGGGTGCCGGCCACGTCGATGAGGTCCTTGACGGAAACGGGGACCCCATGGAGCGGGCCGCGATAATGGCCCGTCGCAATCTCGCGTCCCGCAGCCGCCGCGGCGGCCAGTGCCGCGTCGCGCATCACGGTGATGAAGGCATTGAGGTCGCGCCGTGCCTCGATCCGGTCGAGACAGGCACGCGTGAGATCCACGGGAGACAGCGCCCCGCTTCGGATCTGGACCGCCACGTCGGCGATCGATCGCAGGTCCGGCGCCGCCGTCACTCGGTGGTCTCCGTCCGCGGCGTGGAAGGCCCCAATGTCCCCGGGTCCATGGACCCCCCCGCCGGCCTCTCGCGCAAGGCGCGGTCCGCCTCGCGCAGCGCGGCCGTGGAACGGGCCAGCGTCTCCAGCAGCGGCTTCAAAAGCGGCAGGCCGCGTCTCTCCGCATCGTCGGACGCGGCGCGCAGCCACGCGTCCATCTGCCCCTGCAACATCCTGTTCATTTTTCAGAAGCTGAGCGTACCGCGCAACGTGACGAGCACGGTCGCGACGTGATGTTCGACCGGATCGGTAGGGTGGTTCCACGCAAACTTGACCGACAGCTCGCGCCGGGGCTCTCGTGCGTCCTGGCTCCACGCCGGCACGGCGGCGATGGCGATCGCCATAGGGACGGCAAGAACGACCTGAAAGCGGTATGACATACGAGGCTGACGCGGATGGTAAGCTGATGATCCATTGAGCCGAGCACGCGGTTCCGTCCTGCGGCCGTTCGATCAAGGTTATCGTACGCCGTGAGCGACCGCATCCTCGCGGCCGTGATGCCGGGCCCGCACCAGGCGATCGCGGTCCGCGAGTTCCGGCGCCCCGAACTCATCCACGGCGCCGCCATGCTGCGGACCGCACGCTCTGAAGTGTGCGGCACCGACGTCCATCTGTGGCACGGCCGCCTTGCCGGCGTCCCGTACCCGATCATCCCCGGCCACGTGTCCGCCGGCACGCTCGACACCATTCGCGGATCGCTGCGCGGCATCGACGGCACGGCGCTCCGGGAAGGCGACCGGGCTGTCTTCTTCGACGTGCACCGCACGTGCGGCCGCTGCCGCGCATGCACGGTACACCGCACGCCCACGCGGTGTGCCGCGCGTCGAGTGTATGGCATCACGGATCCCGCCGCCGAAGGCCTGTTCGGCGGATGGTCACAGGCGATTTACCTCGAGCCGGGCGTCGGAGTCGCGCGCCTCCCGGACGGCGTGGGTTTCGACGACTACATCGGGGCGGGGTGCGGACTGCTGACGGCCGTCCACATCATCGAGCGCGCGGCGCTGCGACTGGGCGAGAGCGTGCTGGTCCAGGGCACCGGCGCGGTCGGCCTGAGCACGATCGCGCTCGCGCGGCTGGCGGGCGCCGGGCTCATCCTCGCGATTGGCGCGCCGGCCCCGCGGCTCGATCTCGCCCGGGCGATGGGCGCCGATCGCGTGTATGACCTGGAGGGCACGTCGCCGGAAGAACGCCTGGACGACGTGCGGGCGCTCACCTCGGGTGAAGGCGTGGACGTCGTCGTCGAAGCCGCGGGGTCTTCCCGCGCGTTCGAGGAAGGCCTCGTGCTTGCGCGCGATGGCGGCCGGTACGTGGTGGCGGGCCACTACACCGACGCCGGCCCGAGTCAGGTCAACGCGCATCACCACATCAACCGGAAGCATCTCGAGATCCGCGGCTGCTGGGGGAGCGAGGCCCGTCACTTCCTGGACGCGCTCGGTCTCCTCGATCGCCACGCTGGCGCCGTGCCCTGGCGCAAGATCGGCGAGCGGACATACACGCTGCACCACTTGAACGAGGCCCTCGCCGATGCCGAATCGCTGCGCATCACGAAGGCGCTGGTCGACCCGTGGGCGGACCCGGAGTGAGTCGATGCTGACACGGCACACGAAGATCATCGCGACGGTTGGTCCCGCCTGCGCGGCGCCTGACGTGCTCGAACAGCTGCTCCTCGCCGGAGTGAACGTATTCCGCCTGAATTTCTCGCACGGCTCGCACGCCTCGCACGCGGACGTGTTCGATGCGATTCGTGCCGCGTCGGTCCGGAGCGGCTGTCACGTGGCGATCATGCAGGATCTCAGCGGCCCGAAAATTCGGACGGGCGCCATCGTTGGCGGCGGCCCCCTGCGATTCCACAAGGGGGATGAGATTCGGCTGGGCACGGGAGACCACGCGGGTTCGGAAGGGCGCATCTTCACGCCGTATGCGGCGCTGGTGCACTCCGCGAAACCCGGCGACCGGCTGTTCCTCGACGACGGGCGTATCGAGCTGCAGGTGACTAGGGCAGGCAGGGAGGAGCTGACGACGGTGGTGGTCACGGGCGGCCCGCTGGGGGAGCACAAGGGCATCAACGCGCCCGGGGTGGCGCTGCCCGCGTCGTCGGTGACCGAAAAGGACGCCGCGGATCTCAGGTTCGGGCTCGGGCTCGGGATCGACATGGTCGCACTGAGCTTCGTCCAGACGTCCGAGGATGTGCTGACCGCCCGCGAGATCATGACGTCGGCGGGACGTCCGGTGCCGATTATCGCGAAGGTGGAGCGCCCCGCCGCGGTCGGCAACCTGAACGGCATCCTCAACGTCGCAGACGGCGTGATGGTGGCCCGCGGAGATCTGGGCCTCGAGATGCCGCTCGAACAGCTCCCGCGGGTCCAGAAACAGATCGTGCGCAGCGCCCGAGCGCTCGGGCGCCCGGTGATCCTCGCGACCCAGGTCCTCGAATCGATGCGGGTCGATCCCCGTCCGACGCGGGCCGAGGTCAGCGACGCCGCCAATGCCGTCGACGAAGGCGTGGACGCGATCATGCTGGCCGGCGAAACCGCCGCCGGCGCCTACCCGGTCCGCGCCGTCCAGACACTCGCCGCAATCATCCACGATGCGGAGTCGCTCCCTCCCTCCGAACATGTGTCGCCGGCCCTCGAGCCGACGGGCACACGGCACAGTCGCGCGTTGTGCGAGGCGGCAATCACGCTCGCGTCGGCGGGAGAAGCCGATGCAATCGTGGCGGTGACACGCGAAGGCAAGACGGCGAGGCTGCTCTCGGCGCTGCGCCCGAGGGCCCCGATCTTTGCTGCGACAGCCAGCGAGCGGCTCGCCGGGACGCTGGCGCTCTACTGGGGTGTGGCGCCGATCCTCACGCCGGAACGGGACGTCGATCGCCTGGAACGGCTGCTGCTGGAGCGGAACATCCTGCAGGCGGGGTCGGTGGTCGTCTTCGTGAACGTCAGCGCCGACGTGAGCCGGCTCGACGCCAACTTCGTCAACGTGCAGCGCATCGGCTGATCGTTTCGCACGACGTCCGGATCGCGGATCGCCGGCCGGCAGCCCGGCTGTCCGCTCGGCTCAGATGGGGCCGTGCCGCTCGACGTAGTCCTTGAGCGCCGACAACGAGATGTGCCAGCCCCGCTCGATCACACTGTAGTACCGCCGAAACCGCGGGGTCTCCTCGAAGCCTGACTGCCGCACCCGGAGGCGGCAGGCCGAGTCTTCGAGCGAACAGTTCACCTGCAGCGACATCGGCCCGATCGGGTCGCCGTCCGGAGGGATCCACCAGGCGTCGGCAATGAACAGCTCGCGCCCCGTCTTGTACTCCATGACGATTCCGTAAAAGACGCCGCCGAGCCGGCCCAGGACGGCGTCAGACTCCGGAGTCGGGTTCCATTCGACGGCGTAGATCCCGAGCGGTCGTGGCGTGGTAACCGAGCGCACGGCCAGCCACCACGCCGCGAGCGCCGCGGGGTCGAAGAACGACGCCAGGACGCGGTCCGGCGAGGCGCGGACGAGGATGGAATGATCGAAGCCGGAGGACGGCTGGCCAGTGGGGACGCGCGGCATCGATCGAGGCATCCTACCGGCTACCGGACTGCGAGTAAAGCGACTATGCTGGATCCCATGGACGCGCCGAGCGGGCTCGAGAACGACCTCATCAAGGCCGGGCCCCGGCACGCCGGGGCCGATGCCTTCCCGACCTCCGGCGAACGTGGTCCCGGAGCTCGTCCGTCCGCGCCGCCCGATCTCGACGCCCCTGAGGCGGACGAGAGCTGGGACGATCACTACCGCGACGAACGCGACGCCGCGTATCTCTACCGCGCGCTCGCCGCCGTCGAACGCAATCCCGCGCTGATCGATCTCTTCGCGAAGCTGTCGGTCGTGGAAGATCGGCACGCCGAGCGGTGGGAGGAGCTGTTCCTGGCGAGCGGCCGCCCGCTGCCGCGGTATCGGACGGCACGTCGCACGCGGCTCCTCGCGTGGGCCGCCCGGCGGTTCGGGACATCGCTCGTGCTGCCGATGATGCTCGCGGAGGAGGGACGCGAAGTCCAGGCCTACCTTGGGCTGGCCCGGCAGTCACGCCATGGCCGGACGCATGCGGCGGCGCTCGAGATTGCCACGGACTCCGCCGTCCACGCGCGCGAGCTCTCCGAGGCGATGGGCCGTGGGAGCGAGCCGTGGCACGTCGGCGGCTCCGGTGGGTACCTTCGCAGCATCGTCTACGGCTTCAACGACGGGCTGACCGCCAATTTCGGGCTCGTGGCCGGTGTCCTCGGCGCCGACGTCGCTCCCCACGTCGTCATCATCAGCGGCGTCGCCGGAGCCATCGCCGACGCCCTCTCGATGGGGTCGAGCGGATACCTGGCGGCGAAGAGCGAATCCGAGATGCACGCGCACCAGATCGAGATCGAGCGGCAGGAGATGACGCTCATGCCGGACCTCGAGGAAGAGGAGCTGGCGGTCATCTACGAGTCGAAGGGGCTGACGGCGGAACGGGCGCGGGAAACCGCCCGCGCGATCATGCAGGAGCCGCAGAAGGCGCTGGATACGATGGTCCGCGAGGAGCTCAACATCCACCCGGCTGAACTCGCGCCGCTCCGCGACGGCCTCGTGACCGGGACCGCCACGGCCATCGGCGCGTTCATCCCCATCGTCCCGTTCTTCGTCCTCGCCCACGCGCGGGCTGTGTGGGCCTCGCTCGTGTTCAGCATGGCCGCCCACTTCGCGATCGGCGCGGCGCGCAGCCTGTTCACCGGCCGCGGCGTGTGGAGCAGCGGGCGCGACATGTTCGTCGTCGGCTTCGGCGTCGCCGCGATCGGCTACGGCATCGGGCTGCTCGTCACCCACCTGCTCTGAGGCGGCGTCAGGACCGCGCGGCTAGGGCGTGGTCGTCTTTCGCAGTGACTGCACGTACGAGACGACGGCCCACACCTGGTCCTTGGTGAGGTCGTCCTTCTGCGCCGGCATCTTCGGCTTCTTGCGGCCGTTCCATACCTTGAAGAACACCACGCCGTCGGTGTTGCGGGCGGCGCGCTTGGGGTTGGTCAGGTCCATGTCTTCCTGGGCGTCCGGATCCGCGTCCGGACCGTCTCCCTTGCCCGCGGCTCCGTGGCACTTCTGGCACTTTTCCTTGAAGACGCCCTTGCCGGCCGCGAGCAGCTTCGCGTCCACGGTGAGTGGATTCTTCGTCGTCTCGGCCTCCGGCGGGATCTGCCAGCCGCCCTTGGATGGCGCGGCGGGTTGTTGAGAAGGGCCCGCTGCCGCGGCGCCGATGACGGCCGTCGAGAGCGCCAGTCCGAGGATTCCGATCGCCCGCCCAATCATGTGCATCACTCCTTGCGCCTGTGATCGCGCCTGCTTCGCGGGTGGTGCGCGACGAAGGTCTGACGTGACCGTAAGGAGAAGATGATACAGTTTTTTGGTGACTCAGGACCATCCGCTCGCTTACGAAGACGACGAGTTTCTCGACAGCACGGACGCGCGGCCGCTCAGGATCCTTGCCGAGTACCTCGACCCGCTCCGCCGCTTCAGGGCGCAGAACGTCCAGGACACCGTCGTGTTCTTCGGGTCGGCGCGCGTGCTCAGCCGCTCGCTCGCGACGCGCAATCTGCGGCAGCTGGAGAACGGCACGGGGCGTCGAAAATCCGATTACAAGGCGGCGCTCAAGCGCAGCCACAAGGCTGTCGAATGGTCCAGGTATTACGAGGACGCGCGCGCGCTCGCCAAAATGCTGACGACATGGAGCCTGTCGCTCGACGTCGAGCGACACAGGTTCGTGGTGTGCTCGGGCGGCGGGCCCGGGATCATGGAGGCCGCGAATCGAGGCGCGAAGGAGGCCGGGGGACAATCCATAGGCCTGAACATCCGTCTCCCGTTCGAGCAGGCGCCGAACCGGTACATCACCAAGGAGCTGCTGTTCAATTTCCACTACTTCTTCATGCGGAAGTTCTGGTTCGCGTACCTGGCGAAGGCGCTGGTGATTTTTCCTGGCGGATTCGGGACGATGGACGAGTTGTTCGAGATCCTGACGCTCGCCCAGACGCGCAAGCTCTCGAAGAAGCTGCTGGTGATCATGTACGGCAGTGAGTATTGGGATGACGTGCTCAAGCTCAGGCCCCTCGCGGAGTGGGGCGCCATCAACGAGGATGATCTGAAGCTGCTCTGCCACGTGGACAGCGTCCCGAAGGCGTTCGAGGAACTGAAAAAGCACCTGACGGCGCACCACATGGTGCCGGAGACTCCTCAGGAGACGAAGGCGCCAGGCATCGCAAAGACCCGGGGCTGAAGAGGAGGCAAGGAGGACGCGTGGACGTCGAGGAGCGCAAGCAGCTGATCGCCCAGTATCGGGACGGGTACGCCGCCATCGCGGCGGTCCTGCTGAAGATCACGCCCGAGGAGCTCGCCGCGAAGGCGGGGCCTGGCCGGTGGTCCACCCGCGAAATCCTGCACCACCTGGCGGACAGCGAAATGACGGCGGCGGTGCGGCTGCGCCTCCTGCTCGCGCAGGACCGGCCGACAATCCACGGGTACGACCAGGACGAGTTCGCCAGGAAGCTGCACTACGAACGGCCCCACGAGACGTCCCTCGAACTGTTCCGGTGGGCCCGCGAGGCCACGGCGGAGCTCCTGGAACTGCTCACGCCCGAAGAATGGCTCCGCAGGGGGACGCACTCCGATGCGGGTGCCTTCGGCGTCGAAGCGTGGCTGAAGACATATGCCGGCCACGCGCACCGACACGCGCGCCAGATCAGCGAAGCACGGCTTGCGGCGCGGAAGGAGCCATGAGCTGTCGGCTCTCAGCCATTCGCTTCAACACCCCAGGGCGCTGAAGGCCGACAGCTAATAGAGGAGATACCGCTCCCGGGTGCGGCGGAACGCCTCTTCGTCCCCGGCCCATGACGCGATGAGGCCGTCAACGTCGGTCCCGGCGTCCAGCGTCGCGCGCAGATTCGACGATCCGTACAGGATGTCGATCGGCTGCTTGTCGTGCTCGTACTCGTATGGCGGCTCGCGCCACGCGAAATGCGCGGGGTCCTGCCGGCGGAACTCGGCCATCAACTCCACGGCGGTGCGCACCGGGCGGAAGCTTCGCCGATCGAGCACGTGGATCTGGCAGCCGCCGCACGTCTCTTTCGCATGCTTCTGGAACGTCGGCTCGAAGAACGCCGGCCGGAAGTGGACGCCGGGGAGTCCGCGGCCGTTCATCGCCTCGGCCAGCCGTTCGCCGTCAATCCACGGAGCGCCAATCAACTCGAACGGGCGCGTCGTTCCACGTCCCTCCGACAGACGGGTTCCCTCGAACAGGACCGCGCCCGGATACACGATGGCACTGTCGAGGGTGGGCAGGTTCGGCGACGGGATGACCCACGGCACGCCCGTGTCGTCCTGATACATCGGCCGCCGCCATCCCTCGAGCGGGACCACCTCCAGTGACGCGCCGATGCCGAACGCCTCGTTGAACAGCCGGGCGATCTCGCCAATCGTCATGCCGTGCCGCAGCGGAATGGGAAACTGCCCGACGAACGACGCGAAGGCCGGCTCCAGCAGATTCCCTTCGACCTCGTCACCGCCCACGGGGTTCGGCCGATCGCACACCACGACCCGCACCCCGTGCCGCGCCGCGGCGCGCATGCAGTTGGCCGCCGTGTAGATATACGTGTAGACCCTGGTCCCGACGTCCTGCAGATCGATCACGAGGACGTCGATGTCCCGCAGCATCTCGGCCGTCGGCTCCCTCGTCTCACTGTAGAGCGAAAAGATGGGCACGCGGCGCCGGGCGTCCCTCGTGTGCGCCGTCTCCACCATGTTGTCCTGAAGGTCCGAGCGGAATCCGTGCTGCGGACCGAATATGGCCGAGACCGTGACATCCGGGTCGGCCACGAGCCGATCCGCCGTATGTCGAAAGCCGCTGTCGATTGACGCGGGGTTGCAGACGACGCCGACGCGCCGGCCCGAGATGAGGCGGCGATCGGGCCCGAGCAGCCGATCGATGCCGAGGGAGACGGTTTGGGGCTTCGCAGCGAGCGTCGGCGACATCCGGGGATTATAGACCCGCCGCGGGCGGCCAGGTCGCAATCGCAAGGGCCGTTTCAGCCGCACGCGCGATGAGGTCGGTCTGATCGTGTGGGCCATGGAGCCGCTCGCGCTCGATACGATCTGCTCGTCCGGAAGGTCCAGGCACGCAGCTCGTCGTCCGGCGAGTCTTTGTTGAGAGAGGTGTCGGGAAATCGGACTCGCCGGCGTCGGTCGAGTTTCATTGCCGGTCGGCGAGGTGTCGAGCCCACGGGATGGAGGCGGAATTCCCCCCGGAACTGGGCGGGCACGATTCGTCGCGCTGGCGTCCACATTGCACTGTGAGGTCGCGCACCGCCTCGTACGGACGGGCTCGATTTGGGATAGAATGACGGACAAATTGCCGCTTGTCATCGCCGTCCTCAACAACAAAGGGGGCGTGGGGAAGACCACCGTATCGGTCAACCTCGCCGCCGCCCTCGCCGCGCCCCGGCGGAAGGTGCTGCTCGTCGATCTCGACAGCCAGTCGTCCGCCTCGCTCTGGTGTGGCGTCGATCGCGGCCGGCTGCGGCCCTCCTCGGCGAACTGCCTTCTGGAGGGCGTGCCGCTGCTTCAGGTGGTCCGGCCTACGTCCGTCCCTCATCTCGACCTCGTCACCGGGTCCGCAGAGCTCGCGAGCGCCGACCTCGTGCTCAGCGACGTGGCCGGACGCGAGCTCACGCTCAAGCACCTCACGCAACGCCTCAAGCATCACTACGACGTCGTCATCCTCGACTGCCCCCCGAACCTCTCGCTCATCGGCGTCAATGCCATCGTGGCCGCCGATGCGCTCGTTGTCCCCGTCACGGCGCAGCACCTGGCGGTCGAGGGGTTGGTGAGCCTGCTCGCGTCGGTCGAGAAGGTCCGCGTGCGGCTCGGCACGCGCACCCGCGTCCTGGGAATCCTGCTGACCATGGTGGACCCGGCGCGGGCCGGCGCGTCGGAAATCCGCGAACGGCTTCGGGCGCAGTACCGCGACGATGTGTTCCACACCGAGATTCTCGCCAGCCGCGCGCTCGAAGAGGCGCCGGCCGAGGCGCAGGTGATCTTTCAGTACGCGCCGCGGTCCCGAGCGGCCGATGGCTTCCGCCGTCTCGCCGGCGAAGTCCTCGAACGCGTGCGCACAATCAAGCATTAAGGCCGGCCCCAACTCGTCCTCCGCCGCCGTCGAATTCGCCAGTTGGGGGTGGAACGATCCGTGGTTGAAGTTTCCAAATAAAAAGATGAGCTTGAAGTAAACTACGTCCTCAGTGTTGAATAGCGACCAACCCAACCACACGCGCGCGCCCGAAATTTAGGGATGGAATAATTCCATCAGGGCCGTCGCACGAGGAATTCTCGGAGTTTGAATGGCCGGGCGCCGTAAACCAAAGACTGGCAAAGCCTCTCCGGACATCTTTGCCCCGACACGGCGGACCGTCGCCGTCAAGCGGAAGCCCGGCCGGCCCCCCGTGCACGACGAGGCGTGGACGAAGGTGACGGTCGTGCTGTTCAACCGGCAGATCGTGTTCCTGGATCGGCTCGCGGCGAACATCCGCGCGCAGAGCGGCGCCGCGATCAGCCGCGCGCAGTTGATCCGCGCGCTGCTCGACGCGGTCGCCGATGCCGACGTCGACCTGACCGCCGCGACGTCGGAAACCGACCTCAAGGCGACGATCCTCGCGCGCCTCGGCAAGTACCGTCTCGGAATGTAGGCGGCGCACCATTCTGATTCGCCCGCCCGGCGGGAGTCCGCACACGCTCGTTCCCTGATCGCCCTTATTTCTGTCGCGGCTTCAGCGCGCCGAGGAGCTTGTCTGCGAGAGATCCGAACGCCTCCGTTGGCGCCGCACCGTCGCGCTCGGTGTACTCGCGCACTTCGTCGGCTTCCTTCGCGTCCAGGACTGCCTTCGCGCTGAGACGGATGCGGCGGCTGGACGGATCGGCCTCGAGCACGACGACTTCGATATCCGCGCCGACGGGGAACGCGCGGGCGACATCGGCGTCCCTCGCCACGCCGGTCTCACTGAGCGGGATGAGCCCCGTGCGTCCCGGCGCAAGGAAGACGAGCACGCCGAACTTTTCGTGACGCTCGACCTTGCCGGTGAGCCGCGCGCCGGCCGCGATCTCCGGTCTCGATGGTGCGGCCCCCCCGGCACGCGCGGATCCCTCGGGAAGCAGGGCCACGCCGATGCGCTTCTTCCCGGGGTCGATGGTCAGAATTTCGAAGGCGCCGGTCATCCCCGGCGCGACCTGGCGAGACCATCCTTCGGAACGGCCCGTCGGAGGGAACGTGGACGCGTGCGCCAGGGCTTCCACTCCGGGCTCGAGCTCGATGAAGGCGCCGAACTCCGCGATGCGCGTCACGCGCCCGGTGCGGACATCGCCCGTCGCGTATGTCTGGTGGACCGTGGACCAGGGGTCCTCCGCCAGTTGTTTCAATCCCAGCGAAATCTTCTGCTTCTCGGCGTCGACCTTGAGGACCTTGACGGTGATTTCATCGCCGGGCTTGACGAGCTGCGACGGATCGGAGACCCGGGCCCACGCCATCTCGGACACATGCAGCAGGCCCTGCACCCCACCCCCGAGGTCCACGAACGCGCCGAACCCGGGCACCGACACGACCCGGCCGGTGATGACCGCTCCCGCCACGATCGTCCGGCGAACCTCGGCGGCGCTAGCCCGCTGCTCAGCCTCGAGCAGGGCGCGACGCGACACGACGAGGTCCCTGCCACCTTCCTTGTACTCGAGGATCCGGAACGCGTAGACCTTCCCTTCGTGCGCCGACGCCTCGGCCCTCTGTGTGTCGATCTGGGAGAACGGGCAGAAGGCGCGCTGCCCCCCGACGCGCACCTCGTACCCGCCCTTGACGGCCTTCTCGACTTTGCCCTCCACCGGCAGGCCCGTGCGGAACGCGTCCTCGAGCTGCCGCGCCGTGGCGGCCCCGCGCGCCAGCTTCCTGGAGAGCTGCAAGCCTCCCTCGGTCGACACCACCGTCGCCTGGATGCGGTCGCCGACCGCGACCTCGAGATCGCCGTCCTCGTCCTTCAGTTCGCCGATGTCGATCGTGGCTTCGCCTTTGCCACCGACGTCCACGAAGGCGACCTCAGGGCCGATGCCGACGATCGTGCCCTCGATGTGCTGGCCTGCCTTCAGCCGCGTGGTCTTGACTGACGCCTCGAACATCGCCGCGAAATCTTCCGTAGACTCGGTCACGTGACGCTCCTTGTGTGCTTCCTATTATCCCGGCTTCGACGGTGGGGCGGCAACGATCGGTGGATCGGCGCTCCGATCAGATGCCGAGCTGTCGCCTCAGGTACGGCATCACCTCGGGCAGCGCGCCAGGATCGAGAAAGTGACCGCGACCGTGGAGCTCGACGTAGTGGCATTGCAGGTGCGCCGCGACGAATCGCGCCTCGGCCACCGGGATGTGCGGGTCATCGACGGAATGGTACGCGGCAATCCACTGCTGATTGTCGCGGATCCGGTCCCATTGCCACGGCTCGCGGTAATAGCCGCTCGCGGCCTCACCAGGGTCGCCAAGATCGGTGTGGCATGCCGCGACGAGGACCGAGCCCAGCAGTCGGTGCGTCTCCGCGTACCGCATGGCGGCGACCGCGCCCGACGAATGGCCAATCAGGATGGTCTGTTCGTCGGCGCCCAGCTCCTCGAGATAGGGGAGCCAGACCCGGGCCCGCGCCTTTACATTGTCGGGGAAGGTCCGATTCACGACCGTCAGGCCGAGGGCGTGACAGGCCTGTGCCACGCGCGGATACCAGAAGTCGCCCGCCGTGCAGCCGCCGTTGCCGTGAATCAGGATGACTTTCACTGTCTGATGCCGGCGTTCTGGTCACCAACGCAAAAGGCCCAGATTGCTCTGGGCCTTGGTGTGGTGCGAAAGGGGGGACTCGAACCCCCACGGTATTGCTACCGCCAGCCCCTCAAGCTGGTGCGTCTGCCAATTCCGCCACTTTCGCGAGGGGAACGAATTCCGGATCCGGCTATTTCTTCGGCTGCGTCGCGGGCGCCGGCGCGGCCGGCTGCGGCGTCTGCGCGGCGGGAGCGGGAGCCGGCAGCGTCTG
>JANMCN010000246.1:0-2956 GCA_031361295.1 Acidobacteriota bacterium | reverse complement strand
GGCCGCCGCGGTCAGCGCGTCCCGTGCGTAGAGCTGGATGGACTGCGCCGTGCGCCACAGGCGGTGCAGCAGCACGACCGCAAGGGGAACGAAAACGACGAGCGTCAGCCCCAGGCCGATGGTCCAGATGATATAGACCGCCGGTGGAACCGCCGGGCCATCAGCCGTCATCGTCCCTCCTTCTGCTGCTGCAGCGCCGCCGCCATGCGCCCCAGGTTGCCGTCCACCGCGACCAGGCCGGCGCTCACCTGCCCGAGGCCCGCGTTCAGCCGCGTCACCTCTCGCGGGATGTAGCCCGTCTCGATCTCGATGGCCCGCAGCCCCATCCGGATCTTCGCGAGGAGGCTGACGGCCGTGCCGCCGGTCGGCACGAGCTCGCGGAGAATGAGGGTCACGAAAATCGCCAGCGCGATGAACAGCGCGGATGCGCCGGCCACCGAGGCTACCATCAGCCAGATCATGGTCGTCATGCGCGCCCCCCGGTGCCAATCACGCAGGCCGGGCACCCGGGACATCCCGCCGCGTGCGCCGCCAGTGCGCCGGTCGCGCGCGCCACGCCTCCCGCGGCTTCGAGGATGCCCCCCGCCAGGTAATTCGTTCGATCGAGCTGCGATAGCTGCACCGTGTTGTTCGCGATTTTCTGGCCCACGACCCATATCGCGCCGACGCCGGCGTGAATCTGCTTCGAGGTCGAAAGAATCAGCGTCAGCAGCACGGCCACGACGAGCAGGACCACCACGAAGACCACAAGCGACCACGTCCACACCTGCACGACGGCATCCGCGGTCATCGCATCGCCTCCTTATGGCCGAGCGCCTCCGACAGCGTGGTGGCCCCGTGCTCTATGCGCTGCACGTTCGCCAGAATGTCTTCCGCGACGGTGTTGGTGGTCTCGAGCCCCCAGATCGCCTGTGTCTGCTCGCGAACCGCCGTGGCCGCGTTCAGCGCACGGACAGCGTCCGCCAGGATGCGCCGCGCCATGACCCAGATGATGATGAGCAGCGCCGCCGCCAGCAGGACCACGACCGCCGCCACGCCCATCCAGAGCCGCCATGCCCCCCAGAGTTCGGCATCGCTCACTGCAGACCTCCCTTGCGATCGTGGCGCGACGTATCTTCGAACGTCGCCGAGTCGTCCACGTAGTCCCCCTTCAGGCCGGGCCGGTCGCCGCCCCAGAACCGCTCCTCCTCACCGGGCTTCCGTCCCGGTTTGCGCGAGCCCATGTGCTGCCACTTCTCGTAGAAGAAGTGGTTGATCCGGTCGAACGCGGTGCGCGACTGGACGTGGCCCCACCCGCTCGGGACCTGGTGCGACGCATCCCAGCGCGCTTCGCGGCTCGCCTCACGATTGCTCAGCCGGCGCAGGCGTCGAATCACGCCGCCCACGCCGCGCGACATGTTCGTGGAGACGATGGCGCCTGGCGGCGTCTTGAAGAAGGGTGAGAACTTATCGGGGAATCCCGGCATGGTGCAGCCGATGCAGATGCCCCCCGCCTTCATGCACCCGCCCATGTGATTCATCGCGCCGCGCTCGACGATGTTGCAGTTGACGACCGGGCCCCAGCAGCCGATCTCGACGAGGCATTCGGGATCGCCATAGTGGTGGGCGAACGTCCCTTCCTCGTAGTAACCGGCGCGCGTGCAGCCCTGGTGCACCGTCTTGTTGAACAGCCAGGCCGGCCGGCCGAGCGCATCGAACGCCGGCAGCGGGCCGAGCCCCTGGAGGAACAGGAGGATGGCGAAGACCGTTTCGGTGAAGTTGTCCCCCACCGGCGCGCATCCCGGAATGTTGATCACCGGCAGGCCGAACGCGCTCCGGAAGTCCTTGCCGAGGGCGTCCATCACGCTCATGGAGCCGGTCGGATTGCCGGCAGCCGACGGGACGCCACCCCACGTCGCGCAGGTGCCAATCGCGATCATCGCCGCGGCCCCCGGCGCGAGACGGTGCAGCCAGGTGGCCGTCGGGACGGGATGCTGGACGTCGGAATCCCCGGCGTCAGGCATCGACTCGACGCCCATCGCGGAGAAGTAGCCCCCCGTGCGGGCCGCTATCCGTTCGTCGGCCACCGACCCTTCGAACACGACGACGTAAGGATCGCCGAGCTTTCCCTCGGCCGCATCCTTGAACGGCTTGACGAATTCCTCGCCGGAGGCGACCGCCAGCACGGGGTGGTGCAGGATCACTTTGGGCATGGCCGGCACGATGCCGAGCAGCAGGCCTTCGATCCCGGGATTCGTCGCGCCGGTCACGGCGATCGAACAGCCGTCGCAGCTCATGCCGGCGAGCCAGAAGACGTGGATCGTCTTCAGCGGACCGAGCGGAAGGGACTGCCGCACATGTTCGGGCTGGGTTGCAGGGACGTGCGGCTGCCCGCCGCGCACCGTCTCTTCCGTTGCTGCCTGCGCCATCCTCGCCTCCCTTGAAGGAGCCCGCCGAACGATTCCGGCCCGGTCGGCCGTGCCGGCGTTCGGACCCGCCGATGCTCCAGTCTACTCCGCCCGCCGCGTCAACAAATCCGCGGGAGTTGTTCCCCGGCGAGCAACGGGACCACCCGGGTGCCGCCCGCGAGCGATCGCATCACGACGCTGCCGCGATGCTCGGCGGTGATGGCGCCGATGACGGCTGCATCCCGTCCAAGAGGATGACCTCGCATCGCCTGGAGGAGGACGTCGGCCTGCTCCGGCGCGACAACTGCCACCAGCTTGCCCTCGTTCGCCACATAGAGCGGATCGAGGCCCAGAATCTCGCAGGCCGCGCGGACCGGCTCGCGCAGCGGGAGCGCCGACTCCAGCAGCGCCACACCGACGCGCGAAGCGGCCGCCGCCTCGTTGAGCGCGCTCGAGACCCCGCCCCGGGTGGGATCACGCATCAGGCGGATTCCGTCGCACGCCGCCAGCATCAACTCCGTCAGTCCGTGCAGCGAGGCCGTGTCGCTCTCGAGCGTCGTCTCGAACTC
>JANMCN010000255.1:0-7762 GCA_031361295.1 Acidobacteriota bacterium | reverse complement strand
CGACGTCATGCCCGACTCCGGGTGACATCCCCCATCGAGCCATCGTGCGTATCAGCGCAGCGATCCCAGGCAGATGACGATCGTGAGCGCGAGCATGACGAGCGCGGGCACCGACTTCTTCAACGGATCGCGGATCTTCAGGTGCATGGCAAGAGCCCCCAGCATCAGGATGGCGATCAGCAGAGCGGAGGGGAACACCAGGAAGGGGAGCCACAGGCCTGCGATCAAGCAGAGAGCCGACCCGACCTTCAGGGTCCCGATCACGTAGCGAAACCACTCGGGAAGTCCATAGGCGGCGAATTCCTCCCGCATCGAGCGAGCGCCCCCTCCGCGATAGGGTGTGCTTCGCTGAAATCGAAGCAGCCAGACGTTCAGCAGACCGGCGGCCACAGCGATCTGAAGAATGGAGATGACAATGTTCATTCGTACTCCCGTCGGTCTCTTGCGAGGATGTCGCGTCGGCGCAGCCCGATTGTATAACCTGTAAGGCACAGTGCAATCGATCGCCGGAATCGCTCAGGCCATCTCGATCGCCTCGTTCGCCTGGTACGGAATGAGCTGCTTCGTGTCACCCGGGATGGCGGCGGAATTCGAGCGCTACCGTCTCGCTCGTTTTCGAGCGCTCACGGGAATGTTACAGCTGGCCGGGAGCCTCGGATTGCTCGCGGGCTATTGTTCCCGGTTTCTGCTCCTGCTTTCGGCCGGAGGTTTGGGGCACTGATGTTGCTCGGGGTGCTCGTCCGTCTGAGGATTCGGGATCCCTTCTTCGCGGCGTTCCCGGCGTTCGCATTTTTGTCCTTGAATTTTTTTATCGTCGCGGCCGCTCTGTGAGCTCCATCGACGAGCAGCCTCGGTCCAAGACCCAATGACACCCGAGCAAATCACGCTTGCCCACCACCGCCTCCACCTCGGCATCACGAACGTCGGCTTCTGGGTACTCAGCGCGTCCGCCGGGCTGCACTGGCTGGTGAACCACGGAGCACACGCTGTCGATGGCTTGCGGCTCGCCGAGATCGCCGTCGGGGCGGTGGCGGTGCAGGCCGTGTTCGACTTCATCGGCGGCACCCGGCTGATGCCCGAGCCACGGCCGTCTTTGACCGGCTTTCTCCGGCGCTGGTCGCGCGGTGTGGTGGTGCACGCGCTGGTGTTGGCCGGAGTGGGGCTCCTGAGTTACGCAAGCGTCCGCTCGAGTGGGGGGTTCTGCCTGGCCATCCTGCTTGCCACGTGCGGGCTTGCCCTCGGGCGACGACAGCTCCTGCGTGCGATAGGCGGCAGTTCGACGACGAGCATCGCGTCAGAGGGCGATGCGATCCTGGCCGCCACAGCCACGGACCCGGCGCTGACCGGCGGCATCGTCGGCTTTGGCAGCCGGGCGAAAAGCGTGCTGCCCGCGGGCTGGCCGGACAGTCTGCCAAAGGGGGAACTCGCCGCCGAATCGAGCCGCCGCCGCTGGCAGATCGAAAACGGTATGGCGGCTCGGACCTTCGTCGTGATTCTGGGCTGGAACCTGCTGGGCTCGTTCGCCGGATCGCTTGCCTTCAGGCTCGCCGAACGTCGGCCTCTCGACGCGTTGCTCGGCCACGCCTGCTGGATGACCCTCTGGGCGTTTGGCGGCCTGCTGGTGCTGCCGGCCCCGAGCCGCGCTGTGGTGTTCGCCGCCGATCGCGGCGCCGCTGATTCCGGCACCGACCCTCGCGGCTGGGTCGCCAGCTTTCCCGGGCTGGTCGGCGAGGATGGCAGCCCACGTGCTGCCGTCGAGACGATTTTTTACCCGATTCCGTCGGCGGCGCGGCGGCTGCGCCAGCTGCAGAAACCACCGCCGCGTTTCGTGCCCGGCAATCTCGCGCGCAGCAACCTCTACTACTCATGGGCGACGCTGACGCTGTTGGGACGCGCGGTGCACTGCAACGTCGGGCGCCCGGCACTCTGGGTGTTCCCCCCGTCGGCCTGAAGACGCGAGCGTCAGGGCAGGCTTGCCTGCGAGTGCTTCTCCATCGTGTCGACCGAGAATGGCGTCCGAGACGCGCCTCCATACCCTTCGACGTGGGAGGAGCGCTCGACGTGGGTGAGTCGTGCGCGCCCGAGTCACCAGCCCTCGGACCCGGCTTCACCCTTGAAGGGTCCGACGACTTCCGGCGTGACCCACCCGCCATAGAACCGGCCGGGCTGCGCGACGACTGGAATGGCATCGACCGCGCAGTCCACCAGGGACGGGTAGAAGGCGACGTAGTCGCGGAGGCGTTCGTACCCCGGAAGCGGATTGGCGTACGACCACGCGGCGGCCTTCACCCGGTGGCCGGGAACAATCACGGACCAGTAGTGCGCCTCACCCTTCCACTCGCACCGAGAGGTCCCTGCTGCCATCTCGAGGAACTGCAGCCGGACGTCGTCCGGTGGCACATAGAACGTGGGCGGGCTCGCCGTTTCCAGCAGGCGCACGCTGCGTCTGGAGCGGGCGATCTCCTGCGCGCCGACACGGACGATCACCTCGCGGCCGTCGGATGCAATCCTGGGCGGCCGCGGGTAGTCGCACACGGATTCCTGTCCTGACCGCGGCACCACCGCGAACGGTGGACGTTCCTGCCCCCGATACCGCCACGACGACCGAGCCCGCCGCGTCCATTCCGGAATTGATCTCATGTCTACCTCGTCTCCCCAGTCTTCCGGTTCTTGAGCATGGGCACGTAGGCCGCGCCCGGTTCCGTCGTGATCGAGCGCACGACCGCGGAGAAGACGACGAGCGCGATCGCCCAGCTGAGTGAGAGGCGTAGCAGGCTGAGCGCGACGGGCGGGAGCAGCGTGACCGCACCCAGCCGCTCGCCCGCGAGGAACGCGATCGGACCACCGGCCGCGCCAAACAGCGCCGCGGGCACGGGCCGCGTGATCACACGGCGCAAGCTGAATCGGAACGTGGTGGCAAACTGCGCCCACATGGCCAGCAGCCAGGGCGGCGGAAGCGCGGCGGTCAACGTCCCCGATGTGAAGCGATACGTGCCCGCCGCGATCAGCATAATCTCGACCCCCGCTCCCACCGCCGTGGCGAGAACCACGAGCCGGACTTCGAGCGAGCGTTCCACGGACATCGCCAGATGCACGCCGACCAGGATCATCGCAATGAGGAACCCGGTCCACGGACGCTGCGACGCGCCGCCGAGCACGCAGGCGAACCAGCCAATCTGATAGAGCGCATAGTTGACCAGTTGGGTGTGCCGCACCGGCTCACCTCAGAACGCGCGGAAACCATGGGAAGAACGCCGGCGTGCGGGCGATGTACGCGCGGTAGCCAGGCTTTGAGGCCTTCAGGCCGTCCTCGAGCAGCGTCACCCCGGACACACGCATCAGCAACAGCGTCATCAGGGACGGGCTGAGTACGGTGAGCCATCCGTACGGCGTGGAGGCCGCGATGGCATACATGCCCCACCACATCATCGCGTCTCCGAAGTAATTAGGATGCCGCGTGTAGCGCCAGAGCCCGCGATCGAGCACCCTGCCGCGGTTGGAGGCCACGGCCCTGAAACGCTCGAGTTGATAATCGCCCACTACTTCGAAGCCGAATCCGACCGCGAACACCAGCACTCCCAGGGCATCGACCGCCGTGAGCCCGGCGGGCCGGGCGGCCCGCACCGCGACGAGGACCGGCAGGGCCACGAACCACAGGATCGCGCCCTGCAGCCAGAAGACGGTGAACAGGCTGCGCCACCAGAAGGCCGGTCCGTGCGAGGCGCGCATCGCCTGATAGCGCGGATCCTCGCCTTTGCCGTGGTTGCGACGGAAGATGTGCGCGGACAGCCGCGTCCCCCACAGCGTCGTCAGCGCTGTCACCAGCCACGATCGTGGAGTCAACGCCGGGGACAGCACGCAGTACAACCACGCCAGCAGCACGAAGCCGAGACCCCAGCACGTGTCCGCGACACTGGCATCCTGTAGCCTGACGCTGATGATCCACACGAATGTCAGGACCGTCAGGATGGTCCCAAGGCCGATGAGCGCCGCCTCCAGGCTGGTCACGATCGAGCCAGAGCCCGCCGGGCGATGGCGCGCAGCAGCCCCCCGAATATGAGGGCGTGCACCGGGAGGAGCGCATACCAGTACAGCAGCCCCGACAATCCGGCCGGTTCGAACACCGCCGTCTGATGGACGACGGCGCCGCCGCCGGTCGGCATGACTTCGAACTCGAGCCACGCGCGGCCAGGCAGCTTCATCTCGGCGGCGAGCCTCAGTCGTCGTCCCGGTTCGTACCCCTCGACCCGCCAGAAGTCGAGCGTGTCGCCGACCGCCGGCGCGGTCGGGTCGCGCCGCCCTCGACGCATCCCGACGCCGCCCATCAGCAGGTCGATCGCGCCTCTGATTCGCCACAGCCACGTGGCGTAGTACCAGCCGTGATCGCCCCCTATCGTCGCGATGGCCTTGAACGCGCGGTCCGCGGCGGCGTCCACGTATATCTGCCGTGCGTCGACGAGTTTGCTGCCGAATCGCGTTCCGGTCAGCGACGAAGACTCTCCTCCCGAAGAGCGTGCATCGGACCACCGGGTCAGCGCGAACGCGCGATCCTCATAGCGAATGGCCCGGGCGATCGCGTCCCGCAGCCCTGCGGGCCTGATCGGGAAGACCGAAAGCGCCGCGGGATCGGTGACCACCGACCGGTTCTTCAGACCCGCAATCAATTCGCGCCCGACCCGTGCATAGACGGGCGTCACGAGTCCCAGCCAGAGGCTCGACAGGCGAGGCGTCAGCAGCGGAATCGAAATCATCACGCGCGTCAACCCACGTTGCCGTGCGTACTCCCGCATCAGGTCGCCGTAACTCGCTTGATCTGCGCCGCCGATCTCGAACGTGCGGCTGCCGGCGTCAGGCAGGTGGAACGCCGCGACGAGATACGCCAGTAGGTCGTCGATGCCGATCGGCTGGGCCAGTGTCGCGACCCACCGCGGGCAGATCATGACGGGCAGACGCTCGACGAGGGCTCGAATGAGCTCGAACGAGAGGCTGCCCGACCCCACCACGACCGAGGCGCGGAACTCCACGACGGGTACGCCGCTTTCCCTCAGCACCTCGCCCGTCTCGATCCGGCTCCTGAGATGCTTGCTGAGCGTGGCTTCATCCGCGGCGAGGCCGCCGAGGTACACGATCCGGCGCACTTGCGCCCGCCGCGCCGCTTCGCCAAAATTGCGGGCGGCCACGCGATCCTTTTCGAGGTAGTCGCCGTGCGCGCCCATGGAGTGCACGAGGTAATAGGCCACGTCGATTCCCGCGAGTGCCCGATCGAGGGACGCGGGATCGAAGAGGTCGCCCGCGACGACCTCCGTCGTCGGGGCCACCCGCGGCTCGAGCTCGGCCGGGCGACGGGCGAGACAGCGAAGCCGGACGCCGGTGGCCTCGAGGACCGGTACGAGCCGTCCACCGATGTAGCCGGTCGCACCCGTCACGAGCACCGCAGTCGTGTTCCGCGATTCAGGCAGCTGCGACATCAGCGGTTGACCGGCCGCGCGAGCGACGCCAGCAGCGTTTTCAGCTCGTCGGACCAACGCGCGTCGAATCCGCCGTGATGGAGCCACCGCACCACCCCGGCCCTGTCGATCACGATCAGGTAGGCATCGTCCTTGTGATCAGTCGAGTAGGCGAGACGCTGCTTCCACTCGCCTGTGCCTTGATAGACCGTGATGACCTGGTCGTGCAGTTCCGCGGGCGTGCCGTTGCGCATGCCTCTGTCGATGAACCACCGGCCGAGCGTCGCCACACCACCAATCATCGGGACCTCGAAGAACGTGACGTCCATCTTCGGATCGACTCTCGTCCGGAACCAGTCCGCCCAGGCGTCGACCGCGTTGCGTGAGGCGTAGGTGAAGCCCAGCGCCATGAGCGTCACCTTGCCCGCCGACCCCCGGGGCAGCACGGCCGTGTGTCCCGACAGAGTCTGCCCACTGAGCTCGGGCAACGGATCGCCCACTCTCAAGGAGTCCGGGGTGACGCCAGCTCGAAGGGTGGCCATCGACATCAGAATCGCCATGACGGTCCTCATCAGAACCGCCACTCCAGGCCCGTAATGGGGAAGATGCCCAGTTGCTTGTTCACTTGCACCATATTGAGGCCTCGGTTCCAGGTGTAGCCTGCGACGTTGTGTCGATTGGTGATGTTCTGCGCGCCTACGAACAGCAGCAGGGGCTTGCCAGCCACAGTGCAGGTACGATCGGCGCGCAGGTCGAGCCGCGCGTAGTCAGGGAGGCGTGAACCGTTCACGCCCGCGAGGTCGTAAATGCCCCGGCGCTGGGCAGCGGACTGCTCCGCGTCGAAGGGAGTGTAAGGCCGGCCGGCCAGATACGACCACCGCGCCGAGAATTCCCATCGCGGGTTCGCCTTGTATCCGCCCGTGACGTTGAGAATCCTGGGATAGTCGAAGGAGCCGGGCCTCAGCACCGTGTCGAGACCGGCCTGCCGCGAGCGCGAGAATGCCAGGTTGGCCTGGCCGTACCAGGTGTTGGTGAACTTCTTCTCAGCAGAGAACTCCATGCCGTCGGCCTGTCCCCGTCCTGCGGCGGTCAAGGGGAAGAGGATGTCCCGGATGTTGAAGGTGTCGCCGACGCTGGCGAGCGAGAGAGACGGAATGCGAGTCGACACGGGATAGTCGCGGTAGTTCTTGCGATAGGCCTCGACGGTGACCTTAACCGAGGGGCTTCGGTCGTAGCTGAGGCCGGTCACGTAGTGATCGGCGCGGAAGGGCAGCAGCCGCTGGTTCTGGGGGAACACGGCGAGGAAGAGGAAGAACGGCTGCTGATAGTAGATGCCCGTGGCGGCTTTCCACGAGAGTCTATCGGTGAGCTTCACGCTCAGTGCCGCGCGCGGGCTGCACCGCGATTGATCGATGTACTGATAGTGGTCGAACCGACCGCCCCAGGTCAGGCTGACGCGACTGCCGAGATCCTGCGTCGTCTGCGCGTAGGCTCCCGTCTGGTATTGCGCGAGCGTGGCCGCCAAGGTGAACGGGTCGAGGCCAGCCACTGGGGAATAGGGGCTATCGTTGCCGTACGGAGACGCCGTGTCGTAGTTGACGCGGACGATCTTGACGCTCCCCCCGACCTGCAGCTTGTTGATCATCGGAATGTCGGTGGTGAAGTCGTACTTCAGCGCCGTTTCACCCTCGCTCGAGCTCTCTCTGAACACAATCGGGCTGTTGGCGATGACGGTCGCTACGGCCACGCCAAATTCCATCACACCGTGACGAGGCCGATCACGGTGAAGCCGATGGCCAGCAGGAACCGGCGTCGTGTCATCGCCATCACGCCACCCGTCCGCCGATGCGGGCGAGCTCTTCCTGGTATGCGTTGTAGTCGCGAAGGACCAGCCCCCGCGGACTGATGAGTGCGGTGTGACGCAGGGCGCCGCGTCCGCCCGCCCACAGCTCGACCTCCTTTGGGAGATCGCGAACGATCGTGCCAAGTTCGCGCTCCGTGGCTTTTCCCGCCGATGTCGCGGTCAACCCCAGCACGAGCACGTGTGCGCCGGCAGGCCTCACGCTCTCGACAATTTCGCGCGCGGGAAGATCGGGACCGAGATACGCGACACCCAGGCCGCTGCTGGCGGCGAGCATGGCCGCGCCGAGCGTGCCAATCTCGTGCCGCTCGCCGGCCGGAGTCGCAAAGAGCAACCGGGTCGACACCTCCGGGCGCGCGGACAGGCGGAGGAACGAGCCGAGGATGTTGCGCATGGTTGAGGACATCAGGTGCTCATGGGCCATGCCGGCACGCCCTCGATGCCAGTCGTCGCC
>JANMCN010000195.1:0-6155 GCA_031361295.1 Acidobacteriota bacterium | reverse complement strand
GGCGCGCTACTGCGCGGCCAACGGCCTGGCGCTCGACGGCAAGAGCTTCTCGAAGGAAGCGACCGACCTCCTGCTCCAGTATCACTGGCCCGGCAACATCCGTGAGCTCGAGAGCACCGTCGCGCGCGCGGCGCTCTCGTCGCCCGGCCGGGTCATCCGCGGCACCGATGTCGAATTCCTGCATGCAAACGAGCCGCAGGCGGATGCCGTCCGCCAAAGTCTGCCGTCGCTCGCCGACGCCGAGCGCACCCACATCGTGCGCGTGCTCGAAGCCGTGAACTGGAACAAGAAGCAGGCGGCGTCGGTCCTCGAGATCAGCCGCGGCACTCTGTACCGCAAAATTGTCGAATACGGGCTCGAGAGCGAGCAGCGGCCCGCCCGAGCGATCACAAAACGCGTCGCCACCTGACGAAACGCGCGGCTGATTACCGCTTTTGTGATCGCCGCCACCGTCAGCCAGCCGGCCCTCCGTTCACACCAACGTTGGTAGCAGCTGTGCCGGAATGGCACACTGATCCGGACACGAAGTCGGGCGCCCCTGTAATGGTTGGGGTGGATGGTCGATGTAAAGGCTGTCCGGACAACCCCATACGGGACCGCACGGACGGCTGAGCCTCAGGCAGCCGGTTTGCACGCGGACCCGTCCGGAATCGTCAGGCACCCTGCGAAATGGCTCGACGTCATCTCCTCGTCATCGTGGTGTTTGCGGCGACCGCCGTCCCGGCCCTCGCGGCCGGGCACGGCGGGGACCACAAGCTCGACGCCGCGTTGCGCACGCGCGCACACGAGGGGCATGGCATGTCCAGAGTGATCGTGGAAACGACAGACGGCTCACCGGCGGACAACCTGATTCGTGCTGTCGCGGGCACGCCGGGCCGGCGGCTGCCGCTGATGCGCGGGCAGGTGGCGGAGGTGCCCGATGCGGCCCTCGACACGCTCGCAGACAACCGTCAAATCGCGGCACTCAGCCTCGATCGCCCTGTCGAAGGGACGATGGAACGCACCGGCGCGACGACCGGCGCCACCTGGGCGCGCGCGCATCTGGGGGTGGACGGCGCCGGCATCGGCGTGGCCCTCATCGATTCGGGCGTGACCGCGTGGCACGACGACCTCGGGTCGGACCGCGTCGTGCAGTTCGTCGACCTGGTCGATTTCCAGCCGCTCGCCTACGACGACTACGGGCACGGCACCCATGTCGCGGGCATCATCGCGGGCAGCGGGTACGATTCGAACGGCGCGCGTACCGGCATGGCGCCCGGAGCCAGTCTCGTCGTTCTCAAGGTGCTCGACGGCGAGGGAAACGGCTATATCAGCAACGTGATCGCGGCGCTGGACTACGCGGTTCAAAACCGCGCCAGGTTCAACATCCGCGTGATCAATCTGTCGGTCGCGGCCGGCGTCTATGCGTCGTACGACACGGATCCATTGACGCTCGCCGCCCGACGGGCCGTCGAAGCGGGGATCGTCGTTGTCACAGCGGCCGGCAACTTCGGCCGGAACGCCAGAGGGCAGACGCAGTACGGCGGGGTCACGTCGCCCGGAAACGCGCCGTGGGTGCTCACCGTCGGAGCCTCGACGCACAAGGGCACGGTCAGCCGGAACGACGATGAGGTGGCGCCTTTCAGCTCGCGGGGCCCGAGCTATATCGATTACGCCGCGAAGCCGGATCTGGTCGCGCCCGGTGTCGGGATCGAGTCGCTCAGCGACGGCTCCAGCCTGCTGTTCGCGACGCACGCCGCGGCCCGTCTGTGGGGGACGGTGAACACGGCCACGCAGCCCTATCTGAGTTTGAGCGGAACCAGCATGTCCGCGCCGGTGGTGGCGGGCGCCGTCGCGCTGATGCTCCAGGCCAACCCGAAGCTCACCCCAAATCTCGTCAAGGCGATCCTCCAGTACACGGCGGAGCACCGCACCGGATACGACGACCTCACGCAGGGCGCGGGCTTCCTGAACGCCCGCGGCGCCGTGCAGCTCGCGAAGTCGTTCGCGGGCGATCCCGACGCCACGGCAATCGTGAAGGATCCGACGCCCTGGAACGCACACATCAACTGGGGCAACCACCGCATCGGGGGGGGCGTCCTCAACCCGGGCGCCAATGCCTGGCGCGCGGACGTGATGTGGGGCGCTTCGCTGACGACCAGCGGCGACCACATCACCTGGGGGACGATTTGCGGAACTGAGTGCGACAACGTGATCCGCGGCAGCGTAACCAGCGACAGCCCGGTCTGGGGCACGAGTTGCGCCGACGCGTCGTGCGACAGCGTCGTGTGGAGCACGACGGCGGGGACCGATGCCTTGGACATCGTATGGGACAGGTCCGGGCGATGAGGACACTGCCGTCGATCGGTGTTGCCGCGTATTCGAAAGCCGTGTGGGGCTGCTGACCCCATGACACGCCTGCCGCTTCCAGCGCGGCTGTTCGTATGCGCCGTCATCGGCCTCGGGTCCGGGCTGCTCGTCGCCCAGTTTCCGGTCCGAACGTTCTCCCACAGCTGGATCTTCCTGCTCCTCCTGACGCTCTCCTCCGTCACATCGGTCTTCAAGGTGACGCTGCCGCTGGCGCGCAGCGGATCCACGATGTCGGTCTCCTACGCGGTGGATTTCGCGTCGCTGCTGCTGCTCGGGCCGAACGAGACCATGATCGTCGCGGCGGTCAGCGCATGGTGCCAGTGCTCCTTCCGCATCAAGGAGCGCAACCCGCTCTACCGGACGCTCTTCAGCATGGCGTGCCTCATCGTCACCGTCCAGGCAGCCGGCCGGGTTTACATCTGGCTCGGAGGCATCCCCGGGCAGTTCGATCCGTGGACGCTCGCCAAGCCGCTCGTCGGGGCGGCGACGACGTACTTCGTCATCAACACCGCCATGATCGCGACCGCGATCGCGTTGTCGACCCGCCAGCCGATCGTCAACATCTGGAACGAGAACTTTCTCTGGAGCGCGCCCAGTTACTTCGTCGGCGCCGGCGCGGCGGCGGCCGCCGTCGGGGTGCTCGATTTCGTGTCAATCCGATGGCTCCTGCCCCTCGCCGCGGCGCCGTTGTACCTGACGTATCGCAGCTACAAGGTGTACCTCGGCCGGATTGACGACGAGCAGCGGCACGTGCGGGAGATGGCGGACCTGCACCTGGCGACCATCGAGGCGCTCGCGCTGGCGATCGATGCGAAGGATCAAACCTCGCAATCGCACATCCGTCGCGTGCAGCTGTACGCCGCGGCACTCGCGCGCGCGCTCGGCATGCGCGAGAACGACATCCAGGGGGTCAAGACGGCGGCGCTGCTGCACGACATCGGCAAGCTTGCCGTTCCGGAACATATTCTCTCGAAGCCCGGCCCGCTGACGCCCGAGGAGTTCCAGAAGATTCGTGCGCATCCCAAGGTCGGCGCCGACATCATCAGCGCCGTCCCGTTCCCGTACCCCGTGTCTCCCCTGATCCTCAGCCACCACGAGCGGTGGGACGGGAAGGGGTATCCGTCGGGCCTGAAGGGGGAAGAGATTCCGCTGGGTGCACGGATCCTCTCGGTGGTGGACTATTTCGACGCGCTCATGGCCGAGCGTCCGTACCACAAAGCCATGGGCTTCGACGCGGCCATCGGGCTGCTCCAGCAGGAGATGGGCAAGGGTCTCGACCCGGTGGTCGTCGAGAAGTTCATCGAGCTCCTGCCCGCGCTCCAGTCCGAGGCCACCACGCTCGAACAGGCGAAGCGGCGGCCCAACCCCGAGTCGCACGGGCAGTCGGTCGGACGGCCTGCGACGGGGCTGACGCCCGAGCCCGCGAAGAAGAACGTCTTCGACGACATCGCGCTGGCGCACCGCGAGATTTACGCGCTCTACGAAATCGCGCAGGCCATGGGCACGAGCCTGGGCGTGGCCGACACGATGGCGCTCATCTCGGCAAAACTGAGCAACCTCGTCCCGTTCTCGTGCGCGGCCCTGTTTCTCTACGACGAGGGCACCGAGACGCTGCGCTGCCGGTTTGCCACCGGCACGGACGCCGACATCATCCAGCAGATCGCCGTCCGCAACGGCGAAGGCCTCACCGGATGGGTCGCCCGGAACCGCCGCGCGCTCGTCAACGCGCGGCCGAGCGCCGATCTCGAGGCGGCGGGCCTCGCGGACCTGCACACGAGCCTGCAGTCCGCGCTCGTCTGTCCGCTCCTGTCGGGCGAACGGTTCATCGGCGCGCTCTGCGTGTACCACGTCGACGCGGCGTTCTATCGCGACGATCACCGCAGGCTCCTGGACCGCGTCTCCGAGCAGGCCGCGGCCGTCATCAACAACTCGATGCTCTTCGAGCAGACGCAGGAGGACTCGCTGACGGATCCGCTCACCGGGCTGCCGAACACGCGCTTCCTCTTCATGCACCTCTCGCGCGAGCTCGCGCGTGCGGAGCGGCTCAAGACCGAGGTCTCGCTGATGGTCATGGACCTCGACAACTTCAAGAACATCAACGACAGCCACGGGCATCACGTCGGCGACCGCGCACTCTGCGAAGTCGCACGCGTGCTGCGGGCAGCCATCCGGCCCTACGACATCTGTGTGCGCTACGCCGGCGACGAGTTCATCGTGGTGCTGTCGGGGTGCGGGGCGGAGGAGGCCGAACACAAGCGGCAGGAACTCCAGAACGGCATCGACGACGTGTTCTTCGAGGCCCGGCCGGGCAGGAAAGTGCGGCTCGGAGTCAGCGTCGGGACGGCGGTCTCGCCGCACGATGGAGAATCGTACGAGGCACTGCTGGCGGCGGCTGACAGCCGCATGTACCAGGACAAGGCACGCCGGAAGCGCGGGGAACCGACGTCGCGGCGGGGCACCCGCCCCGCGTCACCGTTTCCCGACCTGACCGACATCGACATCCAGCGTGCCGCGGCGGGGATTTTATAGACAGTCTCCAATCTCCAGTTTCCAGTTCCCAGTTCCCGGTTCCCAGTTTCCAGTTTCCAGTTTCCGGTTCCCGGTACCGAGCCACCTGGCTTCCGGAACCCCGAGTTCCGGATCCCGAGCAATTACCAGTCCTCCAGCCGGATCCGGGTGCGCTCGACCCCCAGCGCCTCCAGCATCGGCGGGACGTCCGCGACCATGGCGGCGGGGCCGCAGACAAAGCACAACGTCTCAGGATGTTCGAGCAGGCGCGCGAGCTGCGCCGGCACGATCCGGCCGCGATCCCCGCGCCACCGCGGCGGCACTTCGCGTGTCGAGGACAGCGCCAGATCCACCTCGCCGCGACGCGCCATGGCCCGCAGGTCCGCGAGATACGCAAAGTCGTTCGGCGTGCGCGCGCTGTAGAGGAGGCGGAGCGTCCCGCTGATGCCCGACAGGCTGGCGTGACGGATCATGGATCGCAGCGGCGCGATCCCGGTGCCGCCGGCGATGAAGAGGAACCGGCGCTCGCGCGGGTGAGGCGGAAAGACGAACGACCCGGACGGACCGCGAACGGCGATCATGGCGCCTCGCCGCAGCGGCGGAAAATGCGCACCCCAGCGGCCGCTTGCGTCGATCTTCGTCAGGAATTCCAGGTGGCCGTCGCGCGCGGTGTCCTCCGGAGCCGAGGCAATCGAGTAGGGGACACGCTGCGGCCCGTCCGGAGGGCCGATGGCGGCCAGCTGACCGGCGGCATAGTCGAACGGCACGCCACCGAGCGCGACGCGTACGACGCGCGACGCTGGCGTGGCGCGCCGGACACTGCTCACGCGCAGCACGAGATCTGGCACGAGGGGATCTTACGACGAAGCAGGAGCCGCCGGCGAATGCCGCGACCCCGCAATTACGGTTGGATCTGGAGGGTGGACTTCACGTCCGTCGCGCCCCGGATGGTGCGCGCCAGCTCGATGGCGCGGGCTTCCTGTTCCTTGGACTGCACGCGACCCGACAGCGTCACCACGCCCTTGAACGTCTCGACGTCAATCCTCGCCGCGCCGATCACGGGGTCGTTGATGAGGATCGTCTTCACCCGCGTCGTGACCACCGCATCGTCCATCGCGCCGGCGCGCGGAGGCGCGCTCGCCGGGCCACTCGACTTCGCGCAGCCGGAGCCGAGGGAGGCGGCCAGTACGAGAACAAGTACGAGTGCCGATGCACGACGTCGATGGGTCATCGCTCGCTCCCTTTCACGAATTCGAATCCCGAGTCCCCTGCTCCGGCCGCGAGGCGGCGACGGCGCG
>JANMCN010000177.1:0-2486 GCA_031361295.1 Acidobacteriota bacterium | reverse complement strand
CCTGGAACGTCGCCTACCAGCGCGAGCTGCCCGGCGGGTTCACCGGTGAAGTGGCCTACGTCGGCAACCGCGGCCAGGACATCATCGCGCGCATCGACCTGAACGCGGGCTACACACTCGGCGCCGACAATGCCGGACGGCCGCTGTTCGCCAAGTACGGCCGTACCGCGAGCACGACGACGACGATCCCGGTGAAGTCGCAGTACAGCTCGATGCAGGTCAAGGTTGACCGCCGCATGAAGAACGGGCTGCTCATCACCAACTCGTACACGCTCGGCCGCGGCTACAACTACTTCAACGGCGACAGCAACGGTTCGATCGACACGCCGGCCGACTTCCAGCGCAGCTGGGGCCGAAGCAGCTTCGACTCCCTGCACAACTACTCGGCCAGCTTCGTCTACCTGCTGCCGTTCGGGCCGCAGGGCAAGTGGGTGCACGACGGCATGGTCGGCAGGGTGTTCGGCGACTGGCAGGTGTCGGGGCTGTTCTCGGCCACCTCCGGTACGCCGATCAACTTCACGGCGAGCGCCGCCGGGCTTCGCGCGCCGGGCAACACCCAGCGACCCGACGCCAGCGGCACGCCCAAGGTGCTCGGCGGGATCGGATCGCAGGCGCTGTGGTTCGATACCGCCGTCTTCTCCGCGCCGGAAGCCGGCAGGTTCGGAAACGTCAGGAGGAACGGGCTTCTCACGGGCCCGGCCTACGTCAACCTCGATGCCTCGCTGGTCAAGATCCTCCGGACGGGATCCCGCCACGCGGAGCTCAGGGCGGACTTCTTCAACCTGCCGAACATGGCGCACTACAACAACCCGAGCGGGTCGTTCGGCAGCGGTAACTTCGGCCGTGTGACGAGCGTGATCGGCCAGAGCAATCGACTGATCCGCTTCGGCGTCCGGGTGATTTTCTGATGGAGTGACGCGCCAGGCGGTCGGAACAACCTCCGACCGACGCATGGTATGGCGCCGGGGCTGACCGCTCCGGCGCCGTTTTTTTTGCCCTAGGTGGTGGACGTCGTCGCCCGGGTGGCGCGATACCACTCGATCGTCTGGGCGAGGCCGTCCTCGAAGGGCACGATTGGTTCGTATCCGAGGAGGGCCTTGGCCTTGCTGATGTCGGCCTGTGAGTCGCGGACGTCTCCCTTCCGCTGGGGAAGGTAGGTCGGCTCGACGTCTCCACCGATGATGCCGCGCATCGATCGGAAGAGCGCGTTGAGGGAAATCCGTCCGCCGGTCGCGACATTGATGATCTCGCCGCTCGCGCGCGGCGCCTCGCACGCCCTGAGCACCCCGTCCACCACGTTGGCGACATACGTGAAATCGCGCGTCTGCTCCCCGTCCCCGTAGATGTTCGGCGATCGACTTTCGAGAAGCGCCGTCGCAAAGACCGAGATCACGCCCGAGTACGGCGAAGACGGATCCTGCCGCGCGCCGAACACGTTGAAGTACCGGATACTCACCGTCTCGAGTCCGTACAGCCGCGTGAACATCTGGAGATATTGTTCCCCGACGACCTTCTGGAGCGCGTAGGGCGACAGCGGGCCGGTCGGCATGCGTTCGTGCTTGGGGAGCGTCGGCGTGTCCCCGTAGGCGGAGGACGACGCGGCGAAGACGAGACGCCTGACGCCCGCGTCTCGCGCTGCCACGAGCATGTTGAGCGTCGCATCGATGTTCGCCCGGTTCGACGTGATGGGATCCTTGACCGAGCGCGGCACCGAGGGGATGGCTGCCTGGTGCAGCACGTAATCACACCCGTCGGCTGCGCGCCGGGCGAAATCGGCATCCGCCAAATCACCTTCGAGGAACTCGACGTCCGGAATGTGATCGAGGTTGCTTTTCTTACCGGTGATGAGGGAATCGGCCACCCGCACGCGATGGCCGCGGCGAACGAGCTCCGTGGACAGGTGTGATCCGATGAACCCCGCGCCGCCGGTGACCAGGTAGTGAGCCATGCCGTGAACCTAAGCAATAAGCGTGCACAGCGTTGTCGGCTGGCGCACAAGAGACGGGTTGCCGTAAAAAGGCCGCCGCAGCCGGCCGTAAGCCGAATTCTGTCCGCCTTCGTCGCGCCAAGCGCCGCCCTTGCGGACGGCGCGTCGGCGGACTACGGCGCGACGATCATTCCTCTAGCCCCGCCATTGCTGGCGGGATCAAGCAGCCTACCCGGAAGCGGTGGACGGGCCGTCCAGTGAGGCGCCCGGCGCTCCGATGAGCGCCGGACGGCCTCGTGCTTCCCTATTTGGCCTTGCTCCGTGCGGGGTTTTGCCTGCCACCCGTGTTGCCACGGGCGCGGTGCGCTCTTACCGCACCTTTTCACCATTGCCCGCCTCCGCCCTTTCGGGCCTCGGCGCGGCAGGCCTTGCGACCAGCCGTTTGCTGTGTATTTTATTTTCCACATTCCTTAAAGTTGCCCATACCGGGCGTTACCCCGCGCACAGCCCATAGGAGTTAGGACATTACACTAGCCACGCGCCCAACACGCGCAACGGC
>JANMCN010000116.1:0-1851 GCA_031361295.1 Acidobacteriota bacterium | reverse complement strand
ATACGACCGCCTCGACGGCGGCCGAGAGCATGAAGCCGAGGATGAGGGCCCACAGGACCTCCCAGGTCATGGCAAACGAAATGGAGAGCGCGTGCAGGACCGCCCCGATCGGGTCCATCCCCGGCCTAGGAGTTCCCGCTGGCGATCAGGTGGATCCGCTCCGGTCGCACGGCGACCTGCACGGCGGCGTCGTACGGCGTCGCGGCACCAGGGTCCGGCTGGTCGACGATCCATTCGCGGCCGTCGACGGTCACCCAGTAGCGCATGAGGTCACCGAGGAACGCCTTGCGCGCGACCGTGCCCGTGAGATGGACCTGGCCGTCGGCGGCAGCGCCGGCAGGCCGCAGCGCGAGGCTCTCCGGGCGGATGCAGAGCTGCACCTGCGCGCCGCTCGCGGGCGATACGCCTTCGGGGAGCCGGACCGGCGCCACGGTCGACCCGAGCGACACGGTCGCGGTGCCGTCCCGCACGTCCCGCACCACAGCCGGCACGAGGTTCACCGCCCCGACGAAGTCCGCGAGGAACGCCGTCTTCGGGTGGTAGTAGATCTCCCACGGCACGCCGGCCTGCTCGACCTTGCCCGCGTTCATCACCGCGACCCAGTCCGACAGCGACAGCGCCTCGTCCTGATCGTGCGTGACGTACACGAAGGTCATCCCGAGCCGCTGCTGGAACGAACGCAGCTCCCAGCGCAACGACTCGCGGAGCTTCGCATCGAGATTCGAGAGCGGCTCATCCAACAGCAGGATCTCGGGCTCGACCACGAGGGCTCGGGCGACGGCGACCCGCTGCTGCTGCCCGCCGGACAGCTGATTCGGCTGGCGATCACCCAGACCGTCGAGTCCGACGAATTTCAGCGTGTCGTTCGTCTTGCGCTCGATCTCCGACCTGCTCTTCTTCGCGAGCTTGAGACCGTACGCGACGTTGTTGAACACGCTCATGTGCGGGAACAGCGCGTAGTCCTGGAACACCATCGCCGCGCCGCGCTTGTGCGCCGGCAGGTTGTTGATCCGGCGTCCGCCGAGCTCGATGTCGCCGGCGTCGGGGTCGTAGAAGCCGGCGATCATCCGGAGCGTCGTCGTCTTGCCGCAGCCGGACGGGCCGAGCAGCGTCGCGAACGAGCCGCGCGGCACCTCGAACGACACGTCGTCGACCGCAGCGGCATCGCCGAAGCGCTTCGTGACGTGGGTCAGCCGGAGATGGGCAGTGTCAGCCACCCCGGAATCCTGTCACAGCCAGACGCCCGCCGAGACGGCCGATGACGACGAGCACGATGACTGCCATGCCGACGTCGCCAACGGTGAACGCGGCTGCCCCGCCCCAGTTGAAGTCGTTCACCAGCTGGAAGATGGTGATCGTGGCCGTGGTCGAGCGCGGGGTGAACAGGAAGATGACCACCGACAGGGTCGTGACCGCGCGCACGAACGTCGTGACGAACCCGACCTGGACCGAGCCGCCGAGCATCGGCACGAGCACATCGCGGAAGCCGCGCAGGCTCGACGCGCCAAGGCTCGTGGCGGCCTCGTCGATGGACTTATCGATCTGCCGGAGCCCGACGACGACCGCCTGGTATGCCACCGGGATATTCCAGAACAGCAACGCGATGACGATGAGCTGCGCGCGCAGGTCAGGCTGGCCAAAGAACCCCGCGAGCTCATCGGACCACGGCTGGTTGAACGCCGTGAGGTAGCCGATGCCGAAGAAGATGCCGGGGATCGCCGCCGGCATGATGAGCAGGAAGTCGAAGATCTTGCGTCCGGGCCAGGTGCCACGCTGCACGACGAAGCCGGCGAAGAGCGCGAAGATCGAGCACCCGATCGCGGCGATCATGCTGTAGACGAACGAGTTCTG
>JANMCN010000108.1:0-4639 GCA_031361295.1 Acidobacteriota bacterium | reverse complement strand
GGGGCATGTTTACTGGTGACAGACGCGAATCATTATGCACCGGTAGACGACGCGCGCGGCGGTCGTGACGCCGAACTCCTGGGCGCCGTGGTGGGCGGCCACGACCACGTCGCGCCCGGTCTTCAGCTGCCCGTCGACCTGGACGACGATGCGGTCGCGGAGGTTGTTGAGGAGCAGCACCTGCTGCGTCTCGGCGAGGCCGAGCTCCCACGGCGCGCCGCTGTGCTTGATCGCGGTGAGCGGTGACGCCCCCGTGCCGCCGTCGTGCCCGGAGATCAGCACGACATCCCCGTGCGCCTTCGCGACACCCGCGGCGATCGTCCCGACCCCGACTTCCGCCACGAGCTTGACGTGCACGCGGGCCACGGGATTGGCGTTCTTCAAGTCGAAGATGAGCTGCGCCAGGTCCTCGATCGAATAGATGTCGTGGTGCGGCGGCGGCGACAGGAGCGTGACACCCGGCGTGGAGTGCCGGACCTTCGCGATCCACGGATAGACCTTGGCGCCTGGCAGCTGGCCCCCTTCGCCGGGCTTCGCCCCCTGCGCCATCTTGATCTGGAGATCGTCCGCGTTGACGAGGTACTCGCTCGTGACGCCGAACCGCGCCGAGGCGACCTGCTTGATCGCGCTCCGGCGCGAGTCGCCGTTCGCGTCCGGGATGTTCCGCGCCGGATCCTCACCGCCTTCGCCGGTGTTGGACTTCGCGCCGAGCCGGTTCATCGCAATCGCGATGGTTTCGTGCGCCTCCTGGCTGATCGAGCCATAGGACATGGCCCCGGTGGCGAAGCGCTTGACGATGGACTCGACTGCTTCGACCTCGTCGAGCGGCACGGGGGGGCCGGGCCTGAACTGGAGGAGGCCCCGGAGCGTGCCGAGCCGACGGCTCTGGTCGTTCACGAGCGCGGTGAACTCGCGATAGATGCTGTACTGCCCGGAGCGCGTCGCGTGCTGGAGCTTGAAGACCGTCTCCGGGTTGAAGAGATGGTGCTCGCCGTCGCGGCGCCACTGGTACTCGCCGCCCGAGTCGAGGTCCGGGGCGCCGCCGGGCCGGGTCGGAAACGCGCGCTCGTGCCGCTGCCGCACTTCTTCGGCGATGACCTCGATACCCACGCCCCCGATGCGGGATGCCGTCGACGTGAAGTACCGGTCGACGAAGTCCTGATCCAGGCCGATCGCCTCGAAGATCTGCGCCCCGCAGTAGCTCTGGAGCGTCGAGATCCCCATCTTCGACATGACCTTGAGGATGCCCTTGTTGAGGCCCTTGATGTAGTGCGAGACCGCGCGCTCGTGCGTGATCCCTTCGAGGACCCGCTGGCGAATCATGTCGTCGAGCGTCTCGAACGCGAGGTAGGGGTTGACTGCGCCCGCGCCGTAGCCCACGAGCAGCGCGACGTGGTGCACTTCGCGCGCGTCGCCGGACTCCACGACGAGGCCGCAGCGCGTCCGGGTCCCTTCGCGCACGAGGTGGTGGTGCACGGCCGCCGTGGCGAGCAGGCTCGGGATGGGGGCGAAGTCCGCGCTCACTCCGCGGTCCGACAGGATCAGGATGGTATGCCCGGCCCTGACGGCGTCGCTCGCCCGGGCGCGCAGCTCGTCGAGCGCGCGCTCGAGTCCCGCCCCGCCCTCGCTCGAGCGATACAGCATCGGCAGCGTGACCGACTCGAATCCGCGGAGCGTGATGTGCCGCAGCTTCGCGAGCTGGTCGTTGTCGATGATCGGGTACGTGATGTTGATTTGCCGGCACGACTCGGGCCGCGGCTTCACGAGGTTGCCTTCGGGGCCGACCGTCGATTCCATCGACGTCACGAGCTCCTCGCGGATCGCGTCGAGCGGCGGGTTCGTCACCTGGGCGAAGAGCTGCGTGAAATAGTCGTAGAGCAGGCGTGGCCGCGCGGAGAGCACGGCCAGCGGCGTGTCCGTCCCCATCGATCCGATGGGTTCCTCGCCGCCGGTTCCCATCGGGCCGAGCACGAGCTTGAGGTCTTCCTGCGTGTAGCCGAACGCGCGCTGCCGCCGCAGCATCGTGTCGTGATCCGGCAACGGCAGATACGGCGCGGCCGGGACGTCCTCGATCCGCACGAGATTGTCGCGGAGCCACTCTGCGTAGGGATGGGCGCGCGCGAGCTCGCTCTTGATTTCCTCGTCCGCGATGATGCGCCCCGCCGCCGTGTCCACCAGCAGGATGCGTCCCGGATGCAGCCGCTCCTTGATGCAAATGTTCGCGGCGGGAATGTCGAGGACCCCCACCTCGGAGGCCATGATCACGAGATCGTCGGTCGTGACGTAGTAGCGCGACGGTCGCAGCCCGTTCCGGTCCAGCACCGCGCCGATGAGCGTGCCGTCGGTGAAGGCGATCGACGCGGGCCCGTCCCACGGTTCCATGAGCGACGAGTGGTACTCGTAGAACGCGCGGAGCTCCGGGCTCATGCTCTCGTGGTTCTGCCACGGCTCCGGGATCATCATCAGGACGGCGTGCGGGAGCGAGCGCCCCGCCATGACGAGGAATTCGAGGACGTTGTCGAAAATGGCGGTGTCGCTGCCCCCTTCCCGGATGATCGGCAGGATTTTCCCGAGATCCTCGCCGAAGACGTCCGATTCGAGCAGCGCTTCCCGCGCCTTCATCCAGTTGATGTTGCCGCGGAGCGTGTTGATCTCGCCGTTGTGCGCGACGTAGCGATAGGGGTGCGCCAGCGGCCACGACGGGAAGGTGTTCGTGCTGAACCGCTGGTGCACGAGCGCCAGCGCCGATTCGACGTCAGGGTCCGCCAGATCGGGAAACATCGGATCGATCTGGTTCGCGGTGAGCATTCCCTTGTAAATCAGCGTGCGCGCGGAAAGACTGGGCACGTAGAACGACGCCCGATCCGCCAGCCGCATGGCGTCCACCGCGTGCTCCACCCGTTTCCGGATCACATAGAGCTTCCGCTCGAACCACATGTCGGGATCCGTGCGGCTCGTCGCGTCTCCCCGGCCGATGAAAATCTGCCGGAAGACCGGCTCGACGGCCACCGCGCTCGGCCCCAGGCCGCTGTCGTCAGTCGGCACATCCCGCCACCCGAGGACACGCTGCCCCTCCTCAGCCACCGTCCGCTCGAACAGAGCCTCGATCTCGGCGCGCACCGCAGCCTCACGCGGCAGGAACACGAACCCGGCGCCGTACTGCCCGGCGGGCGGCAGGGCGAACCCCAGGCGCGCGGCCTCCTTGCGGAGGAACCGGTCGGGCATCTGGATCAGGATGCCGGCGCCGTCGCCGGTGTTCGCCTCGCACCCGCACGCCCCCCGGTGCAGCAGGTTGATGAGCACCTGCAGCGCCTGCCGGACAATCGAATGCGACCGCTGGCCCTTGACGTGCGCGACGAAGCCGACGCCGCACGCATCGTGCTCGTGCCGCGGGTCGTACAAACCCTGGGCTGGAGGGAGTCCTTGCGTATGCACACATGATTTATGGGCCACGCCGACCCATGCGCAAAACGGAATCTGCAGATACAACCCATGCGTTCCGCTTCTGGCCCTGCCATACGCAAAATGCATGGCGCCCATCGGTTACTTGCGGGCTGGCGGGCTTGACACACCCGCGGGGGGTCATGTTACGGTGCCATCAGTGACGATTCGCCTCTCCCGCCGCTGTCGCCCGTGCGCCGCCTCGATCTGCTGTCGATGCGTTTGTACGGTGCCGGCATTCGGCCGGTGAGAGGCCCCACGCTGCGACCCCTGTAAGTCCCAGGCCTTTTCTCCCCCGCTGAGTGCCCGGCGTTCCCCGAGATCGGACATCGGCTGCCGTGGCGCGCGCGCGCCCGGCCGGGAGACATGTTGCACATCATCGCCATCACGTTCATCGCTGCGATCGTCAACGGAGCCCTCGGGTACGGGTTTTCGTCGATCACCGTCCCGTTTGCGCTCCTGTTCCTGACGAACCGGGTGCTGACGCCGGCACTCGTGCCGATCGAGGTCGTGCTGAACGCCTGGGTGCTGTGGGTCAACCGCCACGCGCTCCCCGGTGTCAGCTGGCGCGTCCTGCCGGTCATCATCGGTCTCGTGCCCGGGGTGATCGCCGGCACGTTCTTCATCGCGACCGCGAACCCCGCCTGGCTCAAGTTCTGGACGTTCGTCGTGCTGCTGCCGCTCATCCTCCTGCAGGCCGCCGGTTTCCGGCGTCCGATCAAGTCGGAGCGCCCGGCCGGACTCGTGCTGGGGGGAGGCGTCGGGCTGCTGTACGCCGTGACGACGATCTCGGGCCCGCCGCTCGCCGCCATGCTGACGAACCAGGGCCTGGCCAAGCAGGAATTCCGTGCGGCGATCGGATTGATTCGCCTGGCGGAGTCCTCGATGACGGCCGTCGCGTACTGGCACGTCGGCCTCTACAGCACGCAGAGCGTCCGCCTGATCCCCTATATCGTGCCGAGCCTGATTGCCGGCGTGCCGATCGGATCCTGGCTGATCCGCCAGGTCCGGCCGGAGACGTTCCGTCGTGTGTGTATGAGCTTCGACGCCTGGGTCGTCGGCTTCGGCATCGCGACGGTGCTGCACTCGCTGCACCTCGTCGAAGGCCCCGAGGCCTATGCCGTTCCCGTGGCCGTGCTGCTCCTCGATGCATGGCTGCTTCGCCGTTTCTTTTCGGCGCCGCACGTGCCGGTGCCAC
>JANMCN010000093.1:0-49267 GCA_031361295.1 Acidobacteriota bacterium | reverse complement strand
GATCCGGTGGGCGGGCCTGTCGGAAACCTGGCAGCGCACGATTCCCCTGACGACGCTCGACACGCTTCTCGACAGTCGGTTCCAGGGCCAGCGGCTCGTCATCAAGGTCGACGTCGAAGGCGCTGAGGATGCGGTGATTGGCGGGGGGCGCGCCACCCTGGCCCGGCACCCCGCACCGGTGTGGCTCGTCGAGGTGTGCTTCACCGAAAACTTCCCGAATGGCGTGAACCCGCACTTCCGCGGCGTCTTCGATCGCTTCTGGCGGGCCGGGTACTCGGCCTCGAGCCTCGAAGCGGGCCGGCCCGTGGGCCGGGAGGACGTCGAGCGATGGGTCGCGAGCGGGCGGCGCGACTTCGGCTACGTGAGCTACGTCTTCGAAAAGCCTGACGAGCGCGCCGGCCACGATGCTCCTGTCGAAGCCGCTCCATGAAGAAAGCCTTCAAGCGATCGCTGCGCCGGCCGCATGCGCTCGTGAGCATGTTCCTGCTCGATCCGCTCGAGATCCTGAACAAGTGGCGGGGGCTCGGGTTCTACGCGCGGAACGCCCGCGCGTACGGGCGTGCGAACACCACCAGGTCCTTCGATATCGGCTGGCGCGACCTCTGGTATCGTTCCTACGACAGGTTCGCGGACGCGGGCTCTGTCACGTTCCATTACTTCTTCCAGGATCTCTGGGCCGCCTCCCGGGTGCACGACGCCGGCGTGCGCCGCCACGTCGACGTCGGCTCGCGGCTCGACGGGTTCGTGGCGCACGTCCTGCCGTTCTGCGACGTCTGTTACGTGGACGTCCGCCCGCTCGGCGTGCAGATTCCGCGGCTCACGTTCACGCGCGCGCTGATTACCGCCTTGCCGTTCGCGACGGACTCGATCCCGAGCCTCAGCTGCCTGCACGTGCTCGAGCACGTCGGGCTCGGGCGGTACGGAGACCCGATCGATCCCGAAGGACACGTGCGGGCGGCGGCGGAGCTCGCCCGTGTGCTCGCCCCGGGCGGAACCTTGCTCTTCGGGACGCCCGTCGGCCGCGAGCGGGTCTGCTTCGACGCCCACCGCGTGTTCGATCCGGAGACGGTGGTTCGCCTGTTCGCAGGACTGCGGCTCGTGGAGTTCACGCTCATCGACGACCAGGGGGAATGGAAGCGGGAGGCGGCGACGTTTGGCGCCGCGCAGGCGTGCAGCTACGGATGCGGGCTGTTCCGGTTCGAGAAACCATGTCAGAGCTGACGCCGCTGCGCGCGTGGCGCAGACGCACCTGGGCGTTCAACACGGAGCGGCGCCGCGAGTGGGTGGCGCGCCTGGCCGCCTCGCTGCCTGCGGGATCGCGCGTGCTCGACGTTGGCGCGGGCGTCGGCCAGTACCGGCACTTCTTCTCGCACTGCGACTATCGCGCCCACGATTTCGGGCTCGAACCGGCAACGGCCGGACAGTACACGACGCTTGATTATCAATCCGACATCACCGCCATTCCGGTGAGCGATGGATCGTTCGACGCGGTGCTCTGCACGGAGGTGCTCGAACACGTTCCGGAACCGATCGCGGCGGTCCGCGAGATGGCCCGAATCCTCCGGCCCGAGGGGCGCCTCATGATCAGCGCGCCGCTCGGATCGCACCTGCACCAGGAGCCGTACCATTTTTACGGCGGCTATACGCCGTACTGGTACGAACGGTTCCTCCCTGCGGCCGGGTGCGAGGTACAGTCAATCGAGGCGAACGGCGGCTTCTTCAGCTTCTTCGGGCAGGAGGCGCAGCGGTTCAGTGCGTACCTGCGGCCATCGCAGACGCGCCACCTGGGCCTGGCGCGGTCGTCGCTCCTCTCCGTGGTGTGGCTCATCACACTACCGGCATGCGAGATTCTGCCCGCACTTGGCGCCCTCGATCGGCTGGGGCTCGAGCGAATCGCCACGGTCGGCTATCACGTGGTGGCCGTCAAGCGCGGAGGCGGGGGAGCGGCAGGTGGCTAGCCTGCCCGTTCTGGTGGTGTCGTGCGATCGCTACGCGGACCTCTGGCGCCCGTTCTTCGAGCTGTTCTGGCGCCACTGGCCGGACTGCCGGGGCCCCGTCTATCTCGGGAGCAACTACGCCAGTTACGACGACCCACGCGTGCACGTGCTGCGCATCGGGGAGGACATCACCTGGGCGGCGAGCGTCGCCGCGATGCTCGACCGGATCGACGCCGACTACCTGATTGTGATGCTGGAGGATTTCCTGCTGATGGAGCCGGTGGATCACGCGCGCGTGGAGCAGCTCGCGGACCTGGCGATGTCGGAACGGTTGGGCTGTCTGCGGCTCTACTCGATTTATCCCCCGCCGAGACCGGTTGCCGGTCACCCGGGGCTCGGTTGGTTCGCGCCTGCTGACGACTACCGGATCACGGCGCAGGCAGCCATCTGGCGCGTCGACACCTTGCGCCGCCTGCTGGTGTCTGGATTCTCGGCCTGGGACTTCGAGCTCATCGGCAGCCAGATGAGTGACCACATGGATGATCGCATCTGGGGCGTCTACGAGCCCGCACTGAAGTACGACCATGGCGTCGAGAAGGGCCGGTGGCGGCCTCAGGGTCTGGCGATTTGCCGGGACGCCGGGATTGCCGTGGACCTCACCAGCCGGGGCATGTTCACCGCCACAGAGCTCGAGCGTCATGAGCAGACGGGCGCGGCGGCCGCGCAGTTCGCCGCGCGCAAGACCCACGCGCTGAAACTGTTCAGGGAAGGCCGGCGCCTGCAGGCGCTGTCGGATGTCCGGTGGTGCCTCGCGCGAAGGCCTTTCCTTGCGCAGATGTGGGTGATCGCCGTCGTCGGGTGCGCCGGGCCGTCAGCGGTGACGTGGCTGCAGCGGCTTCACGTGCGCGCGAAAGTGGCCGCTGCTGAACGCGCATACCGCCGCGCCGTCCGCAGGAGCGCCGCAGGAGCGTCGGAACCGCGGGCTTCGGGAGCCCCTGGAACGCGGCAGCCCGTGAAGCGCGGCTGACACGATGTGCGGCATCAGTGCGCTTGCCGGGTCGGCGGCAGAATCGCCGGCCTCGATCGACGCGATGGTCGCGGCGCTGGCCCACCGTGGCCCGGACGGCCATGCATCCGAGGTCTTGGCAGGCTGCGCGCTCGGGCACACGCGGCTGAGCATCATCGACCTCGTCTCCGGTGGTCAGCCGATGGCGGACAGCACCGGCCGGTATCGGATCACGTTCAACGGGGAAATCTACAACTACCTCGACCTCCGGCACGAGCTGGCCGGCGACGGGGCGGACTTCCGCACGCGTTCGGATACGGAGGTGGTCCTGCAGGCGTACATCCGCTGGGGGGCAGCCGCCCTCGACAGGTTCCGCGGGATGTTCGCGTTTGCGATCTGGGACTTGACGGACCGGGCGCTGTTTGCCGGCCGCGATCTGTTCGGAGAAAAGCCGCTCTACTATGCGACCTTGGACCGGGGAGGGATAGCGATCGCGTCCGAGATCAAGGCGCTGATGGCCTCCGGACAGGTGTCACAGGAGCTCGATCCCGCCGCGGTCGACGCGTATCTCGCGTTCGGCTACGTGCCGCCCGCGATGTCGATCTACCGTGCGATTCGCCCGCTCCCCCCGGGGCACTGGCTGCGGTGGCAGGACGGCAGGCTGGTGACTCACCGGTACTGGAAGCCCAGGCTCGACACGCGCCCGATGGCCCTCGACGCCGCGGCGGAGATGCTCCGAACCCTCTTGCGTCAGGCGGTTCAGCGCGAGATGGTCGCCGACGTCCCGGTCGGGGCCTTCCTGAGCGGCGGGTTGGACTCGACGTCCATTGTCGCGCTCATGCAGGGGCAGAACCGTCAGCCCGTGAAGACCTTCTCGGTCGGGTTCGGACGCGAGATCAACGAACTGCCCTATGCGCGGGCGGTCGCGAAGCGGTACGGGACCGAACACCACGAGATTGACCTGGGCGCGCCGCCGGTCGCGACGTTGCTGGAGCAGATGTCCGCCGTCTACGACGAGCCATTCGCGGATTCCTCGAGTATCCCGACATACCTCATGTCGCAGTTTGCCCGCAGGCACGTGAAGGTGGTCCTCGCGGGGGACGGCGGGGATGAGATCTTCGGCGGGTACGGCTGGTATCCGATGCTGGCGCTCTCCGAGCGGGTTCGGGGCACGCGGGCGGAATGGGTGGTGCTGCGCGCGATGAGCCGCGCAATCGGCGAGCGGAGCCGTGCGCTGCATCGCCGCTCGGTCGCGGTCGGCCTCGCGGCGCGCTGGCCGGATATGTGGCTTCGCGCGGCCATGAACCAGGTGTACGTCTCCGAGGGCCGGCGCCGCGCGCTGTGGGGCGCCAGCGCCCGCGGGGACGCGGTCGAGCGCCCGCAGCCTGATGTGGCCGACGCCGGCATCGAAGGCCTGAATCGCGCGTTCTATTTCGACCTGTCGACCTACCTGCCAGGAGACATTCTTGTGAAGGTCGATCGCGCCGCCATGGCTCACGGACTGGAAACCCGCGCGCCGTTCCTCGATCGCGACCTTGCGGAGTTCGCGCTGTCGTTGCCGGCCAGCCTCAAAGTCGATACGAACGGCGGGACCAAGATGGTGCTCCGCCATGCCTGCGAACGGTACTGGCCCGAGGAAGTGCGGTCGCGCGAGAAGCACGGCTTCGGCGCGCCCTACCGGCGCTGGCTCCAGTTGCCGGACGTGCGCAGCCTCGTGGCGCGCACGTTCCGCGCCGACGGTCCCTTGCGCGCCCTGTTGCCCGGCGTGCCGAAATCCGCGCCAGCCGACACGTACGAGACGTGGACGCTGCTGACGCTTGGGCTGTGGCTCGAGCGCCGCCAGGGGGTGGCGTCGTGAGCCCTCCGCCCCTGGTCACGGTGCTGATGGCGGTCCATAACGGCATCCGCTACCTCGACGACGCCGTTCACTCGATTCTGCGGCAGACGTTCGCGGACTTCGAGTTCCTGATCCTCGACGATGGATCGACCGATGGCACGGGCGAGCGTCTCGCGACCTGGCGCGATCCCAGGATCCACGTCGTGCGCACCGAGGCGAATATCGGGCTGACGCGCTCGTTGAATCGCGGCCTCGCCCTCGCGAGAGGGACGTTCGTCGCGCGGCAGGACGCTGACGATGTGTCGCATCCCGAGCGGCTTGCGGCCCAGGTGGCGCGGCTCCGGGAGGCGCCGGCCGTCGCCGTCGTCGGCACCCAGGCCCGCACGATCGATGCGCACGGCCGCACGGTGCGCGTGGCGCCCTGGCCGAAGTCGGTGTCGAGCCTGGCGATCGGCTGGCAGCTGATCTTCGACAGCCCGTTCTTCCACGGCTCGGTCCTGTTCCGGAAGGACGTGATCTGGTCGCTGCTTGGCGGGTACAACGAGACATTCGACACGAGCCAGGATTTCGAGCTCTGGTCCCGCGTGGCTGCCGCGGGGCATCCGATGAACAACCTCCCGGGCGCGCACCTGAGCTTTCGGGTTCACGGCGCCTCCGTCTCGTCCAGATACGGACTGGAGGGGGTGGACAGGCTCCGCGCCGTGCTGCAGTCGAACCTCGCGACGGCGCTCGGCTCAGACGCCATGCCGGAAGAATGGCCCGATGCGTGGATTCGACTGAACAACCCCCGCGTGTACCCCCGGTCGGCCGACCCGCCTGCGGTTGTCGCTCGCGCGATCGAGATGATCCATCAGCGGTTTGTCGTCCGCCACTCCGAGGCCCGGGATAATCCTGAGATCCGCCGCCATCTCGCCGCCATGCTGATTCGCGTGGCGACGGCCGGCGCCGAACGGGGTTGGATGAGCTCGCTCGGACCGTATGCGCGGGGCTGCCGGCTCGATGCCGCGACAGGCGTGCACGCGGCGCCGAGGTATCTCGCACGGCTCGTACTCGGACAGCTGAAGGTCGGGGCTGCGCGGCCCGAACGAGTGCAGGGGCCGCAATGAGCCGCCGGGGCCTGGCTGGAACGGACGCGGGGATGATGGCGGCATGACGAGATCGCTGATTCGGGTCGCGAGGAGCATCTACAAGGCGACGCCGTTCGCGGCCGTTCGCGCGCTGTACTTCACCGCGTTCTGCCGGGTCATGCAGAACCGGCGGGTCCGGGCCGTGATCCGCGGGTCCGTGTTCGAACTGGATCTGGGAGAGATGATCGACGTCGCGTTGTACCTCGAGCAATACGAGCTCGACGTCGCGGCGGCGCTCACCCGGTATTGCACACCCGGGATGACGGTGCTCGATATCGGCGCCAACATCGGGGCACACACCCTCGCGCTCGGGCAGCTCGTCACGACTCGTGGCCGCGTGTTCGCATTCGAGCCGACGGACTTCGCGTTCGAGAAGCTGACGCGAAACCTGTCGCTGAACAGCGTCCCGCACGTGAGCGCGATCAGGGCGGCGCTCAGCGATCACAACGCCGAGCGGCAGCCGATCGAGTTCAGATCGAGCTGGCGCACGTCAGGCGGCCGCAGCGATCGGGCGGCGTTCGTGGACTTCCTCCGGCTCGACGACTGGTGCGCGCGGAACGGCGTGTCCGAGGTGGGGCTGATTAAGATCGACATCGACGGCAACGAGTTCGATGCGTTGTCTGGCGGAATCGATCTCATCGGCCGCAGCCGCCCGGTCATGGTGATGGAGGCCGTCGCGCCGCATTTCGGCAGCCCGGCCCGGAACCCGTTCCTGCTGCTGCAACGCCTCGGGTATCAGTTCCGGGACGCGAAATCGGATCACCCATACGCGAACGTGCAGGAGATCGCGAACTTGTTTCCACACGAAGATCGCGCCATGACGACGTCGTTCAACGTCATCGCGACCGCGCCGGGGCCTGCCCGGTGAGCGCGCCGGGCCCGACCCCGTCTCCGGCGCCCACGGTGATGCCGGTGGACCGCGCGGCGTGGAAGCGCGAGCTGCACCTGTCGAACTTCACGAACTCGTATTACCAGTACCGTGACGTCCAGCGCTGCGGCGACGGCCGCCGTCTGCTCATCGTCGGTCCGGGCCAGGGGCTCGATACGCACATCTTCAAGTGGCGCGGGTACGACGTGACGACGTTCGACATCGACGACACGTTCGGCCCGGACATACTCGGCAGCGTGCACGACATGCACATGTTCGCCGATGGGCAGTTCGACGTGGTGATCGCGTCGCACGTGCTCGAACACCTGGCGCTCGCGTACCTCGATCGCGCGCTCGAGGAGATTGCTCGCGTCGGACGCTGCGCGCTGATTTACCTGCCCGTGGCGGGACGCCATGCGCAGCTTCGTGCGGTCCCGGGCTTCCGGAACATCGATCTGTCCGTCGTGATCGACCTGTTCAACTACTTCGGCAAGCCGGACGGACGGGTCAGCCAGTACTGCCAAGGGCAGCACTTCTGGGAAATCGGCCGGCGCGGTTTCAGCGTGCGGCAGGTCAGGCGCCGCCTTGCCCGCCGGTTCGAGATCCTGGACCACTACCGCAACCGGGACTGGACTCCGAGCTATAACTTCGTCCTGCGCTCCCGGTCTGCCGGCGCGGCCACGTCGCGATGAACATCCTCTACTCGTTCAACAAGAGCGGATTCGAAGCGGACTACTGGACCAGGGAGATCGCAGCTGCGTCGGCCGGACCGTACTCGTTCGTGCCGTTCAACCATGGCGAGTATCTGGATCCGAACCGGTCGCTGCGGGCACAGCTGCTCGACAACCTCTACTACCAGCGCGATGCCGACCTGCTGCGGCTGTACAGCGTATTCGAGGAGACCCTGCAGGCCCGCAGCATCGACGCGGTCATCGTCGACAACTGCTTTCCCTATCATCCGGATTACCTCCGGAAGTTATCCGTCTATCGCGTTCTTCGTACTTCCGACGGACCAATGACGGCTTACGACCGCGATTTTGCCTACGTGCACGCGTACGACCACGTCCTCTTCCATTCGCCGGCGTACAGCGCCGACATGGGCATGGCCGACAAGCTCCGGTACTGCGGCGCGACGACCGTCGATTTCTGGCCCATGGCGCTGTTCGACGCCGCCTTCGATCCGACGCAGACCGACGAGACCATCCTGGCCGGGCCTCGCGACATCGACATCCTCTTCGTCGGCGCGCTGCACGTGAACAAGATGCCCCTCCTCGCCCGGGTCAAGCGGGCGTTCCGGGGCCGGTGCCGGCTCCACGGTCTCAGCAATCTGAAGCGCAACCTCTACTTCAACGCGAAGTACGGCTTTCCCGGCTGGGTCAGGCCGATCGGCTTCGCGGACTATGTGCCGCTTTATCAACGGGCGAAAATCGGGTTCAACGTGCACAACCGCGGGACCTACACGATAGGAAGCTACAGACTCTTCGACCTGCCCGGCAACGGCGTCATGCAGATTTCAGACGGCGGCGCGTATCTGGGGGAGTTCTTCGACGTGGGCGAGGAGGTTGTCGGGTACGACAGCGCCGACGAACTCATCGACAAGCTGAAGTACTATCTCGCGCACGACGCCGAACGTCGAAGGATTGCGCTGAACGGTTTCAGAAAAGTCCGGGAGAAGGATCGAATCGCGCTGCGGCTGCGGCAGGCGGGTGAGCTCATCGAACGTGGGATCGCGCGCCGGAGCGCCAGGACCTGATGCTCGACATGGCCCTACGGCGGGGGGCGGCGCCCTGGAGAGTCTCCCGGACGAGTGTCTCGCTCATGGGCCTCGCCGTCGCGACGGCGTTCGCCCTCGCCTCCTCTTCGCACCCGGCGTTGCCCGTGCTCATGCCGCTCATCGCCATTTGCGGACTGGCGGTCGCAGTGACCGTGCGGCTGTACGACCTCGACGGACGCCTGCCGATTTTCGATCTCGGTGCACTGACGATTCTCATCACCGCGGTCTATTCAGCGCTCCCGCTGCTTGGTTTCTGGCTCGCCGGACTGCGCTGGACGGAGCTCAGCTACCTCCCGCTCTACCTGCACAATCCGAACGCGACGGAGGTCGGCGGCTTCGCGTGGCGGCACGTCCTCTACCTCTATAGCTTCACCGCCGCGTACTTGCTCTTTCGGGGCTCCGTGCCGATCGAATCGGGTCCGACGCGCGCGCTCCGGCCGACAGCCGTCGCGGCGATCGGGCTCGTCGCCACCTCGCTTCTCGCCTATTTCAAGCTGCTGCAGGTCGTATTCGGCGTCTCGTACGATCCGTCGTACAGCGATCTCACGGCGGCGACGGCTTCCGCCGAGGCGCTTCCTCTCTTCATCCGGCAGATCTCGCACAACCTCTTCGCGATCCTGTTTCTCCTGAAGCTGTGCGCGCTCGTGTGGCTGATGGCCCGCTGGCAGGACTGGCGCTGGCGCGTCGCGCTGTTCGGATGGCTTGCCGTCGAGGGCCTGACGACCATCACGAGAATGGGAGGGCGCACGTGGTACGTGATGCTGCTCATGGCCACGGGGCTCCTGTATCACAGGCTGGTGAAGCCGCTGCCGGCGCTGCGCGCTGTCGTTCTGGTGTCGGTCCTGCTCGGAGGCGCACTCGTCTACGGCATGGCACGCGATCTGGGCGGCGGCTTGAGCACGGTGGCACAGTCCGAAGCCTCTCCCTGGGCGACGATGAACGAGTTCCAGGCGCTCTACGGCATGGCGTACGACCTCCATGTCCGGCAATCCGCGGGAACGCTCGGTCGGATTCCGTGGCAGATCTACGCGAACGATCTCGTGATGCTGGTGCCGAGCCAGCTCCTGCCCTTCGACAAGGCCGACCCGTGCATGGGCTATCCCGAGGTGGACGGGGTCGGGCTGGGCTGCGTGCTGGGCGTGATTTCCAACGCGGTGATCGGCCTGGACTGGATCGAGCTGTTGTTGAGGGGCCTTGGCCTCGGCGTTCTGTTCGCGGTGATCCACCGCTGGTACGCGAACCACCAGGACGGCTACTGGGCCACGGTGTTTTACCTCTGCATGTGCCTGTGGTGTTACTACACATACCGCGGGTCGACGCTCTATTTCGGCTATTACATCGTCTACCGGTTCCTCCCGCTCCTGATCGCGGTTCGCCTCGTTCAGGCGACGTTGAGGAACGCGAGGCGGATACTTCTGGCGGCGGGTGTCTGAGCCGCCGTGAGGGTGCTGCACTGCATTCCCGGGATGGGCGGGGGAGGCGCGGAACGTCAGCTCGCATACCTGGCGGGGCCGCTGGCTGCCCGCGGGTGGGACGTGCACGTCGCGCTCGGCGCGCAGGGGGCCAACCTGCCGCGGCTCGAAGCCGGGCGCGCCGTCGTGCACAGGCTGAACGGATCGAGCAGCCACGATCCCCGCCTGATCTGGCAGCTCGGGACCGTCTTCAGGCGCGTGCGGCCCGATATCGTCCAGGTCTGGTTCGTCCAGATGGAAGTCCTCGCCGGGGTGGTCGCCAGGTTCTTCCGCGTGCCGACCGTCATCAGCGAGCGCAGCTCCGTCCTCGCGTACCCCGCGACGATGAAGAACCGGGTGCGCCTCACCCTCGCGCGAACCGCTGACGCGATCATCGCGAACTCGCAGGCCGGCAGCGACTACTGGGACGGCCGCCTCGGCTCGCACGTCGCACGCGTCGTGATCCCGAACGCGCTGCCGACCGAAGAAATCGACTCGGCGCAACCCGCGCTGCCCCCCGGATGTGCGGTTGGAGACGCGGACGACGTGGTGCTGTTTGCCGGTCGGTTCGAGCCCGAGAAGAACATCCACGTCCTGGTGACGGCGCTGCAGGCGGTGGTGCGGCGCCCCGGCACGGTGGCGATCCTGTGCGGCGAGGGGAGCCTGCACGAGTCCGTCCAGCGGCGAGTGGCCGCGGAGGGCTTTGGCAACCGCATCCTGACGCCGGGGTACGTATCCGACATCTGGGGCGCCATGAAGCGCGCCGCGGTCGTAGTCGCTGTCGGGCTCTTCGAAGGGCGGCCGAACAGCGTGATCGAAGCCATGGCGTGCCAGCGTCCGCTCGTCGTGTCCGACATCCCGGCCCACCGCGAAATCCTCGACCGGCACTCGGCGCTCTGGGTCGATCCGCAGGACCCTGCAGCGATCGCGCGCGCGGTGCTCGAGGTGTTCGATGATCCACGCGCTGCCGCGCTGCGGGCGGCGACCGCGAAAACACGCGCCGAGGCATGGTCGATCGCGTCGGCCGCCGCCCAGTACGACGCCGTGTACCGGCAGGTGCTCACCAGACGATCCGTCATCACGGGGAACGGCCGCTAGCGCATGTGCGGCATCGCCGGCATCGCTTCGTCCGCCCGCACGGTCAGCCGCGAGGTCGTGGAGCGCATGCGGGACACGTTGCGGCATCGCGGCCCTGACGACGAGGGGGTGTGGGAGTCTGGCGACCGGTCCGTCGCCCTCGGCCACCGCCGCCTGTCGATCATCGATCTGTCCCCTGGCGGGCACCAGCCGATGGCGGATGCGTCCGGCGACTGCCGGGTCGTGTTCAACGGCGAAATCTACAACTACCTGGACCTGCGCGAGCAGCTGCGCCAGCAGGGCCACACGTTTCGCACCGCCAGCGATACCGAGGTGCTGATCGAGGCGTATCGCGCCTGGGACACGAGCTGCCTGGATCGCCTGAACGGCATGTTTGCCTTCGCGTTGTACGACCAGCCGCGCCGCCGGCTGTTCCTGGCTCGCGATCGCGCCGGCGAGAAGCCGCTCTTCTATCGGCACGCGGACCGGCAGCTGGCGTTCGGATCCGAGTTGAAAGCGCTGTTCGCGGACCCGGCCTGCCCGCGCGCCCTCGACAGGGCCGCGCTCGACGCGTACCTGGCCTTCGGGTACGTGCCGCACGATCAGTGCATCATCCAGGGGGTCAGGAAGCTGCCGCAGGGGCACGCCCTCATGTACGACCTGTCGGCGGACACCGTCCGGACGTGGCCATACTGGCGCTTGCCCGCGCGCAGCACGGATGCGCCCCCGGACGAGAACGAATTGGTCGCGCGGCTCGACAGCCTCCTGCTCGACTCGGTACGGTTGCGGCTCATCGCCGACGTGCCGGTCGGGGTGATGCTCAGCGGTGGCGTCGACTCGAGCCTCGTGACGGCGATGGCGGCGCGCGTCAGCCGGCGAGTCAAGACCTTCACGATCGCCTTTCCGGGGCACGCCGCGCACGACGAATCGCCGCATGCGCGGATCGTGGCGGAACACTTCGGCACGGAGCACGTCGTCCTGGCCGCCGAACCTGCGACGGTCGATCTGCTGCCGGAGCTCGCGCGCCAGTACGACGAGCCGCTCGCGGACTCGTCCATGGTTCCGACATATCTCGTCTCGCGCCTCATTCGACGCGAGGCGACCGTGGCGCTCGGCGGTGACGGTGGGGACGAACTGTTCGGCGGGTACCCCCACCACAGCTGGGTGCAGTCGCAGGCCCGCGCGCGTGCGTTCGTCCCGTCGGCGGTGGGCCGGGCCATACGGCCCTTCGCGACGGCCTGGCTCCCAGTGGGAATGAAGGGGCGTAATTACCTGCTCGGGTTGACGGGCGATCAGGCCTTCGGCATCGCGCAGTTCAACCAATACTTCGACCCGGCGACCCGGCGGAAGCTGCTAGGATCTATGGAGCCTCAGGGGCAGGGCCCCGAGGCATTCAAAGCCAGCCTGGCGCCGCCGACCGGCACCGCCCTCCAGTGCGCGACGACGACGGACTTTCGCAGCTACCTGGTGGACGACATCCTGACCAAAGTGGATCGCGCGAGCATGCTCAATTCGCTCGAGGTCCGCGCGCCGTTCCTCGATCACCGGCTCGTGGAGTTTGCGTTCGGCGTAGTGCCGGACAACCTCCGCGCCACCGAACGCGAACGAAAAATACTTCCCCGCCGGCTTGCGGCGCGGCTGCTTCCCCCCGCGCTCGACCTGAGGCGCAAACAGGGATTCTCGTTGCCGCTCGACGCGTGGTTCAAGGGGGAATGGGGTGCGCTCATCAGGGATGTGCTGGACGGGACCACCCCGGGGGTCTTCGACCGGCACGCGGTTCGGCACGTGATCGGGGGCCAGCAGAGAGGCTTCTCGAACATGCCACGGCTGTTTGCCCTCCTGATGTTCGAGTTGTGGCGGCGCGAGTACCGCGTCTCCACCGGGTAACGTCATGCATGCAGACCTCGTTGAGATACTCGCGTGCCCTTCCTGCCGCGAGAGCCTGGGGTTACACGTGGGGCAGGAGGTTGACGGCGAGGTCGAGTCGGGGACGCTCGACTGCGCCCGATGCGCGGCGCAGTACCCGATCGTCGGCTTCGTCCCCCGGTTCGTCGCCGCTGACAATTACTCGAGCAGCTTCGGCTTCCAGTGGAATCAGTTTCGCCGCACCCAGCTCGACAGCTCCACTGGACAGCCAATCACGAGCCGTCGATTTTTCGAGCAGTCCGGGTGGAAGCCCTCCGACATGGCGGGGAGGTGGACCCTTGATGTGGGGTGCGGCGCGGGACGTTTCGCCGAAGTGGCGCTGAGCACCGGCGCCCGGCTCGTGGCCGTGGACTACTCGAGCGCGGTCGATGCCTGCCGGCAGAACCTGGGTCCGCATCCGCGATTGGATGTGGTCCAGGGGGACGTGTATCACCTGCCGTTCAAGCCGACGCGGTTCAGCTTCGTGTACTGCTTCGGCGTCCTTCAGCACACGCCCGACGTGCACGCGTCGTTTGCCGCACTGGCCGCCGAACTCGCGCCTGGCGGGCGACTCGGCGTCGATCTGTACCCGCGCACTCCCTTGAATATCCTCTGGCCGAAATACTGGCTGAGACCGCTCACCAAGCACGTGCCGCCGGACCGGCTGTTCGCCCTCGTGACCGCGATGGTGAACAGGCTCTGGCCGCTCAGCCTGGCCCTCGGCCGCGTCCCCGGTATCGGCGCGAAGTTGAGACATGCCCTGCCGGTGGCGAACTACGACGGCCTGCTGCCGCTCACGCCGTCCCAGCTGAAGGAATGGGCCGTGCTGGATACGTTCGACATGCTCGCGCCGGCGCACGATCATCCCCAGACTGTCGGCACGCTCAAGGCATGGTTCGAGGAGGCCGGTCTCGCGGATGCCGAGGTGTTCCGCCGGGGTCTCGTCGTGGGCCGCGGCCGCCGTGCGGCGCAGAGCCAGGCGGCCGGCTCCTGATGCGAGTCGCAGTCGTCAATCTGACGGCAGGGGGCTTGAGCGGTGGCTATCGCAAGTACCTCGCGCGCCTCATGCCGTTGATGGCGGCCGATGACCGGATCAGCAGCCTGACGGTCTTCGTGCCAGGCGCCACCCAGAGCCTGGATCCGGGCCTCGATGTCCGCACCTGGGACGCGCGCGAACCGAGGCGCCGCTTCGCGGGCGTCGTCCGGGACGTGGCGGCGCTGATGCCGGATGTCGTGTTCGTGCCGACGGCGCGTCATGCATCGTTCGGTTCCATTCCTGTCGTGACGATGGTCAGGAACATGGAGCCACTGACCGTGCCCTTCGGCGGCAACAGCTGGGGAGAGGGCCTGAGAAATGTCGGCCGCGCGTGGGCCGCGCGCCGCGCGTCGCGACGGGCGGATCGCGTGATTGCCGTGTCGCACCACGTACGAGACTTCATCGTGTCCAGGTGGGCCATCGATTCGGCGCGTGTTGGCGTCGTTCATCACGGCGTCGATCCCGCGAGCGCCGAGGGAGGCCCACTTCGGGATGCGCGTCCGACGCTGTTCACGGCCGGATCGATTCGTCCCGCACGGGGCATGGAGGATGCGCTCCGCGCACTGGCGCTGCTGCCGCGGGACGTACGGCTCGTCGTGGCCGGAGAGGTCGATGCGCGGTGCGACGGCTACGCGGCCGGCCTGCACCGGCTCGCGCGGGCCCTCGGCGTGGAGGACCGCGTCACGTGGGCGGGTCAGCTGGGCACTCAGCAGATGGCCCAGGCGTTTCGGGCCTGCACGGCGTTTGTCATGACGAGCCGCGCCGAAGCATGTCCGAATACGGCCCTCGAGGCGATGAGCCATGGATGCGCCACCATCTCCGTGGACCGCGAGCCGATGCCGGAAATGTTTGGCGAAGCGGCGTTGTACTATCCACCCGGCGACACCGCCACGCTCTCGAGTCGGGTCAACGTGGTCCTGGCAGACCCGGCAGAACACAGCCGTCTGGGGCGGGCGGCACTGAGGAGATCCACGGTGTTCACCTGGGAGCACACGCGTGACCGGACGATCGAGCAGCTCGAGCAGGCTCTGCGATGAGCGAGTCGGCAAGCCCCCGCGTGCTGATTGTGGGGGCCACGGGGATGCTCGGGCACAAGGTGTGGCAGCTGTTCCGTGATCGGTTCGACACGTGGTCGACGGTGCGCAGCCGGATGGAGCACGCCCCCTCTGGCCAGTTCGCCGGTGCCCGCGTGATTGCCGACGTCCGTGCGGACGACTTCGACAGCGTCGTTCGCGCCTGCGCCGCCGCGGCCCCCGGGGTGGTGGTGAACTGCGTCGGTATCGTGAAGCAGCTCAAAGCCGGCAGGGATCCGGTGCCGAGCATCGCGATCAACGCCCTGTTCCCGCACCAACTGGCCGCGCTCGGCCGCGACATCGGCGCCCGGGTGATTCATATCAGCACGGATTGCGTGTTCTCGGGGGACCGTGGTCAGTACCGCGAAGACGAGGTGCCTGACGCGACCGATCTGTATGGCCGCACCAAGCTGCTGGGCGAGGTATCCGGCCCCGGCAGCCTCACACTGCGCACTTCAATCGTCGGACGGGAGCTGGCGGCCACGACCGGGCTCGTCGAATGGTTCCTCTCCCGGCGGGGCGAACGCGTCAAGGGGTACACGCGGGCGTTCTTCTCAGGCCTGACGACGCTCGCCCTCGCGCGTGTGCTCGCCGAGGTCGTGGAACGGCATCCGGCCCTCGAGGGGCTTTATCACGTGGCATCGCAGCCGATCTCCAAGTACGATCTGCTGCAACAGCTGAATCAGGCCTACCGTAGCGCGGTGACGATCGAGCCCAGCGACGAGCTGATCATCGATCGCACGCTCGACGGTTCGTCGTTCGCGCGGACGACCGGGTTGCGGATCCCGACGTGGCCCGAGATGATCGGCGACATGGCGGCCGACCCCACGCCTTATGACCAGTGGAGGAACTCACGTGTTTGATGGACTGCGGGTGCTCGTGACCGGTGGCACGGGCTCGCTTGGCAAGACGGTCGTGCGCAGGCTGCTCGGCGGAGGCTCCGGACGGCCCGCGAGAGTGACCGTGTTTTCGCGCGACGAAGCCAAGCAGCACGACATGCGGCTCTCGTATCTTCACCGCGACTCCGCGACGGACGAGGTCATCTACAGGCACTCGCAGGAGATCCTCGCGTTTCGGATCGGAGACGTCCGCGATTACGGCGCGCTGGCCCGCGCGCTGGGAGACGCGGACGTCGTCATCCACGCGGCGGCGCTGAAGCAGGTCCCGTCGTGCGAATATTTCCCGGCCGAGGCGGTCGCCACGAACATCCTGGGGGCGATGAATCTCGTGCGCGCGATTCGGGAGCTGCGTCTGCCGGTCAAAGTCGTCGCGGGCGTCTCCACTGACAAGGCGTGCAAGCCCATCAACGTGATGGGGATGACGAAAGCCGTCATGGAGCGGATTCTCGTCGAGGCGAACGTGGGCCTGACGGGCACGCGCTTCGTGTGCGTTCGATACGGCAACGTGATTGCGTCTCGAGGGTCGGTCGTTCCGCTGTTTCTCGACCAGGTCGCGAAGGGGGGGCCGGTCACGATCACCATGAAGGAGATGACGCGATTCCTGCTGAGTCTGGACCGCGCCGTCGACACCGTGTTCGCCGCCATCGAGCATGCCTTGCCGGGCGAAACGTACGTCCCCAAGGTTCCGGCGGCGCGTGTAGTGGATGTCGCCGAGGCCATCATCAACGGCCGCGGCATTCCTGTCGTCTACACGGGTATCCGGCCCGGCGAAAAGATCCACGAGATCATGGTCTCCGAAGAGGAGTGCCATCGTACGGTGGACCGCGGCGGGTATTACGTGATTCGGCCGATGCTTCCGGAGCTGCAGGCGGAACCCCTCGGCGCGCCCGCGCTGACGGGGGAGTATTCTTCGTCGGAAATCACGCTCGACGCGGCGGCGCTCGAGACCATGCTGGCGCCGTACCGTGAGCCGAAGGCCGCCGGCGCGCCGATATGAAGGTCGTCACCATCTTCGGCACCCGGCCCGAGATCATCCGGTTGAGCGCGGTGATCCGCACCCTGGATCGCTTCTGCGCGCAGACGCTCGTGCACACGGGGCAGAACTACGATCCGCAGCTGAGTGACATCTTTTTCGCGGAGCTCGGCGTTCGCGCACCTGACGTGTATCTGGGGATCGGGGCCGCGGCCAGCTTTGCCGCGCAGGCCGCCGCGATTCTGGAGAAATGCGGGGAGGTGCTGGCCCGCGAACGGCCGGACCGCGTGTTGATCCTGGGAGATACGACGAGCGGGCTCGCCGCGATCGTGGCCGCCCGTCTCGGCATCCCGGTGTTCCACATGGAAGCCGGCAACCGGTGCTATGACGACCGGGTGCCCGAAGAGATCAACCGGCGGGTGATCGATCATTCGAGCACGGTCCTGATGCCCTATACGGGTCGCAGCAAGGACAACCTCGTGCGGGAAGGAATCGAGCGCGAGCGGATTTTCGTCACCGGCAACCCGATCTACGAGGTCTTGGCCCATTACCGATCGTCGATCGACGCGAGCGACGCGCTGGGGCGTCTTGGTGTCGTCGCCAGCGGGTACCTGCTCGTCACGCTGCACCGCGCGGAGAACGTCGACGAGCCGACGCGGCTGGGGCGGATGCTGGAAGCCCTCGCTGCCGCAGGCCGGACGCACGGTCTTCCGGTGCTCGTCAGCGTGCATCCCCGGACGGCTGACCGCATGCGGCACCACGGTATCGAGGGGAAGGGCCTGACGCTTCTGCGCCCGTTCGGGTTCTTCGACTTCGTGCACCTCGAGAAGCGCGCGCGCGCGGTGCTGTCGGACTCTGGAACCGTCCAGGAGGAATGCGCAATTTTCGGCGTTCCGAACGTGACGCTGCGCGACGTCACGGAGCGCCCGGAGACGATCGAGTGCGGCAGCAACGTCCTGAGCGGGTCGTCACCGGACGGTATCAGCGCGGCGCTCACCCTGGCGCTCGAGACCGGGTCGGACTGGACACCGCCGACCGAGTACACGGCTCCCAAGGTGTCCCGAACCGTGGCGAAAATCGTGCTCGGGTACTCGAGCGTGCGACGTCACGCGGACACTGGCGGGTTACAGGGGCCCGGGCCGTCAGACGCGTGACGCGCCGTCCGAGTACGGCCGCGCCACCGCGAGAGCGTATGCGCATCCTGATCCTGACCATCTATCACGACCCCGAGCCGATCCCGAAGACGGGCGAGCTCGCGCGCGCACTGCAGGAGCGGGGCCACGTCGTCACGGTGGTCACCGCGTTTCCGCACTACCCCGGTGGAGACCTGTACGCGGGTTACCGGCTCGCGCTCTGGCGGTGGGACGTCCGCGAGCACGTGCGAATCCTGCGCACGTTCATCTATCCGTACCACGGCCAGCGCAGCGGCCTGCGGATGCTGAACTACCTGTCCTGGATGGTGTCGTCGATCCAGGCGGCCTGGCTCGCGCCCCCGTGTGATGTCATGTACGTCTGGCACCCGCCCCTCACGGTCGGGGTCAGCGCGTGGGTGATCAGCAAGCTGAAGCGAGCGCCGTACGTCTACGACGTCCAGGATCTGTGGCCCGAGAGTGCCATCGCGTCCGGACTGATGCGTCCCGGCCGGCTCGTCGACCTGCTCTACGTGCTGGCCGACTGGGTCTACAGACGGGCGCCTGCGATTCTCGTCGTCAGCCGCGCCGCGGCGACGTACCTGGCCGGGCGCGGAGTCGATCCTGACAAGATGGCCGTGGCGAATCACTGGGTGGACACGACAGCGTTCGCGCGGGAGTCCATGCGCGACGTCCGCGGCGAGCTTGGCTGGACGGACAAGTTCGTCGTGATGTTCGCGGGCAACCTCGGGACGGTGCAGGGGCTCGAGACGGTGATTGACGCGGCATCCCTGCTGACCAATCGGCCCGACGTTCTCTTCGTGTTCGTGGGTGACGGGTCGGACCGGGGGCGGCTCGAGCGACTCGCCGATCGTGATGCGCCGAACAACGTCCACTTCGCCGGCCGGCATCCCCAGTCAGACATGCCGGCCTTCATGCGCGCGGCCGACGCGCTCCTGGTCCATCTCAGGCCCTCCGGCATCGCCGACCACGCGATCCCCACGAAGATCCTGTCGTACCTGGCGGCAGGTCGCCCGGTCCTCTGCGCGACGGGCGGTGCGGCAGCGGACCTCGTGCAGACCGCGCAGGCGGGATTGACGACCGCGCCAGGAGACGCTCGGGCCCTTGCGGATGCGGTCCTTCAGCTGCACTCGCTGTCCACCGCCGACCGGGAGCAGCTTGGCCGAAACGGCACGCGGTATCTCGACGCGCACTTTGAGAAGCAGCGGGTCATCGACGAGTACGAGCGCACGTTGAAGGAGCTGGCCCACGGGGCGGCGTTTCGTCCAGCTACCACGGCGAATCGGACATGAGCGTTCTCTCCTTATCCGGCCATGCTTTGACCCTGGCGGCGTGGTATGTCGTGGCGTTCGCCGTCTCCGCGGCCCTCGTGCCGCTCTGTCGTGCGATCGCAGTGAAGAAGGGCTTCGTCGCCAGACCCCGGAAGGATCGCTGGAATAACCGCCCGACTGCGCTGTTTGGCGGCGTTGCCATCGCGGTCACCGTCCTGGCACTCGCAGGGATGGGCGGAGACATCGTTCCCATCGCTCTTCCCCTGCTCGGTGGGCTGCTGATTTTCATCGTCGGGCTCACCGACGACATCCACGCGCTCAAACCGACGACCAAGCTCATCGCGCAGATTGCGCTCTCGGCGCTGTTCGTATTTTTTGGCGAGCGACTGCACTGGACCGAGATCGCACCCATAGACATGCTGCTCACCATCGTCTGGCTGGTCGGTGTGACGAATGCATTCAATCTGCTCGACAACATGGACGGCCTGTGCGCCGGAATCGCCATCATCAGCGGCGCCGCACTGCTCGTCGGCCTCTCGGGCAGGCCTGACGTCTGGCCGGAGATGCGTTATCTGGCGATTGTGCTGGGCGCGGCGAGCGGATTTTTGGTGTACAACGCGCATCCTGCGTCAATTTTCATGGGCGACGCTGGCAGCCTTTTCCTCGGATTGACACTGGCGTCACTGACGCTGACCGCGGGCGGACCGGCGCACGACCGCTCGAGGATTCTCTCGATCATCGGAGCGCCGATGCTGGTGCTCCTCATTCCCATTTTCGATACCGCACTCGTGACCATCTCGCGAGTGGTTTCGGGCCGCCCTGTGTCCCGAGGTGGACGCGATCACTCGTCGCACCGGCTGGTGGCGCTCGGGCTCTCGGAGCCGAGCGCGGTGCGGGTGCTCTGGGCGCTCGCCGCCGCAGCAGGAGCTATCGGGTTTCTCGTCCGCCGCTCGACGGACGTCGACGCCTGGCTGCTCGGCGTGGTCTTCATCTTGGCGATGGTCGTCTTTGCCGCATACCTTGCCCAGGTACGGGTGTACGACGAACCGTCGGCGGTGCCCGCCGGAGGAGTCACCCTGCTCCTCGTGGACCTGATGTACAAGCGGCGGGTGGCCGAGGTCCTTCTGGACGTCTGCCTCGTACTGGTCGCCTATTACGCATCGTGGCGGCTTCGGTTCGAAGGGCACGAATGGAATGTCTACAAGGGCGCCCTCCTTCAGTCGCTTCCGATCGCCCTCGCGATCCAGATGCTCGCGCTGTTCACATTCGGCGCGTATCGCGGCGCATGGCGGTACTTCGGCCTGATGGACGGCGTCGCATTCGCCAAGGGAATCGCAGCGGGAACGGTCGCGCTGGTCGCCGCTCTCGTTTACCTGTACCGGTTCGAGAACTACTCGCGAGGCGTATTTGTCATCTATGCCGCGCTGCTGATGTTGCTGCTGTGCGGCTCCCGCGCCTCCTTCCGACTCATCGGTGAGTATGCCCGGCGACGTCGACCTGGTTTGCGACTTGCGATCTATGGAGCGGGGGAGGCTGGATCCTTGGTGCTGCGCGAACTGCTCGCACATCCCCTCGAGCAGTTCAGCATGATCGGGTTCATCGACGATGACCCCGGCGGGCAGTCGCGTCTTCAGGGTTATCCGGTTCTCGGTGGGGAGCGGAAGCTGCTGGAACTCATCGCCGGGGGGTTGGTCGACGTCGTGGTGATCGGCTCAGTCAATTTTGATCCCGAGCGGCGAGCGCGACTGGAACGCGCGTGCGGCGAAAAGTCGATCAGGCTTCTGAGATTCAGCTTCAGGCTTGACAGGCTCGATACCGCCTCCTGACGCAGTTCATTTCGCTGTCCCCGCACGCGATTCGTAGGTCCCACCAGCGCGGCGCCACTCGGAGAACGAGAGCGCGTCGTCCCTTCCCTCCCCGCCTTCAGGGGCAACTCGGGCCGGCAAAGAGCATGTACGTGCCGACGTCCGGCCGAGGATAGCCCGGCTCGATCGTTCGACGCCTGGTCGCGACCAGCTTCCACGGCGCGAGCCACGCTTCATACGTCGGCACAGAGCGACCACAGGTGTATCCCAGGTGTGCGGCGGATCGGTCGCCGGCTTCGAGAGCGGCGTCGGTCTCTTCACACAATAGCAGGTGACCAGCCGGCATCACGATGCGCCGCAATTCGTCGATGACAGCTCGCACGTCCGGCTCCGGAACGTGCTGGAGGACCGTGAAGACCAAGCCGAGATCGAAGGACCCCTGGTCGGCCGGTAGTCGCTGCAGGGTATCGACTGGACGGAAGTCGATCGACGGCTGCAATGACCGCGCGATGCTCACCAGCGAGTTCTCGCGTTCGAATCCGACGACCCGTTCAGCGAACTCGGTCAGGACGGGCGTCAACCGTCCGAACCCGCAGCCCACATCACATGCCGCCGAGAGAGGGCCGGCGGTGCGGAGCTTGGCGCAGAACTCTCTGACATCACGCTGTTCGAGGTACGCGCGCAGCATCGCCCGCGGGCCATCCACGTCGACAACGTCATGCGGAGTCCAAACCAGACGGTCCATATTCGTGAGAAGCATACGTCATCGACGCCCGCGCAGTTGACTTGTCGGAATCACCTCGCTAAGGTTCGATCGGGGTGCCGGAACGCCTCGGCGAACAGTTCATCGGATCCTGTGAGACGCGAACGTCGCATGGCTCTCCATCCTGACGATCCGGCTGCCCGGCGGGCCCAGGACTGGCGCCGGTCGCGGTGGACATGACAGATAGGAAGATGGACATCGAGTGATCGCTGCATGGGATCGAGTTCGACGCCTCACGGCGTCGGCCTCATGGATCATCGTGATCCTGCCACTGGTGATCGTGCTCCTGTCCGTCGGTTTCGCACCCGGCAGCAACTGGACGGTCCGAGCGACGCTCGCGGGATTCTCCATCCTGGCGATCGTCCGTCCGGCCGATGCGCTGCTCGTCACTGTCGCACTGGTAGGTTTCAATATCGTACTCTCTCACCTGGTTCGCGTTCCGCTGCTGCGCGTCACTGAGCTCCTCGGGGTGGCGTGCCTGGTCGGCTGCGGCGTCCGGGCGCTTCTTCCGCGGGGCCGCCTCTATCGACGTGCACTGACGGCGTGGATCTCCGTGCCGGTCGTTCTGCTCGCGGTCACCGCCGTCGCGTCCACGCTCGTCTGGCTGCGGGTCTACTACGTGCAGTCGGGTTACTCACAGGGATACGTCCAGGCGCTGCTCCAGTTCGTGAGCCGCGACTACTTCGTCCAACCCGGAGACTTCTGGACGGTCGTCTCAACCGCCGCCCTGTTGGAGTCGCTCGCGCTGTTCGTCGTCATGGCCGCGTTGTGCCAGGTCGATGTCACGTTTTTCGGGAGAGCGCTGCGCATGCTGGCGTTAGGCGGCGCTGGCCTTTCCATGATGAGCCTCGTTCGGCTGGGAGAGATCGTTCTCCGCAATCCGCGCATCATCGCGGAACTCCGCGCAACCTACGCCGGGCTCCGCGTCTCCCCGCAGATACCGGATTACATCGCGGCCGGTTCGTACTTCTCACTGTGCTGGCTGGCTGCGCTGGGACTCGCGATCGCCTCGCGCCGGCGCCGGCTCCTATGGGTCGTGGCGGGCATCCCCCTGATAGCGGCAATCTACCTGACCGGATCACGGTCGGTCCTCGCTGCAGCTCTCGGTGGAACCGTCGTCCTGGCGTTGACCGTGGCGCGCCACAGAACGGCGCCGGTTCGCGGCGTGGTGCTGTTTACTGGCGTCGCGATGGTCGCGATGGTCCTCAGTTTTCGATGGCTCATCGGGCACGATCTGGTTGGCGCCACCGCGAGGCTGTCGCTGACGGTTCGCGTCGAGCTGCTCCGGGCAGGGTTGCGCGTGATCGGGACACGCCCCCTGTTCGGCGTTGGCATCGATCGCTTCTATCTTGTCGCCGGAGCCTTCGCGTCTCCAGAGCTGAATGCGCTGTGGAATAGCCGCAAGAACCCGCACAACGATTTTCTGCGGGTGGGAGCGGAGCTGGGCCTGGTCGGACTTGGCCTGTTTGTCTGGATTCTCGCCGCCGCGGCCAAACGCATCCGAGAGGCGCTCAGAACAGCTGGCGATGCCCGCCTCGCCGGTCTGGCGGCTGGACTCGTCGCCTTCCTCATCACCAGTCTCGTCAGTAACCCTCTGATGTTGCGCGAGGTGTCGTTTGCCTTCTGGATGGCGCTTGGACTGGCGGCCGGCCATTCTGCTTCTGCGGTTCCGGCAGGGCTCGACAGCTCCGTCGCAGCGAGCGGCGGGAGCGGAACGGCGGCGAGGCGGCCTTTCGGATTCAAGTGGCCGATCGCGGTGATCCTCGGCGGTCTGATGTTGATCTCGGTTCCGTTCCGCGCCAGGCAGGAGCTCGCGAGCATGTATCGGACCCGGGTGACCGACGGCCTGTTCGATGAGGGAACGGACGCGGATGGCACGCACTTCAGTTGGTCTGGCCGCCAGGTGACCATCCTGGTGGAGGAGGGTGCCACTTCACTTGCGATCCCGCTGTGCGGGGCACTGCCCTCGGGCGAAAACCAGACGGTGGAGGTCCGGGTCGACGGCCGGCTCGTGAATCGCATCACGGTCGGTCCCCGGTGGCAGCAGTTGCGCACACTCCTCCGCGCGGAACCGTCGAGCGGACAGAGTCGCATTGATCTGCTGATCTCTCCCTCGTGGGTGCCCGCCGCGGTCATTCCCGGGAGCCAGGATCAACGTGTGCTAGGGGTCAAACTGGGAGCGATCCAGGTAGGGAGGGCGTCCCATCACGCCCCCTGAAAGAACACCCATACCACGCGCCGCGCCGCGACGTGCCTCAGTGGAGCTGCGGACGTTGGGACAGCCGGAGGTCCGCACCCCGCCCGCTTCCGCGCATGCGCCAAACGGCGAGCATGCCGAACGTGCGATGCCCCCGGACGATGATCTCACTGCGATGATTCCAGCGCCCGGATGCGACCGTCAGAGTAGTAAAAAAACTGGATGTGCTCGCGCTGCGCTTCCGGCGTGAGGGCCAGAGTGAACTCCGCGCCCTCCCCAGCGGTTGCCGCGTGCAAGAGGCCGAGGGGAGTCTGGATGTCGCTCTGTTCACCGGCGTGAAATGGTGTGTTGAACGCACGCAGGTCTCCGGACAGTAGGAAATTGTCACGATACGAGGGGACGGTCATCACGATTTCGCCAGGCCCGTGCCATCGTACGACGACGCGCGTATCGACACGGACCACGCGAGCGACAACCTGGAAGATGTCAGGCATACAACCGCGCCGGATCTCGAAAGTCTCGTAGTAGAAGTGCGAATACACGCTGTGCATTGCGACCGGGCTTGTCAGAAAGACGACATGACCGGAACCGCATGAGGGCGCGAGGGCAGCATCCACCAGTTGCGCCCCCTCGGCGGTCATGGCACCGGCCCAGTTCCAGTCGCGACTCTTTACCGCGATCTGAATCGCCGACACAGTCAGGACGATGACGATCACCGAGAGCGCGACGCGGCGCACTCGCGCATGGAGCTCGCCGACGAGAACGCCGGCCATGAGAGACATCGCCGCCGAGGGCAGGTACAGGTAGCGTTTCCCCTCCGTCAGGGCTGAGATCGGCAGAAGCGTCGCGGCCAGGAATGCGGCGAGAAACCACATTCGACCATCGTCGAGCAGCCTCTCCCATATTCGAAACGCCACGGCGCATGCGAGCAGGATCGCGAGGGCGCCTGCAAGCCACGCCGCGCGTGCACCCGGATCGCTGTACAGCGCTTCGAGCGGACTCAGCAGGGGTGACGTGAGATACGAGAACGCGAACCCGCTCACGGCGAACTTCTCACGCACCAGGTGTCCGGCATATCCCTGTGAGGCTGCCGCCGCAGTCGCGGCGAGAGCCACCAGTACGCTGACGGCCAGGCCGCACAGCACACGGTGCGGCTTCAGCCAGTCCCGCACTCGTTCCCATCGCCGGTCGGACAGCGCGACGACAACGAGGAGCAATAGACCCAACACCACGAGTTTCGGAATCCGGGACGAACCGCCGACCGCCGAGACGCCGCCGGCCATATGACGGAGCGCACCGTACGCGACGAGGCTCGCGAGCCACGGCACAACCCGGACGATAGTTTCCCGCGTCGAGGTGCCCCGTACGAAGACCGCCCACCCTGCGGCAGCGAGAGGCAGCGCGACCGCCGCCTCCTTTGACAGGAGCGCGGGCAGGAAAAGCAGAGCGGGCACCCACGCATCCCCCTTCCAGCCCCGGACCATCCAGCACACGGCGGACAGGCCGAAGCACGTGGCCAGGAGGTCGAAGCGGGCGGAGATCCAGATCACGGCCTCAGTGTTGGAGGCGTGCAGAGCGAACAGGAGACCAGCGAGCAGTCCCGCCGGTGTTCTCGGCGACAGCGCGCGGCCGATCGACAACACCAGAACCGCGTTGAACGCATGGATCAACACGTTGGTCAGGTGAAAATGCCGGGCGTCCGGCCCCGCGATCCACCAATCGATTGCGTGTGAGACGAAGCCCAGCGGTCGGTAGTACTCGAAGAACTCGCCGCGAAAAAATCGAAGCCCATCGGCAGGCCCGCTGAGCGTCCGAAGCCGGTGAAGGATCATGAAGTCGTCGCCGACGAACCCCGCTCCGAGCGCTGACCAGTAGATCGCGACGCTGATCGCGGCGACGAGGAGCGCCGCCGGCAATGCGGGAACGACCGCTCGGTGCCAGCTCGTGGCCGATGCGTCGTTCATGCGGACGGTTTCCGACAGCAGACGTGATATCCGCTGGTCATGATGCCGGTCTCCCTGATGATGCGCCGGCTGTCGCCGTACTCCTGCGTGATCAGGAACGAGAACGGCCTCAGCGCCTGTGCCGCGATCAGCCAGCCGGCGCGAAGCGGGGTTCGACGCAGCGTCTCCGCCTGCATTCCGAGCCGCTGCACCAGGACGGCGATCGTCCCGACGGCATCGGTCTCTTCCTGCAGTTCGAGGATCTCGAAGCGCCGGAGCAGGTGCCGCAACCCGTACTTCGTGAAGCGGAAATAGTCGTGCGGCGCGTCATGGATGGGAAACAGGAAGCGCGTGGTCAGCAGGAGCTCTCCTCCCGGCCTGAGCACCCGGAAGATTTCGTCGATCGCCTGCTGCGGTTCAGGAAGATGTTCGAGGACCTCCGTGCAGAGGACGACGTCGAACGCACCGCTCGCGATGCCGAGTGCCTGGACATCGCCGATGACGGCGATACCCGACGCCGCCCGGATGTCCAGGGCAACGCGTCGCGGAAAGAATGCTGCATACGGGCCGTTCTGGGCGCCGATGTCGAGCGTGCGACGCCCGGTCCCGTGTGACTGGATGAAGCGGTCCAGCGTGACCCGTGTCAGCTTCGCGGAGAGAGCTCGTCCGATCGTCTTGAACAACGGCATCGCGGCAGATGGCCTCGGGTCACCGCCGACGGCGCGGGTGCCACGTGACCCTCATGGCGCCTTCTCGCCGATGACCGCGTAATCCAGGTACGTGAAGATCCGGGAGTTGAGTTTTTCCACATTCCCGTTGAATGCCTCCGCGAGATCGCTGACCACGAGATCGGCGCCTGCGGGGATTGCGACCGGCTGCAGCCGATCCTGCTGCGGGACGGGAGATCGGTACTCGATCGCGGCGCTGGTAAACCCGCTCGCGAGCACCAGGTACTTCAACGTCTCGGGATGCAGCGGCCACACGTGCGTGATGTCGCGAATGTAACTCTCGAAGAAGGCCACCCAGCAGGCGGGGTTCAGCGTCTCCAGCACGAGCCGCCCGCCTGGCCGCAGCTTGTGGCCGGCGAGCTCGAGAAACTGCAGCAGATACTGGGGCTCGAGATGTTCCACCACCTGGGCCGAGAAGAGTCCGCCGAGTGACCCGTCCGGGAGCGAAGCCAGGTAGCTGACGGCATCCGCCTCGGAGACGTCGAGCCCGTGGGCGCGGCAGCCTTCGGCCATCTCGTGGTTCAGATCGATGCCCCGGGCCCGGATGCCTCGTGCACCAAGCAGATCGAGAAACTCGCCGCGCCCACAGCCCACGTCCAGCACGTCCGTGAGGCCTTCGAAGAGCGGCAGGTACGATTCGAGCCGGGCCTTGATCACGTCGCGCGAGCCGCGGAATTGGTCCTCGAAGCCGACGTACTTATAGGAGTCGAGCTGCCCGGAGAAGGCCTGGCGGTTCGCCGGACCAGCAACTCGGGACTCCGCGACATCCTCCGCCACGTCTGCCGGCTGGGCGGTTGTTCGCAAGGCCTCGAGTTCGCGTTTGAGGGTCATGAACCCGTGCTGGACCAGGCCAAGCGTTGCCTGGAGTTCGCCGTGTGTCGCGGAAACCGCCTGGGTGCGCGCCTCGTAGCGCTGCTCCCGCGCCGCGAGCGACTCGAGCCGCTTGGCCATGTTCTCGGCGAGCCCGCTGAGCGATGCATTGAGCACGAGCGCCCCGCCGCCAGTCTCGCGATCGCTGGTGTCCACGTAGGCGGTCACCTGCTGTAACAGCAGCATGAGCCGCGACTGGAATTCGGCGAGGCCAGCCAGGTGCTCGCGGAGCCCGACGACAATCGCATCTGAGGCGCGATATGCCTCACGCGCGGCCGCGGTGCTGCGGTTGATGTGCTCGACGAGTAGGGAATTGAAGGTGAGCTGACGCTGGAAATACGGCGCGACGACGCGCCAGACGAGTCCCACGATCCGGCCTCTTACGCCGGCGACGCCGGGTGGCGTCGGCAGGATGTTCCAGGCCTCGTTCAGCGCGCCCAACTGGTGATCGTCGATGCCCGTCGCCGGCGAAGGAAGAGGAGCCGGCGGCCGGAGCGCCCGATCGAGGGCGGTCAAGGCCTCGTTGTAGCGAACGTCCGCCGCAGCCCGCTCCTCCTTGAGCCGGCTGAGTACCGCCTCGAGCGGCTCGTGCAGGTTATTGGACATCTTGACGCGGGCTCAGGCCGACCTGGCGGAGGACCCATGCGGGCCGGGGCGGGTGGCTGCGAGATCGGCTCTTGGCATCAACAACTTACGTTCTGTCGACTGTCTCCGTGTTCAGCGGGCGGAGGTCACGAGACCGTCGACGGGGCTGCTCGGAGACGCGTAGGTGCGCTGTGGGATCCGGCCCGCCCGAAACGCGAGGCGGCCGGCCTCCACGGCGAGCTTCATCGCGGTGGCCATGGCAACGGGGTCGGTCGCCAGCGCGATCGCGGTGTTCATCAGGACGCCGTCGGCACCCAGCTCCATCGCGATGGCGGCGTCGGATGCCGTCCCGACACCCGCATCGACGATCACCGGCACGCGCGCCTGCGCCTTGATGATGCGGATGTTATGCGGATTCTGAATCCCGAGGCCCGAACCGATGGGAGCGCCAAGGGGCATGACGGCAGCCGCCCCGGCCTCTTCGAGCTTGCGGCAGATCACCGGGTCGTCATTGGTATACGGCAGCACGACGAAGCCTTCCTGGACCAGCACGCGTGTCGCTTCGAGCAGCGCGATGTTGTCGGGGAAGAGCGTCTGTTCGTCTCCGATCACCTCGAGCTTGACCCAGTTCGACAGGCCCACCTCCCGGCCGAGCCGGGCCGTCCGGATGGCGTCTTCGGCCGTGAAACAGCCCGCGGTGTTCGGCAGGATGAAGATGCGACCGCGGTCGATGTAATCGAGCAGCGACTCCTTCGACCGATCGCTCAGATTCACCCGGCGGACGGCCACGGTCACCATGTCGGCGCCGGACGCCACATGCGCGTCAGCCATCACGGCATGCGACGGGTACTTTCCCGTGCCGACGACGAGGCGGGACCGGAAGGTGCGGCCGGCGATGACGAGCGGATCAGAGTTCATGATGCTTCCTGACGTGGAGCCGACGCGGCGCTCGGCCGTGCCTGCTGCTGACGCGGGGGGCGCGACACGCGCGTCGGGTCATCCCCCACCCACGAAGTTGACAATCTCGATCTCATCCCCCTCATTCACCATCGTCGTCTCGTAGCGCAGACGCTTGACGACCTCGATGTTGTGCTCGACGGCGACCAGGCGCGGGTCGATGTTCAGGTGCGCGAGCAGGGCGGCAATCGTGAGGGGGCCGTCAACCTCGAAGCGGTCCCCGTTCAGCTGTATGGTCAAAGTTTATCCCAGAGGCGGCCGACTCCGACGTCCGCCAGCAACAGATTCAATCGATGGTCGCCGTCATTGACCAGGTGGGAGGGCAGCACCGGGCGCGGGTTGGGCCTGGCCGCGGCCCTCGGGAGGATTTCGAGGTAGTCGGCCACCATGCGCTCGGGCGAATGCTCCCGCTGCCAGTACTCGCGTCCAGCCGCTCCGAGCGCGCGGCGCAACGCGGCGTCCGACGCCAGGCGGCGCATCGCCAGCCGCAGGGAATGGTCCTCGTCCATCATGTCGATCGCGACGGCAACCGGACTCGGGACTCGGGACTCGGGACTCGGGACTCGGGGCTCGGGGCCCGGGGCGCCGAAGCTCCCGAGGCCAAGTGGGAACGGAGGCGGGTGACTTCCGCCTTCAGGCGGAGGAACGACGTCGGCGCCTCGGTTGAGCGTCCACGTCCGCGGATCGAGCGAGGGCACGTCCGCCAGGTGCGCGAGATCCGTGATGATGGTTGCGCGTCCTGCGGCGAGCGCCCGCAGCCAGGGGCCCGAAATCTCCCGGGCAGTGGGCCAGCGGAGGGCGAGGGCGACATCACAGGCAGCGATGCAGTCTGTCAGCGCGCTCTCGCGCTCGAGATAGCCGGTGATCGTCACGCGCGATTCGAGCCCGCGCCGCTGCACGTCCGCGGCGACGTCGTAATGCCCGGCGGGAGCGCCTGCGAGAAGGAGATGGGCCCGGGGCGCGTAAGGGATCAGCGCGTCGAAGGCGTCCAGCACCTGAGGCAGGCGCTTTTCAGGCGTCAGCCCGCCGTACACCCCGAAGACCACGGCGTCCTGCGCGATTCGACGGGCGGACCTGACCCGCTCCCGCGCGGCGGCCGCGTCCCGCTCCCCCACGAGCTCGCCGTGTCCGAGGTGGATCGTCTCGATCTCCGATCCGGGCAGTTCTGCTTCGAGCACGGCCGCGAGCAGGGGCGCGTGGACCGCCGTCATGCGGGACGCCTGGACGACAAGGCGGGTCATTGGCCAGGCATAGTGAAGGAAGCTGTCGAATCCTGAGATCGCGAGGTCCGCTGCATCGGCGTGCACGCCGGGATGGTTCGCGGAGAACTCGGCGCGGTAATCGGCCGCCCGCCCGGTACGGAGCAGGTTCGCCGCCCGCGCGTGGTGCAGGTGCACATCATGGAGGACGGCCAGCCCCGGATATCTGAACAGGTACGGCCACAAGAAGTCGTGGTACGACGAGTTCCCGATCTGGTAGACCGTGAGATCGTAGGGACGCAGGCGATGACGCCAGACGAACTCGTGCGCCGATCGTGGCCGCAGCAAGAGACCGGGACTGGCCACGGTTATGCGGGCCAACGGCTCATCCACATACACATCGATCTCGTGCGCGGAGGACAGCGCCGAGACGAGATCGGCGCTGCACGCCGCGATGCCGGACGGGACCGGCGGCACCGGACTGAACCAGGCGACGCGCATCGGAGCATTGTGACATGCTCGGATTACCTTCCAGCTTCCAGCTTCCAGCTTCAAGCTTCCAGCTTCCCGCTTCAAGCTTCCAGCTTCCCGCTTCCAGCGTCCGCTTCCAGCGTCCAGCGCCCGGCTTCCCTCAGTTTCGCCGGAGGACGAAGCCTCCATCCCCAATCCCAAACGCGTGTGATAGCATTCGGAGGTTGAGGCGGCCTTGAAAAAGCGCCGCTTCCGCCGTGGCGCGCGTCAGCTGCTGCCGACGCGCTTTTTTCGGCCGGGCCTTGAGAAAAGATTCACAAGCGGAGTGACGGACGCATGCACGGCTGGCTTCCCATCCTTCTGATGCTCGTGCTGGGCGCAGGTTTCGGCGCCGTGAACGTCCTTGGCGCGCACCTCCTGGCGCCCAGGAAGCCGACCCCCGAGAAGGAGGCGCCGTACGAGTGCGGCATGCCGCCGGTCGGCGACGCGCGCGAGCGCCATCCCGTGAAGTTCTATCTCGTCGCGATGATTTTCCTGCTCTTCGACATCGAGGTGGCCTTCCTCTACCCGTTCTCCATGGCGCTCCGGCGCCTCGGTTGGCCAGGGCTGCTCCAGTTGTTCCTGTTCTTCCTGATCATGCTGGCCGGATACGTGTACGTCTGGCGCAAAGGGGTCCTCGACTGGGGGCACAGGGCGCAAGGCTGAACAGGGTTCAGGGGGCCGTACGCAGCTGGAGCTGGACGGCTGAGGGCTCGAGAGATCCGAGAACCGAATAATGGCTGACTACGATCCGGACATCCCCGTCCTGCTCACGACGGTCGACAAGATGGTCAACTGGGCTCGGCGCTCGTCGATCTGGCCGGTGACGTTCGGGCTGGCGTGCTGCGCCATCGAGATGATGGCGATGAGCGCGTCGCGCTACGACATCGCGCGCTTCGGCGCCGAGGTGTTCCGTGGCTCACCCCGCCAGTCCGATTTGATGATCGTCGCGGGCCGGCTCTCGCGGAAGATGGCGCCTGTGCTGCGCCGGATTTACGACCAGATGCCAGAGCCCAAGTATGTGATTTCGATGGGTGCCTGCGCGTCGGTCGGGGGCGTGTTCGACAATTACGCGATCGTCCAGGGGGTCGACCAGGTGGTGCCGGTTGACGTGTTCGTGCCAGGATGCCCGCCCCGTCCGGAGTCGCTGATTTACGGCATCGTCCAGCTCCAGAAGAAGATCGACCGGACGAAGGTGTTCGTGTGAGCGACGCCGCTTCGATCGTCGAGATCCTGTCGCGCGTGCTGCCGGCCGTCCGGCTCGAGAGCGTCGAGACCGGCGACGGCATGCCGACGATCTATGTGCCGCTCGATCAGCTCATCGAGACCTGTGTCGCGCTCCGCGACACCCGCGAGCTCCGGTTTGCGCTGCTGGTGGACCTGCTGCCGGTCGACTATCTTCCCCGCGAACCGCGTTTCGAAATCGTGTACCTCATGGCCAGTCTCGGCGTCGCGGGCTTCGGCCAGACGCCACGCCGCCTGCGCGTGAAGGTTCGCGTCTCCGGCGCGCACGGCGTGCTCGTGCCGTCGGTATCGAGCGTCTGGCCCGCCGCGGCCTGGTCGGAGCGGGAAGCGTACGATTTGTTCGGCATTCACTTCAGCGATCACCCCGATCTCCGCCGCATCCTGATGCCGGACGACTGGGAGGGGTTTCCGCTCCGGAAGGACTATCCCGTCCAGATCAAGATGCCGGTGAAGACGTACGAACCCCTGCAGGTCACGCAGGAACAGTTCGTCGCGCATATCCAGGCGACCAGAGATCGGGCGCAGGACGATTGAGCGTGCGGAGCGACGCGTTGCGGTCATGACGCGTGGGGCGGCTGTGGACGATGCCGCGGTGGTGCGGGCGGTCTTCGACGGTGCGGTTGCGGTGCACGCGCGCATGCGCGATCTCGACCACGCGCCGATCGTCCGGGCGGCGGCCGGCATCCGTGGCGCGATTGCGGCCGGCGGGAAGCTGCTGATTTTCGGGAACGGCGGCAGTGCGGCCGACGCGCAGCACTTCGCGACCGAACTGGTGGTGCGTTTCGAGCGACTGCGGCCGGCGTTTCCGGCCCTGGCGCTCTCGACCGATACGAGCGTCCTCACGGCCGCCGCGAACGATTTCGGGTACGACCGGGTCTTCGCCCGGCAGATCGAAGCGCTCGGCCGGCCGGGAGACGTGGCGTTCGGGATTTCGACGAGCGGCACGTCGGCGAACGTGCTGCGTGGCCTCGAAGCAGCCAGGGGCGCGGGGCTCCAGACGGTCGCGTTGACCGGGAACGACGGCGGACCGCTCGGGCCCGCGGCCGACGTCCACATCAACGTGCCGGACGCGTCGACGGCGCGCGTGCAGGAAGCGCACATGACGGTGATCCACGCGATTTGCGCGTTGGTGGAACTGCCGCGGTAGGACCACCGCGGTCAGCCATCGGCGGCTTTCGGAGAGCGGACTGCCGGAACTGACAGGTACTGACAACTGATAGCCACACCCGAAGACTGATGTCCACCACCGAACTTCGCAGCGAGATCATGACGGTCAACATGGGCCCGCAGCATCCCAGTACGCACGGCGTGCTGCGGATCGTGCTGGAGCTCTCGGGCGAGACCGTCGTCGGCGCCGACACGACCGTCGGGTATCTGCACACGGGAATCGAGAAGACCGCCGAACAGAAGAAGTGGCAGCAGGTGATTCCCCTCGTCGAGCGGATGGATTACCTGGGCGCGCAGTCGAACAGCATCGCATTCTGCCTTTCCGTGGAGCGCCTGCTGAACGTGGACGTCCCGGAGCGGGTGCGCAACATCCGCGTGCTCATCGCCGAGCTCCAGCGGATCAGCAGCCACCTGGTGTGGCTCGGCACCCACGGTCTCGAGATCGGCGCGGTGTCGGTGATGATGTACTGCTTCCGCGAGCGGGAGCAGCTGCTGAACATCAACGAGATGCTGGCCGGGTTCCGCATGTTCCCGAGCTACGTCCGGATCGGGGGCCTGCGCGAGGACCTGCCGACGGGCTTCCACGACGCCGTCAAGACGTTCCTCGATGCGTTCCCGGGCAAGCTGAACGAATACGAAGATCTCCTCACGCAGAATCAGATCTGGCTGAAGCGCACGAGGGGCGTCGGCATCATCGACAAGGACACCGCGATCGGCTACGGGCTGGTCGGCCCGATGGCACGCGCCGCGGGCGTCGCCTACGATGTCCGCAAGACGTTTCCGTATCTCGGGTACGACACCTACGATTTCAGCGTCCCGACCGGGACCGACGGCGACGTGTACGACCGGTATCTCGTCCGGGTGGAGGAGATGCGCCAGAGCACGCGGCTGGCGCAGCAGGCGCTTGCGCGCATCAGCCCCCGCGGGATCTACGACATCCAGGATTACCGGATCGTGCCGCCGCCCAAGGACAAGGTCTACACGGAGATGGAGGGGCTCATCCAGCACTTCCTCATCTACTCTCAGGGGTTCACCGTCCCGGCTGGCGAGTCGTACGTGCCGGTCGAAGGGCCGCGTGGCGAGCACGGATTCAGCATCGTATCGGACGGCACCAACCGCCCGTATCGCATCAAGCTGAGGGCGCCGTCCTTCTATGCCTGTCAGGCGCTGCCGAAAGCCATCATCGGCGGGATGATCGCGGACGTCATCGCGGTGATCGGTTCGACGGATGTCGTGATGGGAGACGTGGATCGATGAGCTTCCATCCTTTGATGGTGTACGACCGGGATCACTTCCACCGCTCCGAGCGCGCACGGCTCGACGAAGGCGGGGCGTTCGCGTTCACACCGGAGCGTCGGGCCACGCTCGACGACCTGCTGACGAAGTATCCGCCAGACCGGAAACGGTCGGCGGTTCTGGCCGCGCTGTATCTCGTCCAGGAGCAGGAGGGGTACCTCACGGCGAACGGCATGCGCCATGTCGCCGGGATCCTGGAGATGACGCCTGCGGAGGTCGAGGACGTCGCGACGTATTACGTGATGTTCTTCCGGGAACGGGTGGGCAAGTACGTCCTGCAGGTCTGCCGCACGCTCTCGTGCGCGCTGGCCGGGGCGGAGCTGGTGACGGCGGCGCTCTCCGAGAAGCTCGGGATCACGGTTGGCGAGACCGATCCCTCTGGCATGTTCACGCTGCTCGAGTTCGAGTGCCTCGGCGCCTGCGACCGCGCGCCGATCGTCATGGTGAACAATGAACACTGGCATGAGCGCGTCCGGCCCGGGGATGCGGGGCGGCTGGTCGATGACATCCGGGCCAGAGGGGTGGCAGCCTTCAACGGCTGCCATCTGAAGGTCGAAAAACCGTAGCGCGGCCCTTCAGCCCCGCGAGAACGCGCAGCTGATCGCTGCGCGCGACGACAGCGTGCTTCCGCCCCGGGCGGAAGGGACAACCAATGGAACCGATTCTCACCAGATACGTCCGCGAGCCCAACAGCTACACCCTCGATTTCTTCGTGAAGCACCAGGGCTACGACGGGCTGAAAAAGGCGCTTGGCATGACGCCGGCCGACGTCATCGAGGCCGTCAAGGCGTCGGGCCTGCGCGGGCGCGGCGGCGCCGGCTTTCCGACGGGCCTCAAGTGGCAGTTCGTCCTCAAGGACACGCCCAAGCCGAAGTACATCTGCTGCAACGCCGACGAGAGTGAGCCGGGGACCTTCAAGGACCACCTGCTGATGGAGCGCAACCCGCACCTCCTCTTCGAGGGCTGCCTCATCGGGTGCTGGGCCATCGGCGCGAAAGTGGCCTACATCTACATTCGCGGCGAGTTCTACCACGTCCAGAAAATCATGGAGGCGGAACTCGCGAAGGCCTACGCGCAGGGCTACGTCGGCAAGAACATCATGGGCTCGGGGTTCGACTGCGACATCGTGATTCACCGCGGCGCCGGCGCGTACGAGGCCGGCGAAGAAACCGCGCTCATCGAATCGCTCGAAGGCAAGCGCGCCCAGCCGCGGATCAAGCCGCCGTTCCCCGCGGTGGCCGGTCTCTACAATGCCCCCACGGCGGTGAACAACGTCGAGACCCTCTGCAATCTCCCCGCGATCCTGACGAACGGCGCCGCCTGGTTCACCTCGCTCGGGCCGGAGAAGAACGGCGGCCCCAAGCTGTTCTGCGTGAGCGGCCACGTGAAGAAGCCCGGGGTGTTCGAAGCGACGATGAAGACGACGCTCCGCGAGCTCATCTTCGGCCACGCCGGCGGCATCCGCGACGGGCACACCCTGAAGGCGGTGATCCCGGGGGGCTCCTCGGTGCCGATCCTGCTCCCCGAACAGCTCGACATCCCGGCCAGTTTCGACGACGTGGCGAAGGCGGGGTCGATGCTGGGCTCGGCCGGCATCATCGTGATGGACGAGACCACGTGCATGGTGTGGGTCGCGCGCAACCTGCTGCACTTCTACAAGCACGAGTCGTGCGGCAAGTGCACGCCGTGCCGTGAAGGCGGCGACTGGCTGCTGAAGATTCTGACGCGGATCGAGAACGGCGAAGGAGAGATGCGCGACATCGACCTCCTCGTCAGCGTCGGCGGGAACATCGCCGGCAAGACGCTGTGCGCGTTCGGGGATGCCGCGGCCACGCCCGCGCTCACCACGGTGAAGCATTTCCGCGCGGAGTTCGAGGCGCACGTGCGCGAGGGCCGATGCACGCTGCCGGCGGACTGGCGGGCGGCGGCCACACCGGTGGGTGCCCACGGATGATGAGTTACCTGCCGTCGCCGACCGTCATCGCGCAGCTGGGGCTGATCTTCGTCATCTTCAACATGCTCGTCCTGTCGGCGGCGTTCATGGTGTGGCTGGAGCGGAAGGTGTGCGCGTACATCCAGGATCGCAGCGGGCCGAACCGGGTCGGGTTCGAAGGATCGCTGCAGCCGTTCGCGGACGTCATCAAGCTGCTCTTCAAGGAGCAGCTGCGTCCGAAGGCGGCGGACGCGTTTCTCTTTGCGCTGGCGCCGCTCGTCTCGACGACGGCGGCGTTCGCGGCGTTTTCCGTCGTCCCGTTCGGCACTCAGACGACCTTGTTCGGGCTCCTGGATCAGCCGATCCCGCTGCAGATTACCGACGTGAACGTGGCCGTGCTCGTCGTGTTCGCGATCACGTCGATGGGCATCTACGGCATCGTGCTCGCGGGGTGGGCGTCGAACAGCAAGTACTCGCTGCTTGGAGGGTTGCGTTCGTCGGCGCAGATGATCAGCTACGAGCTGTCGTACGGGCTCGCGCTGGCGGCCGTCATCATGATGGCCGGGTCGCTCTCGCTCCGCGACATCGTGCTCCACCAGTCGGGGACCTGGTTCGGCTTCATCCCGCGGTGGTACATCATTCCGCAGTTCTTCGGCTTCCTGATTTTCCTCACGGCGGGCGTCGCCGAGACGAATCGCGCGCCGTTCGATTTCCCCGAGGCCGAGCAGGAGCTCGTGGCCGGGTACCACACCGAGTACAGCTCGATGAGTTTCGCGATGTTCTTCCTCGCGGAATACGTGAACATGGTCACCGTCTCGGCCGTCGCGACGAGTCTGTACCTCGGCGGATGGCTGGGGCCCTTCCTGCCCGACTGGCTCGGGTGGATCTGGTTCCTCGTCAAGGTGTTCCTCATCCTGTTCTTCTACGTCTGGATGCGATGGACCCTGCCGCGCTACCGGTACGACCAGCTCATGGAGTTCGGCTGGAAGTTCCTGCTCCCGGCCGCGGTCGTGAATCTGTTCGTCACGGCGGCGATGGTGCTCTGGATAGGGTGAAACGTGCAATGTCCAACGTGCAACGTGCAACGCGTCGAACTCGCAAGTCGCCAGTCGCCAGTCGCACGTCGCCCGTTGTCGCCCGTTGCACGTTGCACGTCGCACGGTGTTGCACGTTGCACGTTGAACGTTGAACGTAACTTATGGATGTAGCGGTCTTCTACATATTCGGCGCGATCGCGATTCTGTCGTCGCTGTTCGTGGTCGCCCAGGGCAACCCGATGCACAGCGTGATGCTGCTCATCACGTCGTTCGGTGCGCTGGCGGGGCTCTACGTCCTGCTCGACGCGCCGTTCACGGCGGTGACGCAGATCATCATCTACGCCGGCGCCATCATGGTGCTCTTCCTCTTCGTCGTCATGCTGCTGAACATTCCGCGGGAGGATCCCGTACCGCCATCGGCCTCGGCGCTGCTTGGGCCGACGGGCATGCGCCTGGGCGTCCTGCTGTCCGTCGTCCTTGGCGTCGAAGTCGTCTGGGCGATGACGCGGATGGACGGCGGCGGGTTTTCCGAGGGGCCCTCGGCGACCTCGGTCAGTTCGGTTGCCGGCATCGGGGGGGAACTGTTCACACGGCACGCCTTCGCGTTCGAAGCCACGTCGATTCTGATCCTGGTCGCGATGGTCGGCGCCGTCGTCCTCGCGCGGAAGGAACAACCCTGAGATGATCGGCCTGAACCACTACCTCATCCTGTCGGGCGTCCTGTTTGCCATCGGCACGGCCGGCGTGTTCGTCCGCCGCAATCTGATCACGGTGCTGCTCTCGATCGAGATCATGCTGAACGCGGTGAACCTGACGTTCGTGGCGGTCGGCCGCTACCGGGGGAACGTCGATGGCCAGATCATCACGTTCTTCGTCATGACCGTCGCGGCCGCGGAGGCGGCGGTCGGGCTCGCCCTGGTCATTTCCCTTTTCCGGCACCGCGAGACGCTGAACCCGGACGCCTTCACGTCCCTCAAATGGTAGGCATGCTCTTACTGATCCCGCTCCTTCCGCTGGCCGGCTTCCTGGTGAATGCGTGTGTCGGCCGCCGCCTCCCGAAGTCCGTGTCGGGCGGCGCGGCCTGCGCGGCGATGATTGGCGCCTTCGTCGTCGCCGGGCTCTCGGTCCTGTCGATGATGCGTGGCGCGGAGGGGGCGATCCAGCAGGATGTCTTCACCTGGTTTGCGTCGGGCAGCCTGCAGGTCCCCTTTTCGCTGCGGCTCGATCATCTGTCGGCGGTCATGATTCTCGTGATCACGGGCATTGGATCGCTCATCCACATCTACTCGACCGGCTACATGCACGACGAGTCCGCCGGCGAGTTTGCGCGCTACTTCTCCTACCTGAACCTGTTCGCCGCCTTCATGCTGGTGCTCGTGCTCGGCGCGAGCTTTCCGGTCATGTTTGTCGGGTGGGAAGGGGTCGGGCTCTGTTCGTACCTGCTGATTGGATTCTGGTTCCGGAAGAAGTCCGCGGCCGACGCCGGCAAGAAAGCGTTCGTCGTGAACCGCATCGGGGATTTCGGCTTCATCCTCGGGATGCTGCTGGTGTTTGCGACCTTCGGCACGCTCGACTTCCAGCAGGTCGCCGCCGCGGCCGACGCCCGCGCGGTGGAGCACGGCGTGTTCGGCGTGATGACGATCGCGACCCTGCTGCTGTTCCTCGGGGCCACCGGCAAGTCGGCGCAGATCCCGTTGTATGTGTGGCTGCCCGACGCCATGGAAGGCCCGACTCCGGTCTCGGCCCTCATCCACGCGGCGACGATGGTCACCGCGGGTGTCTACATGATCGGGCGCAACGCCGTGCTGTTCTCGCATGCCCCGACGACGCTGGCGGTCGTGGCAGGGATCGGGGCGGCAACGGCGCTGTTCGCGGGCACGATCGGCCTCGTCCAGAACGACATCAAGCGAGTGCTGGCGTACTCGACCGTGTCGCAGCTCGGGTACATGTTCCTGGCGATGGGCGTCGGCGCGTTCGCGGCGGGTATTTTCCACCTGTACACGCATGCGTTCTTCAAGGCCCTGCTCTTCCTGGGATCCGGCGCCGTCATTCACGCGCTCGCGGGCGAGCAGGACCTGCGGAACATGGGCGGTCTCAAGAAGGATCTGCCGATCACGTACTGGACCTTCCTGGTCGGGGCCCTCGCGATTGCCGGCGTCCCGCTCCTGTCCGGGTTCTTCAGCAAGGACGAAATCCTCTACCGGACCTTCACGTCCACCAATTCGAACCACGTGCTGCTGTGGGCCATCGGCGCGGTGACGTCGCTGCTGACGGCAATCTACATGTTCAGGCTGGTGTTCCTGGCTTTTCACGGCACCCGCCACGCAGCGGGGCACCACGGGGGGGCGCACCCTGAGGACGCGGAGCCCGTCACCCATTCCGGGATTGCGCACGCGCCGGCGCACGCGACCGGCGGGCACGGCGGTGCCGGGCATCACCTGCACGATGCGCCGCCGTCGATGGCGATTCCCCTGATCGTGCTCGCGATCGGGTCTGTTGTCGCCGGCTACGTCGGGGTGCCGCACGCGCTCGGCGGTGTCAACCGGATCGAGCGCTTCCTCGAGCCGAGTTTCCGCGTGTCGGCATCGGCTCGCGAGGGCCAGAGGGCAGCGGCCGCAGAGGCCGGGATCGGCGCCCTCCCGCTTCGGACGGCATCGGCGCAGGAAACGCCTCCGGCAGACGAGCGCGGCGGCACCGAGGGTGAGGGTTCCGCCGAACTGATGCTCATGGCGATCTCGAGCGGGATCGCGATCGCCGGCATCGGGATCGCGGCGTATTTCTGGGTCAGGAACCGGTCGGCGGCAGATCGGCTCTCGCGCAGCATGTCGGGCGTCTACCAGCTCCTCTCCAACAAGTACTACATCGACGAGCTCTATGACGCGGCGATCGTCCAGCCCCTGAAGCTGTTCTCGACGGGAGCGCTCTGGAAGGGCATGGACGCGGGCGTGGTGGACGGGGCGGTCAACGGCGTCGGGCTGGCCGTCCAGGCCGGCAGCGGCGGGCTTCGCCGGGTGCAGACGGGATCGGTGAGGACCTACGCCGCGGCGCTCTTCGTGGGCGTGGTCGTGATTCTCGGCTTCTACCTGTGGCGATGACGACGGGTCGGATGGTGGGCGGGACGCGCGGGGGAGCTTCGGCTCACGCCAGACGCCTCTTTTCAGTGTAGCGACATGCTTTCAGTTATCGTTTTCCTGCCTCTCGTCGGCGCCGTCCTGAGCCTGCTCGCGGGGGGAAGCGGCGATCGGCACGACCGCGCGCCCGCTGTCAGGACGCTGGCGCTCGCGGTGTCCCTCGCGACGTTCCTCGCCACGCTGCTGTTGTGGTGGCGCTTCGATCCGACCAGCGCCGATTACCAGTTCGTGGAGCGGCACGCGTGGATTCCGGCGTTCGGGATTCAGTATCTCGTCGGCGTGGACGGCATCAGCCTGTTCCTGGTGGTGCTCACGGCGTTCCTGACGCCGCTGGCGCTCCTGTCGTCGTGGGACTCGGTCCACAAGAACGTCAAGATGTTCTCGTTCTTCGTGCTCGCGCTCGAGACGTCGATGCTCGGCGTGTTCGTCTCGATTGACCTGTTCCTCTTCTACATCTTCTGGGACTTCGTGCTGATCCCGATGTACTTCCTGATCGGCATCTGGGGGTATGAGCGCAGGGTCTATGCGGCGGTGAAGTTCATCCTCTACACCATGGCCGGCAGCGTCCTGATGCTCATCGCCATCATCGGGCTCGCGTATGCGCATGCCGCCGCGACCGGGACGCCGAGCTTCAATCTTCTCGATCTCTATTCGGTGCGCCTGCCGTGGCGCACGGAGATGTGGTTCTTCCTCGCGTTCGCCCTCGCGTTCCTGATCAAGGTTCCTCTCTTCCCCTTCCATACGTGGCTGCCCGACGCCCACGTGGAGGCCCCCACGGCGGGGTCGATCATCCTCGCCGGCGTCATGCTGAAGATGGGCACGTACGGGCTCCTGCGGTTCGCGTTCCCGCTGTTCCCGTCCGCGGCCATGTTCTTCGCCCCGTGGATCGCCGTGCTGGCGGTCATCGGGATCGTCTACGGCGCTCTCGTCGCGATGGTTCAGCCGGACATGAAGAAGCTCGTGGCCTACTCCAGCGTGAGCCACCTCGGGTTCGTCGTGCTGGGCCTGTGCGCCATGAATGTGCAGGGGGCGCAAGGGGCCGTGTACCAGATGCTCAACCATGGCGTCAGCACGGGCGGTCTGTTCATGATCGTCGGCATGCTGTCCGATCGCCGGCACACCCGGCTCATCTCGGAGTTCGGCGGGTTGAAGGGGGTCATGCCACGCCTCGTCGCGGCGTTCCTGCTGATTACGCTCGCGTCCATCGCGCTCCCGGGCATGAACGGCTTCGTCGGCGAATTCCTGATCCTGCTCGGCGCGTTCCTCTGGAATGCACAGTTGGCGGCAGGTGCCGCCACCGGCGTGATCCTGTCCGCGGTCTACATGCTCTGGATGTTCCAGCGCGTCAACTACGGCGAGGTCACGAATGCGAACAACCGCTCGCTGCCGGACCTCAGCGCCCGCGAGTGGACGATGATGGTCCCGACGGTTGCGATGTGCATCGTGATGGGCGTGCTGCCCGGCGCGTTCCTGCGGCCCATCGAGCCGTCGGTGAAGCGGACGATCGAGCGCGTGACCGGACGGAGTTATGCCGGGCCGGTCCGGCCGCAGCGGCCGCTGCTCGCCGCGACACTGGCCCCCTCGATGCCCGACGTCGTGCCGACCTCTCCCGCTCGCGATGCGCGAATCGCCAGTCCTGAGCGACCGGTTCAACACCCGCGACCCGCCGGCCGCGAACGCGCGAGTAGCGAGTAATGACTGAATACGCTGCCCTGATTCCGCTCCTCATCATCGCCTTGACGGCCATCGCGGCCATGCTGGCCGAGGCGTTCCGCGAGCCCGGCGAGCGGATGCCGATCGCCGGGCTCGGGCTCATCGGACTTGCCGGCGCCGCCGTCGCGTCCGTGGCGCTCTGGAACAGCGACGCCCACAGCATGGGGGTCATCCGGTCCGACAACTTCGCGCTCTTCATCAACCTCGTTCTCTGCATCATCGGGATCCTGACGATGCTGATGTCGGCCGACGTGGTGGAGCGGGAGCGGATTCCGGAGGGGGAGTACTACGCGCTGACGCTGTTCGCCATCTGCGGCATGATGATGATGGCGGCCGCAACCGACCTGCTCGTCGTGTTCCTGGCTCTCGAAATTCTGTCCCTGGCCGTGTACGTGCTCACCGGTATCCGGCGGCGGAGCGCCACGGGCGCGGAGGCGGCGTTCAAATACTTCCTCCTCGGCGCGTTCTCGAGCGCCTTCTTCCTCTACGGGATCGCCTTCGCGTTCGCGTTGTCCGGGTCCACCCGCATCGAACAGATCGGCGAGGCGCTGTCGCGGCAGGGCGCGGCGGAACCGTCCATGCTCGCGCTCCTGGCGGTGGGACTCCTGGCCGTCGGCTTCGCCTTCAAGGTCTCCGCCGTGCCGTTCCACATGTGGACGCCGGACGCGTACGAAGGCGCTCCCACGATCGTGACCGCGTTCATGTCCACGGCGGTGAAGGCGGCGGCGTTCGCGGCATTCGCCCGCGTCTTCCTCTCGCCCCTCGAGCCGCTCAAGGCCCAGTGGATCCCGATGCTCTCGGTGATTGCCGCGCTGACGATGATACTGGGGACGGTCGTCGGCGTCGTGCAGACGAACGTCAAGCGCATGCTCGCCTACTCGAGCATCGCGCATGCCGGCTATCTGCTGATCGGCATCGTCTCGGCGAACACGACCGGCAAGGCGGCGATTCTGTTTTACCTGCTCGCCTACGCGGTGACGAATATGGGCGCGCTCGGCATCGTCGCCCTCCTCGGGACCGAGTCCAGGCCGCACGACGAGCTCCGGGATTTCGCGGGCCTGTGGCGATCGCGTCCAGGGCTCGCGGGGTTGATGACGATTTTCCTGCTGTCGCTCGGCGGGCTGCCGCCGACCGCGGGATTCATCGGCAAATGGTACATTTTCAGCGCGGCGGTTCAGGAAGGCCACTACTGGCTCGCCGTCATTGGCGTGCTCACGAGCGTGATCTCCGTCTTCTTCTACCTGCGGATTGTCGTGATGATGTACATGACTGAAGGATCCGACGTGGCGCGTCCACGGGTCGCGGCGACCGCCATGGCGGGCCTGGCGCTCGCCGTGATCGCCGTGCTCTACCTGGGCGTGCTGCCCACGCGGGCGCTCGACCTCGCGCTCGATTCCATCTCGACCATTTTCTGACACGGTCAGCGCGAATGGCCGGACGCGACTACTGGGTCTCGATCGCGCACTCGGCTGACGCCGACGACCTGGGTGAGCACATCCTCACCGGCGTCGAGGTCGAGCACGATCCGGCGACGAGTCAACTTCGCGGGCTGGGACGCCGGACATTCGCCGGCCTCGGCGCGCCCGACACGGCCGGCCACTTCGAGATCCTCCTCCGGTCGCGGTGAACGTCGTCCTTCCACGTCGAACCGTGCCACGCAGAGTTCACCAGAGTCGCCCAAGGGCCGTCCGACGGCGCCTCCTGTGCGTCGCGGCCGCCACCATTGCGATGGCTGCAGCAGTGTTCGGGCAGGCAGGCCAACCCATGCCCGCCCGTCCGCCAGCCAGTCCGCAGCTGCTCAACGGCATCGAGCTGCGCAGCCTGGGCCCCGCACTCACGTCGGGGCGGATCCAGGATGTCGTCATAGACCCCAGGAACACGAACACCTGGTACGTGGCAACCGCGTTCGGCGGCTTGTGGAAAACGGTGAATCGCGGGATCAGCTTCGCCCCGGTCTTCGACGACCAGGGCTCGTTCACGCTCTGCTGCGTAGCGATCGATCCGAAGGACTCGAACGTCGTCTGGGTAGGCTCCGGAGAGAACACGAGTCAGCGGAGCGCACACTTCGGCGACGGCGTTTACAAGTCGACCGATGCCGGCAGGAGCTGGACGCGCGCCGGCCTTTCCACCTCGGAGCACATCGGCCGGATTCTGATCGATCCGCGCCACACGAATGTCGTCTATGTCGCGTCGCAGGGTCCACTGTGGTCTGCGGGAGGTGAACGCGGGCTCTACAAGACGACGGACGGCGGGACGACGTGGGCGGCCGTCCTCACGATCAGCCCGGACACGGGCATCAACGACGTCGTGTTTCACCCGGGGAATCCCGACACCTTATATGCGTCGTCCTACCAGCGGCGGCGCGCCGTCGGGCAGATGGTCGGTGGTGGCCCTGAGGGCGGGATTTTCAAGTCCACCAACGCGGGCAGGACGTGGTCGAAGCTCTCGAAAGGGTTGCCGAAAGACGACGTGGGGCGTGTCGCGCTCGCCGTGGATGCACGTCACCCGTCGGCCGTATTCGCGCTCGTCAGCGCCAAGGGGCCGCGCGGAAGGGGCGCCGGAATTCCCGTGCCCGCCGCGACGACTCCCCCGGGGGTCGACGAGGCAGGCTTTTATCGATCCGACGACGCGGGTGAATCGTGGACGCGCATCGGGCGCACGGCGTCGGCGGCTGTCCGGAATGCGGGGACCGGAGCGGCCTCGCCGGCGGACGCGGCGGGGCTGTGGTATCGAGGGGGTGGCGCGGCGTACTACCATGAACTGTTCGTCGATCCTCACAGGCCAGACACGATCTATTCGATCAACACGAACCTGGAACGGACGACGGATGGCGGCAGAACCTGGGCCGCCACGGGCTGGGAAGAAACGGGGATTCATGTCGATCACCACGTCGTGGCGTTCGATCCCTCGGACAGGAATCACATCCTCCTCGGGAACGACGGCGGGCTGTACGAGACCTACGACGAAGGCGCGACGTTCCGCTACTTCACCAACCTGCCGGTGACGCAGTACTACCGCGTGTCAGTCGACAACGCGAAGCCCTTCTATAACGTGTGTGGAGGTGCGCAGGACAACTGGTCCGAATGCGGTCCCTCGCGGACGACGAACCGGTGGGGCATCCGCAACAGCGACTGGTACATCGTCGGAAGCGGCGACGGGTTCCAGACCCGCATCGACCCGGACGATCCCCGGACGGTGTATGCGAGCTCACAGGACGGGAACCTGACGCGCCTGGATCTCCGAACCGGCCAGGTGCGTTCGATCCGGCCCCGTACCTCGAGTCCACCGGTCGGTGACCAGGCGGCGGACGCGCTCGCGGGAGGAGCCCCAGGGCAGCGAGGCAGCCCCCCGCCCGGCGGACCCCTTCAGGGCGGGCGAGGCCGCGGGAGCGACCGCGCGAACTGGGACGCGCCCTACGTCATCAGTCCGCACTCGTCGCGACGGCTCTACTGGGCGAGCAATTTCGTGTACCGATCCGATGATCGCGGCGACACGTGGACGCGAATCAGCCCCGATCTCACGCGACAGCTCAAATGGGAAGAGCTGCCCCTGATGGACAGGGTCTGGCCGCCGGACGCGGTTGCTTACCATGAGTCCACGACCGCTCTGAGCAACGTCGTCTCCCTCGATGAATCGCCGCTCCTGGCAGGGTTGATCTATGCCGGGACCGATGACGGGCTGCTGCAGGTGACCGAAGACGGGGGAGACAACTGGCGCAGGGTCGAGGACTTCCCGGGCGTCCCCAAGTGGACTTACGTCTCTGACGTCTTCGCGTCTCCCCGTGATGCGAACACCGTGTTCGTCGCCTTGAACAACTGGCAGCGCGGCGACTACAGGCCGTATCTGGTGCAGAGTTCGGATCGCGGACAGACGTGGACGAACATCAGCGGAAACCTGCCCGACCGGCACGATGTCTGGTCCGTGGTGCAGGATCATGTCAACGGGAACCTGCTGTTCGCCGGGACGGAGTTCGGCCTCTTCGTCAGCATGGATCGCGGAGCGAGCTGGCTCCAGATCAAAGGGGGACTGCCGACGATTCAGGTGAGGGACCTGGCCGTTCAGAAGCGGGAGAGCGACCTCGTGCTCGGCACGTTCGGCCGCGGACTGTTCGTGCTGGACGATTACAGCCCCTTGCGCGAGATGACCCCCCGGAGCCTGGCGGACGAGACGCGCCTGTTCCCGTTGCGGGATGCGTACCTCTTTTCGTTGACCGGCCTGGCCCCCCCGGGCTCGGCGGGGCTGGGCGCGATGGGCGGCAACTGGACTGCCCCGAATCCACCGTTCGGCGCCGTGTTCACCTACAACGTCGCGGCGCCCCTGCCAGCGGCGGCGATGCTGGTACTGACGATCACGGACGACAACGGCCGGCAGATCCGTCGGCTCGACGTGGACCGCTCCGTCGGACTTCGACGCGCGACCTGGAATCTGCGCGTGGATCCAGTCGCCAGTGGTCCTGCGGCTCCCGGTTCCGTCGCCGCCACCCCGGCGACACCGCTGGCGGGCGGCCGTGGCCTGACGCCAGTCCCACTCGTGGTGCCAGGACGCTACCGGGCGACACTCGGGACTCTCGTGGGCGACACGGTGACTCCCATCGGCCCGCCGCAGTCATTTTCGGTTGTGCAGCTGGAACAGTAGGCTTCCGCCGGGATTCTGGATTCGGGTTTGGACCCTGGAACCCGGAACCCGCCTGTGACTCACTCGGCCGCTGCGTCGCTGCGCGCCTTCTCGAACGCCGCGGCGACGAGCGCATCATCCGCGGGATCGACCGTGCGCAGGTCCACCGTGACGCGTCCATTCACGATGCGAGCGATGATGGGGATTGCCTGCGACCGGATCCGGGCTTCGAGTCCTGCCGCACTCACGGCGGGGTGTGAGACTGCCACGAGCCGTGTGGGAAGGGCGGCGCCGGGAGCACTGCCGCCGCCGATCGTGGATTCACCGTCGACGAGGCTCGCCGCGAGACCGCGCGCTGACAGAACGGACGCCAGCGCTTCCGCGCGCCGGCCGATCTGCTCGATCGTCAGCGCGAGCATCCGCACGACCGGGACTGTCAGGTGGGCGCGCCCGGCGCTGAACTCCTCGAGCGTCGCTTCCAGGGCGGCGTAAGTCAGCTTGTCCACGCGCACGGCGCGCATCAGCGCGTGCGTGCGAACCCGCGAGACGACGTTGTCGGTCCCGACAATGATGCCGGCCTGGGGCCCACCGAGCAGTTTGTCACCGCTGAACATGACGGCGTCCGCGCCCGCAGCAATGCTGCTCGACACGACCGGCTCGTCGCGCAGGGCTGGACCGTCGGCGCCGGGATAGCCGAGGTATCCAGAGCCGATGTCCTCCACAACCGGGATGGCGAAGCGACGTCCGATCGCCACCAGATCTCCGAGGCTGGGGCGCTCCGTGAACCCCTCCATGCGAAAATTTGACGGGTGGACCCGGAGGATGAGCGCCGTGCGATCGCTGATCGCGGCCGCATAGTCGGCGGCTCGGGTTCGATTGGTCGTGCCGACCTCGCGAAGGACGGCGCCCGACTGCGCGAGCACGTCGGGCACCCGGAATCCCCCGCCGATCTCGACGAGCTCTCCCCTGGAAATGATGACCTCGCGCCCGGCCGCAAGGGCCGTCAGCACGATGAGCGTTGCGGCGGCATTGTTGTTGACGACGACCGCGGCCGCGGCACCTGTCAGGCTGCACAAGGACCGTTCCGCGTGGATATCGCGACGCCCGCGGGTCCCCTCAACGAGGTCGTATTCGAGGTTGCTGTACCCAGCGGCGAGCGCAGCGACCCGCATGGCGGCGTTGGGCCCGAGCGGCGCGCGGCCCAGGTTCGTGTGCAGGATGACCCCTGTCGCATTGATGAGACGTCGGAGGGACGGCCGCGCATCACGCGCAAGGCGCGCCATGACGGCCGCCTCGATGGTGCCAATCACGTGATCTGCCGTGCTGCCGTCGTGTCCGCCGGAACGCAGCAGGGCCGCTTCGGCGCGAAGCGCACCGACGAGGGCCGCCCGTCCGTACCGGGTCTCGAGGAGGGCCATCGCCGGGCGCTGACGAAGCTGTTCGATGGAGGGGATTGATCGCACTGCGGTCTACGCGCTCTGTGCCATATGCGGCGGGCTCACCGCCTCGCGTGCGACGTCTCACTGCGCATCGGCGCGACCCGCTGAGATCCCGTTGCACGCTGGACGTCGGACGTGGCGGCGGCCGGGTCCCCGCCACATTGCACGTGATATTATCGCGGTTTCCTGATGAAACCCGTGGATTCCCAGGCGCGCGCCGCGAGCGGTGACGACCCGCACAATACGTCGCCCGCGGTCGCCGTGCCGGCCTACAAGCCGGTCGAACGCTTCTGGCCGTATGTCGATCTGCCGGAGCAGCCGACGGACGAAGAACTCGCCGCGCTCAACCCCGAGCTTTCTGAGGCGCTGTTCGGCACCCCGCGGCTGCCGTTCTCGGTCACGCTCGATTTCCCGCGGTTCGACGGACCGGATTACCCGCGCGCCGTGGAGATGGCCCGTCGTGCCGCGGAATATCGCGAGACGGGCACCGGCGAGACTCTGCGGCACCGTGCGCGGTTCTATCCGGACGCGGCGCTTTCGCTTCGCGACCTGTTCGACATCGTCGGGCGGCTCGACGCGTGCGACGTGCTGATCGACGATCGGCCCGTCCCATACGCGCGCGAGCTGTGGCTCCCGTTGTTCTGGTTCCTCATCCGGTAGCGGGACGCTGAACCGGACTCACGACCCCAATGGCCGAGCAATCAGAGGTTCAGCGCGACCTGCAGACGCTCGAAGCGGAGTTGAAACGGC
>JANMCN010000072.1:0-4329 GCA_031361295.1 Acidobacteriota bacterium | reverse complement strand
CTCCTCCGGGTGCACGGTTGGTCGAATCGCGTCGGTGGCGCGTCTTCCAGGCCGCCGACTACTGCGGCAGGATGACCCGGTCGATGACGTGAATGACGCCGTTGTCCGCCTCCACATTCGGCGTCGTCACTTTCGCACCGTTGATCGTCACGCCGTTGTTGGAGGCGATCGTCACGTTCTGCCCCTGGACGGTCTTCGCCGAGGTCAGCTTGACCACGTCGGACGCCATGAGCTTGCCGGGAACGACGTGGAACGTGAGGATCTTGGTCAGCGTCGGGATGTCATTGAGCAGTCCCTGAACCGTGCCGGCCGGCAGCGCGGCAAACGCCTCATCGGTCGGCGCGAATACGGTGAACGGTCCCGGGCCGGACAGCGTGTCTCCCAGCCCCGCCGCCTGGACAGCAGCCACCAGCGTCTTGAACGATCCTGCGTGCGTTGCGGTTTCTACAATATTCGACATTTCACACTCTCCTGGTTGCTGCGTTGTTGTGTCGCCGAATCGCCCTACTTCGGCAGGACGACGGTGTCGATGACGTGAATGACGCCGTTGCTGCACGCGATGTCGGCGGTGGTGACGGTGGCGTTGTCCACCATCACGTTGCCGCCCGTCGCGTGAATCGTCAGCGAGGCGCCGTTCACCGTCTTCGCCGACGTGAGCTTGGCGGCCTGGGCCGCCATCACCCGTCCCGGCACGACGTGGTAGGTGAGGATGGCCGTCAGCTTCGCCTTGTTCTCTGGCTTGAGCAGGTCGTCGAGCGTGCCGGCCGGCAGCTTCGCGAACGCCGCATCGGTCGGCGCGAACACCGTGAACGGGCCTTTGCCCTTCAAGGTCTCCACGAGCCCGGCCGCCTGCAGCGCCGCCGCCAGGGTCTTGAACGATCCGGCCGCGACGGCCGTGTCGACGATGTCCTTCGTGGCGGGCGCGGCCTTGACAGATGCCCCGAACGAGGACGCGGCCACCAGGGCCATCACCGAACCCACCCACAGGGTCTTCGCGAGAAACTTCATACTCTGCTCTCCTTTGTTACGCCTGCGGGAATCACCGCATGCGACATTCAATGGATTGAGCATATTGGGAAAATAACTTGCCGCACAGTCAAATCCGCCAAAGGCTCAAAGTCGTGTGAGCCTGAAGACAAAATGCAGCATTTGTTTGCTCCTCGCTCAAAACACGTCGCCTGGCGTGCGCCTGGCGATAGGGCCCGCGGTCCTGACGCCGCGCCAGTCTAACCAGTCAGAGCAAATTGTTTTCGTTGTAGTAAAATGTCTGGACAGTGGCTCAGACGATGCTGACCGACGAACTCCGCCGCTACGAGATAGGCGGCAAGCTCAGAGCGCTGCGGCTCAAGAAGAAGCTCGGGCTGGTCGACCTTGGGCGGCACACGGGGCTGTCGCCGGCGCTCCTGTCGAAACTGGAGCGCGGCAAGATGTTTCCGACGCTGCAGACACTACTGCGGATCGCGATGGTGTTCAGCGTAGACCTCGACTACTTCTTCGCCGATCACCGCAAGCACCGCGCGCTCGCCATCGTACGGCGGGCGGCGCGGCAGCGGTTTCCCGGGATGCCCGGCCGGCGCGAACCCGCGTTTCACTTTGAAAGCCTGACGTTTCCCGTGGCCGAGCCGAAGTGCGAGGCCTACCTCGCGACCTTCCATCCGGTCGCGGAGGGCCAGGCGCGCCCGCACGAGCACCTCGGCGTCGAGGTGATTTACGTGCTGTCGGGTGAGCTGGGCGTCACGGTCGAGGCTACCGAGCACATGCTCGAGAGTGGCGATGCGATGTACTTCGACGCGTCGGTGCCCCACAGCTACCGCCGCACCGGCCGCACGAGCTGTGCCGCCCTGGTGTTCACGGTCGCCTGAGCGGCCATGCGGCGCATCGCGTCTGCAGCTACCCGCGGCGGCATGGACAAATCCCAATAGACACCCTCGGCCTCATCGCCAGGCGATCGGACGAGCCGTGTGACTCGCCTCGGGGCTCATGGCCCTCGTGGCTCCAAGCCGCGCAGCCATGGATCAACCACTCACCTTGTGGAACAGACCAGGGCAACATCGTGCAGCCGCGTTCCTATCCCGCACCGGCTCGGCCGTTACGGCGCAATCGCAGTCGAGCGATCACGCGCCACGGATCGACCAACGGGTGAAACCTGCGCGATGCCGGCAGCTGCAGGTAGACCAGGAAGCCGACGGCGAGCAGACCGAGAACGGGCGAGTCGATCCGGATCGCTCGCAGGACTTCGCACGACAGGAACACGTAGGCCGAGAACCGGGCGCGCTCGTGCCGCCTCAGCATCAGCATGCCGACGATGGGCGCGATGAGAAAATACACGAGTCCGTCCCACAGCCTGACACTGCCGAAATTGAGCCATCGGGTGCGGAGCAGCAGCGCGCCGGCGTGAATCACCGGACTGCCAAGCAGGGCGAGCGTCAGGACCCACAGTCCGAATGGACGGCGGGGCTGAGGGGAGCCGTCAGCCGATTGGCTCACCGCATCAGCCATTTCGGGCGGCGTTACGACGCCCTGGCGTGTCTGCATGGCCCAGTCTACGACACTGCGTACCCGGCTTCGTCATCAGCGCCGAAGTCATCGGCATGCCCGAGCAGAGCCTGCCAGCTCGGCGCGTGACGCGATGGGATACGAGAAGAGCATCGAGGAAACCCCGGCACACGACATCTCTGGACTGGCAGATTGGCCGCGGTCCTGACAGAGCAACTCAGCGGCCCGGTGACGGCCGACCGACAACGTGAGATAGGAATTCCAGGTATGAGAAAGTACCGGCAGCTCCCCGCGTGGAACTGCCGGTTGTGAGTGACTGGCCGGCCGGGCTGGTGCTCGAAACTTGGAACGGGCTTACTTGCCGGTCTGGACGTAGCTCACGCACGCTCCCTGGTTCTTGAAGGACGTGAAGTCGTTTCGCACCAGATTCTGCCACGCACCATTCTTGCAACTCGCGATGGTGGTGGGAAGAGCGAACGTCGTGAACTGGACTGCCGGAGTATACGGCGCCCACCCGGTGTCGAGTCGGAAGGTACCCACTCCACCAACGCCGCCATCAGTGTAAAAGGCGGCGTGTTGATAATTGATGTAAACGCCGTCCGGGTACACGTCAGTGCCGACCGCGACCGGAGGCGTGCTGTTGAGCCCCACGTTCAGCGATTCGTACGGGCCAGGAGCTCCGATCGGCGCGTATCCCCAGGTGTTGGTGTTATAGGCGATGCCGTAGATGAACTGTTCCGGCAAATCGTAGTTCAGTGCGCGTAAGTCGAACGCGATCGTGAACGCGAAGCCGTTGTAGCAATTCGTATCAGCGGCACGCCACGCGGTCGCGCCAGGGCACGTCGGGTCAGCCTCCGGCCGCCAGGGAATGACGAAGCTCTGGGTGACAGTCTTCACCGGCGTATGCGCCAGCGCGGAGGCCGCATCGACGTAGATGTTCAGCGTGATGGGATGCGTGTATCCGGCGGTCGGCATGGTCAGGTAGCTCGAGTGGAGCGACCAACTGCTCATCAGCACGGTCGTAAAGCCCGTCCGACGCGGCGTATCGGCCTCCAGTCGGACTTCGTCACCGATTTCCGCCGTTGCGCAGCACTGGAAGCCCTGGCTCGGGACGTTCGGCGGCGTCGGCGAGGGAATGCTGTCGTACACAACCGTGCCTTGCGCCAGGACGGGAGCCGCGCCCAACAGCAATGCACCTGAGAACACGAACAATGGAAACTTCGACACACTCTTTTTCATACGGGGTCCTTTTGGCCAGCACAGAACGGCGTTCGTGCCGTCACTGCCAGCAACGACGAGCGTGAGTGAGTGAGTGAGCGAGCCGGAGGGGTCTTCAGCAATTCGTCGCTGACCGTGAGAGAGATGAGGACTCTCCCGGGAACGGCGACCGGAGAGGTCCACGCCTCCACAATCGAACTTTGATGATGTATCGCTCAGCCTGGGTGTGCCCCGTCAAGGGCGATGCGGGCGGTAGTTCAGGAAAGTGTTCGAGCGTAGCACGTCTGACAGACTCCAATCGACAATTCGTTCGTCACGCCCTCGCTTCTCTCCTGCCGTCACCAGCTCTTGCTTGAGTTGCTCGTCGGTCGTTGGCTCAAGAGTGCCGCCGAATCCGCGGCCAGGTTGGTAACGCTGAGTCACGATTCCCGAGACGTGGTCGCACACGGGGTCATCGGCGGCCCTCGCACATGGATCGCACCGCCTCGAGGACGGCTGTCGCGTCGTTCGGCTTTGCGACGTGTCGATCGAAGCCGGCCGTGTGCGCGCGCTCACGATCGACTGGGCCCGCGTACGCCGTAATCGCCGCCGACGGCAGGCGATGCCGACGAGGCG
>JANMCN010000063.1:0-50505 GCA_031361295.1 Acidobacteriota bacterium | reverse complement strand
CAAGGAAGGGCAGGAGCAGTACCCGGTCAAGATTCGCGTGCTCGACACGCAGCGCGGCGACATCGCGCAGATCGGCCGGTTGACGGTGCCGTCGGCGACCGGCCCGGTGCGCATCGACAATATCGCCCGACTCGATCGAGGCCTCGGCCCAACCACGCTACAGCGGTCGGATCGGCAGTTCACGGTCAACCTGATCGCGGACGTGGCGCCCGGGCACGCGCTCGACGAAGCGTCGAACGACGTCCGTAGGATGCTCGCCGGCCTCAACATGCCGCCGACGATGTCGTTCAAGCTCCAGGGCCAGTCGAAAATCCTGGACGAGACCACGACGAACATGGTCATGGCCATCGGGCTGGCGATGATCTTCGTCTACATGGTGCTCGCGTCGCAGTTCGAGAGCTTTCTGCAGCCGGTCGTCATCATGCTCGTCCTGCCGATTGCGGTCCCCTTCGCGCTGTTCACGCTCTGGGTGACGGGCCGGACGCTCAACCTCTGGAGCGCGCTCGGGATGCTGCTGCTCCTCGGCATCGTGAAGAAGAACTCGATCCTGCAGGTCGACTATGCGAACGTCCTGCGCGCGCGCGGGCTGCCGTTGCGGGAGGCCATCGTGGAGGCGTGCCGCACGCGCCTGCGTCCCATCCTGATGACGACCACGGCCATCATCGCGGGGCTCGTTCCGACCTCGCTCGGCATCGGCATCGGCGGGACCGGGCGCGCGGCGATTGCCGTTACGATCATCGGCGGACAGTCCCTCTGCCTGTTCCTGACGCTGCTCCTCGTGCCCGTCGCCTACGTCAAGTTGGACGCGCTCGAACAGGCGGTCGTGAGCGAGCGGGGGAAAGCCTGGCTCGCCAGGCTCTCGGCCGCGACCGTGGGCCGGCTTCGACCGGCGGCCCAATCTCGACAGGGGTGACTGGCTGACGCCCCTCACCTCGTTTCGGGACGTCCCGCCGTCAGAGGTGGGGCTTACGAGGGCTGGTGTTCGGCGGCCGGGCTCACCAGCGCGTCTTCCTCGAACCCCGAGCGATCGCTGCGCAGGCGCCAGGTGCGCACCGCTTCCGGGCGTCCGCCCATGACCGACACGATCACGTACCGCAGATTCGGCCAGGCGTGCGCCAGGTCGAATGCTGACGGCACGGCGGGATGGTTCGGGTGCGAGTGGTAGAAGCCGATGAGCGACCTGCCGGTCTCGGTCGCGCGCTTCTCGGCCGCGCGGTATTCGTCCGGACCGATGAGGAACCGCCGGCGCCGTTCGCCGGAGGTCGTATTCGAGAGCGGAAGCGCCTCGACCACGTGGCCGGGATCGTCGCCAATCAGCGCCCCGCAGCATTCGTCCGGGAAGGCCCGGGCTCCATGGCTCCGGATCGCGGCAAGCACGGCGTCCGGCACCGCGAACTGTTCCTCGGCGCCGGTCTCGTCGTCCAACGTTGTCACTGTCGAGTCCACGTCGCTTCCTCCATTCCAGAATGCTTCTGACAGGTATCGATCGCCTCGGTCCGGAAAAATTGTCACGATGACGGCCTGATCCAGATCCTCGGCGACGCGCAGGCACGCGGCCAGCGACGCACCGGCCGAGGGGCCGACCAGCAGCCCCTCCCGGCGCGCCAGCCGCCGCACCAGCCGGTAGGCGTCTTCTGTTGAGACGCGTTCGTCCCGGTCGGCGACCCCGGGATCGTAAATCGGCGGGACGATGGAGGACGCCATGTGCTTGAGGCCCTCGAGCCCATGCAGCGCGGATTCTGGCTGGACCGACACGAGCTGCACCGAGGGCCGCCATTCCCGGAGCCGACGGCTCGTGCCGATGAACGTCCCGCCCGTGCCGAGGCCGGCGACGAAATGCGTCACGCGGCCCCCGGTCTGCTCGATGATTTCCACGGCCGTCGTGTCGTAGTGCGCCCGCCAGTTCGCGGGGTTGCTGTACTGGTCGGGATAGAAGTAGCGGTCGGGATCGAGCTCGTACCGCCGCCGGACCTCACGGATGGCGCCGTCGCTGCCTTCCATGGGATCCGTGATGATGAGCTCCGCGCCGTAGGCATGGAGCAGACGCTTGCGCTCCTCGGTCACGTTGGCCGGCACGCAGAGCACGACCCGATAACCCCGAGCGGCCCCGAGCATCGCGTAGGAGATGCCCGTGTTGCCCGATGTCGCGTCGATCAGGACGCGCCCGCGGTGCAGGCGACCCCGCTGTTCGCCATCGAGGATCATCGCCAGAGCCGCCCGATCCTTGACCGATCCGCCGGGATTCTGCGACTCGAGCTTCGCGTAAATCTCGATGCCCGGCCGCGGCTCGACCCCGCGCAGGCGGACCAAGGGTGTGCGCCCGATGAGCGCCGCCGGAGCCGAACCCGTGTGAGATGCGTCGATGACGAACTCCCCTCAAATAAAACGGCCCGGGGGATGCCCGGGCCTGTGTCTCAGCGCTGGTGGACGATTGCGAGGTCAGGGGATGATCAGGGACGCCCGCAGGGGTAGCACCAGGCCGAGAATGGGCCGACAACACGCACGCCGGGCGCCGGGGGCCGCAGATGCCACGTACCACAGATACCGCAGCAGGGGCCGCCTCGTCAACCCGCCACGTCGTGCCGGAGCCCCCGGGGCGGACTCCGAATAGAGCACCGGCGGTTTCACCGAGCGATATAAGCTAGGGCGGCCGGACCTGCTGGAGGACACATGCGAATCATGGGTGTGATTTTGATCGTCATCGGCGTCATCTGCCTGGCGATTGGCGGTATCACGTACACCAAGCGGGAAAAGGTGCTCGACATCGGTCCGTTCCAGGCGAGCGCCGAGCGCCAGAAAACCATTCCGCTGCCGCCGCTGCTCGGCGGCCTGGCGCTTGCCGGGGGGGTTGCCCTGATGATTGCGGGGTCGCGCAAGCGGTAGCGCCCGCGGCCGGATTCGACCGGCCGCGTGGCTCATCCGCGCGCGCTGGGGCGCTGGGGGGCTGCCCGTCGCCTCTCAGGTCCAGCGCTGCCTGGTGGTGAAAACCCAGGTCTTCGCCAACCGTCCCGCCCAGCTGGCCGTCTGATAGCCGGAGGTTGCATGATTCCAGGGTACGCCCTGGGGCGCCAGTCTGCGGTGCTCGCGACGACGATTGCCGTTGTCGGAATTGCCGTGTTCGTCTACGGCCGCCAGCCGGCGCGCAGCGCGAGGTGGGCGGGCGAGGGGCATCAGGCCACCTATACCGTCGCACGCCGCGATTTCGTGCGCGGGGTCCGGCTGACCGGCACGGTCGAAGCCGTGCGATTCACGACGATCGCCGCCCCCCGGCTTGCCGGTCCCGGCGGCAGCTCGCTCATCATCACGAGGCTCGTGGCACCCGGGAGCACCGTCACCGCGGGTGACCTCATCGTGGAGTTCGACCGGCAGGATCAAATCAAGAATGCACTCGACAAGCGCGCCGAGCTGCAGGATCTCGAGCAGCAGATCGCCAAGCGCGAGGCGCAGGAGCGTGCGGCCCGCGCGCACGACGACAGCGAGATCACGCTCGGCGAAAGCGGTATCGGCCGCGCGCAGCTCGAGATGGTCAAGAACGAGATGCTGCCCAAGATCAACTCGGAAAAGAATGCGCTGGCGCTCGAACAGGCCCGCGCGACGCTCGAGCAGCTGAAGGCCACCTACGACCTCAAGCGGCGCGCGGCCGAGGCGGACCTGCGCATCCTGAAGATTCGGCGGGACCGCGCCGCGCAGGCTGAGCGGCAAGCCGCCGGCAACGCCGACCGCATGTCCATCCACGCGCCGATCGGCGGCATGGTCGTGGTGAAGACGATCTGGAAGGGCAACAACATGGCGGACGTCCAGGAAGGCGAGGAGGTGCGCGCCGGCGTGCCGGTCGTGGACATCGTCGATCCGAGCGCCATGCGCGTGCGCGCGCGGGTCAACCAGGCGGACGTCAACGAGCTGCGGGTCGGCCAGGCCGTCCGCATCGGCCTCGATGCCTATCCGGCGCTGTCCTTCGACGGTCGCGTCGCGCAGATCTCCCCGCTCGGGGTGACGTCCACGATGTCGCAGAACGTGCGCACCTTCGTGACACTGATCGACGTGAACGGCGCGCACCCGAACCTGATGCCCGACCTGTCGGCGTCCCTGGACGTGACGCTCGCGCGATCCCCGCGGGCGATCGTCGTGCCGCGCGATGCGCTCCGCACCGACGGCGATCGCACGTTCGTGCGCGCGCAGCGGGGCGGGGGGTTCGAAGACCGCCGCGTCACCGTCGCCGCGCTCAATGCGCACGAGGCGATGATCGCGTCCGGTCTCGACGACGGCGCGGTGGTTGCGCGGAACGAGCGGTCCGCGGCGGGACGCGCCCGATGATGCGGTGGGCCGCGCGGGTTGTCGGTCGCCCGCGAAATCTAGCGGCGGCAATCCTGATCATCGGCCTCGTGGCCGCGGGGGCCGTTGCGGCGGGACGCGCCGGCGGGCCTCCCGACCTGCCGACATCGGTGGTGTCGAAGGGCGTGTTCGTCGACACCCTGGAGATCAGGGGGGAAATCCGCCCGCTCAAGTCGATCGTGCTCTCCTCGCCGATGCAGTCTGGCGAACTGCAGATCCTCAAGCTCGCGACGAGCGGCTCCATGGTCAAGCCCGGCGACATCGTCGTCGAATTCGACCCGTCGACACTGCAGCGGACGATCCAGGAGAAGCAGTCCGAGTTGAAGCAGGCGGACGCCGAGATCGAGCAGGCCGAGGCGCAGACGCGGATCGGCCACGAACAGAACCAGACGGCGGTGATGAAGGCCGGGTACGACATCCAGCGGGCGAAGCTGGACGTCGGCAAGGGAGATACCGTGTCGCGCCTCGACAACGAGCAGGCGAAGCTCGCGGTGGTGGACGCGCAGCAGCGCGAGCACGAGCTGCAGGAGAAGGTGAGGTCCGACCAGACATCGGCGGTCGCGGACGTGGCGGCGAAGCGCCACAAGAGGGACAAGGCGCTCTTCGACCTCAAGCGCGCCGAGCAGGGTCTTCGGAATCTCCAGCTCAGGGCGCCGGCGGCCGGCATGGTGAACATCCTGCCGAACTTCAGGTCAGGCGGGATGTTCGGCGGGCAGCAGGACTTCCAGCCAGGCGATCGAGCATGGCCGGGCGCGTCGATCCTGGAGCTGCCGGACTTGTCGTCCGTGCACCTCGAGGCGCGGCTCGACGAAACGGATCGCGGCCGCCTCCAGGCGCGTCAGGATGCGACGGTGCGGATCGAGGCGCTTCCCGGCAAGGAGTTCCAGGCGCGGCTCGACAGCATTTCAGTCCTCGCGCGCATCGATTTCAGCTCAGGCTGGCCGCCGTCCAAGAACTTCGACCTCAATCTCGCGTTCGTCGACGTGGACGCGGGGATGCGCCCCGGCATGACCGCCGTCGCGCGCATCGCAACCGAGCGCGTGCCTGATGTGCTGCTCGTGCCCGTTGACGCGGTGTTCCAGCGCGACGGCGCCCCGATCGTCTACCGCCTCGATGGCTCGAAGTTCGTGGAGACGCCGGTGACGATCCGCAAGCGCGGCCGGGAGCAGGCGATTGTGGATCGCGGGGTGGCCCCCGGCGATCGCGTTGCGACGCGCCGCCCCTCGCCAGACATGACGAGGAGGGTGGAATGAGGCGGAGCCTCGCGCTGCCCGCGATCGCGATCGGCATCGCGGCCGCCGCCGGGGCTGCCGCAGTGGCGGTGCCCACGCTGCCGACCCGGCGCAGCACGGTGCCGACGACGGCCGTGACCCGCGGGCCGCTGAAGCTCACCGTGCACGCGGTCGGCGAGCTGCGCGCCGGTCGGACGGTCACGCTCGTCACGCCGCCCGTCGGCGGCATGCTCCGCATCGTCACCCTGGCCCAGACCGGCATGACGGTCAGGTCTGGCGACCCGGTCGTCGAGTTCGATCCCGCCGACCAGCAGTACGCGCTCGAGCAGGCGAAATCGGAACTTGCCGAGGCGGAACAGGGGATCGTGAAGATGAAGGCGGACGCCGCGGTCCAGGAGGCCCAGGACCAGGTGGCGCTGCTGACCGCGCGGTTCGACGTCCGCCGCGCGGAGCTGGACGCATCCGGCAACGAGTTCATCGGGGCGCTCGACGCACAGAAGAACGTGCTCTCGTTCGAGGAGGCGCGCCGCCGCCTCGCGCAGCTGCAGGAGGACGTCCAGTCGCGCGTGGCGACGAACGACGCGTCGCTCGCGGTGGTCCGCGAGAAGCGCACGAAAGCGCAGCTGGCGATGCAGCGGGCGCAGCAGGTGATCGACAGCCTCGTCATTCGGGCGCCGTTCGACGGCGTCGTCTCGCTCAAGGAAAACCGTGACGCCGCCGGAGGCATGATCTTCTGGGGGATGGTCCTGCCGGAGTACCGCGCGGGCGACCAGATATCGCCCGGACGGCCGGTCGTGGACGTGATCGAGTCGGGGCTCATGGAGGTGCGAGCCAAGGTCGACGAAAGCGACCGACCCAACCTGGTGGCAGGGCAGCCGGCCGTCGTGGAAGTCGACGCACTGCCCGGCGAGACCTTCACGGCGCGTATCGGACAGCTCGCCGGACTCGCCAGCCGCGGAGATTTCTGGGAGTCGGCCGGCGTCACACGGCTCTTCGACGTGACGCTGCAGTTCGACCGGCCCGACCCGCGGCTCAAGGCTGGAGTCTCGACTCGCGTGACGCTCGAGGGCAGGGAAATGGCAGGCGCGCTTCATGTCCCCCGGCAGGCGGTCTTCGACAAGAACGGCAAGAGCTACATCTTCGTCAGGAGCGGCGACCGTTTCGAAGAGCGCGAGGTGAAGGTGGCGCAGCGCACCGAAAGCCGCGTGGCACTGACGAACGTGGCGGAAGGCACCGAGATCGCGTTGGTCGATCCGAACGCACGCGGTCGAGCACCGACAGCGGCCGCGGCCCCTGCCGTGCCGTCCGCGGGTGGGGCCCGATGAGCGCCGCGCGGCTCGTCTCCCCGGCCAATACGGACTTCCTCCCGGACCTGCGGATGGGGCTGGAGAACCTCCGTGCGCACAAGCTGCGGTCCCTGCTCACGATGCTTGGCATGATCTTCGGCGTGGCGGCGGTCGTGGCGATGCTGTCGATCGGCGCCGGCGCGCAGCAGGAAGTGATGGCCTTCATCGAACAGCTCGGTGTCCGGAATCTCATCGTCGAGGCGCGCGAGTCGCCAGACTCGCAGACGCTGCAGAAGATCCGCAAGCTGTCCGCGGGGTTGAATTTCAAGGATTACCGCGTCATCCGGGCGAACGTCGAGGGGATTACCGCGGCCAGCGCGCGCAAGCGCTTCACGCCGTCCAAGCTGCTGCCGCGACCGCAGGGCGATCCGCCGACGGTGTACGGGGTCAGCCCCTCGTACGTCACGATCGCGAACCTGGCGACAGTCTCCGGCCGGTTCTTCGACGAGCGGGAGACTGCCGGCGCGGCGCCCGTCAGCGTCCTCGGAGAAGGCGCCGCGGCGTCCCTGTTCGGCGCCGAGGATCCCATCGGCCGCTACGTGAAGGTCAACGAACAGTGGTTTCAGGTGATTGGTGTCGCGGGTCCGCAGCTCACGGTTCAGGCCGACGTGGCCGGCCTGCCCGCGCAGGACCGCAACAACCTCATCTACGTGCCGCTCTACTCGGCGATTTTCCGACTCGAAGACGGCCAGTCCCAGGAGAAGGACGAGATCGACGGGATCTACCTCCAGATGCAGCCGGCCGCCGACGTCACATCGGCGGCGGCGCTGCTTCGTGGGCTGCTGACCGTCTCGCATCGAAACGCCGGGGACTTCACGATCGTCTCGCCGGCCGAGCTGCTTGCCGAGCAGCGGAGAACCCAGCGAGTGTTCGAGATGGTGATGGTGGCGATCGCCTCCAACTCGCTGCTGGTGGGCGGCATCGGTATCATGAACATCATGCTGGCGAGCGTCATGGCGCGCACTCGGGAAATCGGCATCCGCCGGGCGATCGGCGCGAAGCGCCGCGACGTCATCCGTCAGTTCCTCATCGAGACCACGATCATCTCTCTCGCAGGCGGCGTCCTCGGCGTCCTGGTCGGCGTCGCCCTGTCGCGGTTGATCGGATACCTGGCCGGGTGGTCCACGATCGTGACGACGACGTCCATCGTTCTGGCCTTTGTCGTATCTGTCACCATCGGGCTCGTGTTCGGCCTCTATCCCGCCGCCCGCGCCGCCCGCCTGGACCCCGTCAAGGCGCTGCATTACGAATAGCGCACGCGTCGGCCTTGCACTTCGCCGTGCTACGCGACGGACGCCGGTCTTCCGCCTGAAGGCCGAAGCTACGGTCGTCAAGCCACGCCCCTGTGCCTCAGGTTCCGTTTGGCAGCCGGCTGGCATGAGATCAGGGGATGAACCTCCTCAGGCCCTTGCTCATCCTCACGCTGGCCATCGTCGCGGTCGGGAAGCCCTCGCTCTTTTCGGATGCAACCCCGCTGGAGCTCACACTCAAGGCCCCACTGCAGGAGGTGTTCGATCGGGGGGCGGACGACGAGAAGTTCGCGGGCGGAGGGACGCTGTCGTACCGGGATCCGGCGACCGGATCGGATGTGGTCGTGAGCGGTGGGGAAGTGTCGGTGAGAGGCCACACGAGCCGGCGCCAAAGCGAATGCCCCTTCCCGAAACTGAAGGTGGCGTTCAGGAAAGATCCGTCGCTGGACACCTCGATTTTCTCGGGCCTCGGCGGACTCCGAATCGGCACGCACTGCGGTGACACACCTGGTGAGGAGCTGACGGCCGAGTTCGGCCGGCTCGCGAACGAGGAGTCCCCGCTGCGGGAAGCGTCGGTCTATCGGGTGCTGGACGCGATGGGTGTCCCCACGTTGAAAACGCGTCAGGCGCGCATCACGTATGTGGACAACACCGGCGCGGAGCCGCGCACCGTCATCCGCAACGCCATGCTGCTCGAGGACGACGACGACGCCAAACGGCGCGTCGGAGCCACTGGCGAGATATCGATGGACCAGTTCACGACGGCGCGCGAAATGCTCACGACCGCCGATACGGCTCGGCTGGCGTTCGCCGAGGCGATGATCGGGAATTTCGACTGGTGCCTCCGCCTGGATCAGGACGACACCTATCGGTGCGACGCGAAGCAGCCGCTCTGGAACATCTCCGCATTCAAGCGCCCCGACGGCGAGGTACTGCCGGTCATCGCCGATTTCGATCTTGCGGGGATGGTCGTTGGACGCCACAGCTGGTTCGGGAAGGTGTACTACGACGGATTCGTGCCTTCGCGCTCGTCCGTCGAGATCGAGGTTCTCAGCCAGGTCCAGCGGACGCGTGCCCTCTTCCGGCGCGCGGAACTGGACGACATGCGCCGGTACTTCCTGTCGCGCCGGGCCGCGGCCGAAGACGTCATACGCGAGGGGAATCTGGACCCGCGCGGCCGCGAGCTTGCGGCGCAGCACCTGGAGGCATTCTTTGCCGATCTTGCTGACGACGCGTTCTACCGGCCGGTGATCGCGAGGGGCGGAACAGCCGTGTACCTCGATGCGGCGAAGGCACGCGAAGCCTGCCAGGCGGGTGACGAAGTGCCCCCGGGAACCCCCGTGAACGTGGTCGCGACGAGCGGCGCGATGGCGCAGGTCGCACTGCTGGACGTGCAGTGGCGCTGGGCGCCGCCCCGAGAGTGCGCGGCAGTTCGGAGCGGACCGGTGTGGGTGGAGAAGGACGCCATCACCGCGGACTTTCCGCTCCAGGCTGGAAAGAGACCCTGACCCATCAGGGTCCCCGTCCGTGGGGACCAGCGCGCCGCTCGACATCAGCCGCAGGCGATAAGAGCCTCGCCGATGGGAACCGGGCACGCGCGTTGCAACCCGCGGTATCCCAGCCACTCCTCGCGACTCGCCGCTGCACCCTTGCCATCAGGTCACTTCGATTCTTGTGGGGAATCCATGAATTCCACTCGACTTGCCGCCGGATCGCTGGTCCTCGCGTCAGGACTACTGTCATCAACCGGCGTCATCCGCGCGGGGCAGTCGGGCAGCGCGCCGCCGCAAGCGACCCAGGACGCCGCGCGCTTCAGAGTGGGGGTGGATGCAGTCCGGATCGACGCGGTCGTGACCGATCGCGACGGCCGCACGGTTCCGAACTTGACTGCCAACGACTTCGAGGTGCGCCAGGACGGTAGGCTCCAGCGCGTCACGTTCGCTCAGTACATGCCGGTGGCCAGCGGTGCACCAGCGATCGCGGCCACGGCAGCGGTCCCGGCCGGGACTGCGCCGCGTCACGATGGGCCGCTGTTCCCCGCTGCCGAGACGCCCGCGCCTGTTCGTCCGGACGAGATTCAGCGCACGCTGGCCGTAGTCGTGGACGATCTCGGGCTGTCGTTCGAGAGCTTCCAGGGAATGCAGCGAGCGCTGCACGCGTTCGTGGACCGCGAGCTGCGGCCGGCGGACCTCGTGGCCGTCGTGCGCACGGGCGGCGCCGGCGGTGGTCTCCAGCCGTTCACGACTGACCATCGTGTGCTGCACGCGGTCATCGACGGCCTTCGCTGGAACGGGCAGTCCCGGAATGGCGCGGAGCCCTACGACGCGTTGAATCAATGGAAGACGTTCAGCGGCGGGGGACCCCCCGGCGGCGCCGCCGGTGGCGGCCCCCCGCTGATGGATCCCGACGACTTCGCGAAGGTCAACCAGCTTCGCCGATCGAGCTCCGCGGCCGGGACCCTGGGCGCGCTGAATCTCGTCGTCCGTGGCACGCGCGACCTGCCGGGGCGGAAAGCGATCATTCTGGTCAGCGAAGGTTTCCAGTTCCTTGATCCCACGGATACCCGCCTGCCGGATTCGCGGGTGCGCGCCGCCCTCGACCGCGTGATCGATCAGGCCACGCGCGCCGGCGTCGTCATCTACTCGCTCGACGCCCGGGGCCTGCAGACCGCCGGGCTCCTTGCCTCGGACAACTTGAAATCGAAGCCGGACGGCGAGCTGATGGAGACGGAGATCCGCATGCACGCGGGCCAGCGGACCGCCTTCAATCGGGACACCCAGGAGGGCATGGCCTACCTCGCCGAACAGACCGGCGGGTTCGCCGTGCTCAATTCGAACGACATCGCCGGGGGCCTGGGGCGTATCACCGATGACGTGCGCGATTACTACGTCATCGGGTACTCTCCGACGGACGGGACGTTCGCTCGGCCCGGCGAGAAGCCCTCGCTGCACAAGATCTCGATCAAGGCGAAGCAGCCCGGGCTGCACGTAAAGACCCGGAAGGAATTTCTCGGCGTCAGTGATCCGCCCGACATTGCCGGTCCGTCCACGCCGGCGCAGCAGCTCATCCACGCGGCGACGTCCCCATTCGCAGCGACCGACATCGCGCTGCGCGCGACGACCCTGCCCGGCTATTCCCCCGAGAAGGGCACGTTCGTGCGCGCCCTGCTCCACATCGACGCTCGGCCGCTGACGTTCGTAGACAGCGAAGACGGCAAGAAGACGGCATCGGTGGACGTCCTCGGGATGGTCTTCGACGAGGACGGCACCGAGGTGGCGCACCTCACGACAGGCTTCTCGATGGGCTTGACGAGCGAAGCCGCGCAGGCGGCGGTCGGGGACGGTCTCGCGTACATGCTGCGGATTCCCATCCCGCACGCCGGCGCCTACCAGGTGCGATTTGCCGTCCGTGACCAACACTCCGGGCTGACCGGTTCGGCCGGTGAGTTCGTCGAGGTCAGCGATGTGGCGGGCGGGGCGTTCGCGCTCTCCGGGATCGTCCTTCGCAGCGAGGATTCGCGCGCGGCTGGGCAGTCGAACGTGCCCGACGACATCAGCGTGAGTCCTGTACAGGCGCTCGGCGTGTACGAGCGCGGCACGCGCCTCTCGTATGCCTACGAGATCTACAATGCCGTCACGCCAGTCCAGGCCGCCACGACGATCTGGCGCGGCAGCGAACGGATCCTTGCGGTGCCGCCCGATACACTGGTGCCGCCCCCCGGCAACGAGCGCCGCTTCGCCGCCGCCGGTGGCGTGAGACTTGGAGATAAGCTGCCGGCCGGGCGGTATGTGCTGCAGATTGCCGCTACGAAAGCCGATCCGCAGCGCAAGGGGCGCAGCAGCACCGCCGTGCAGCGGGTGGCGTTCGACGTGCGGTGAGGGCGCGACGGTGGACAGAATCTTGCTTCTGTAACAGCATGCTGTCCATGCGTATGATGAAAGGCCCCATCCTCGCGGTTGCGATGGCCGCTGTCGCGGGCGCCTGCCACGGGTCGGATGCGAGCAGTCCGGCTGCACCGACCTCAGCCGCTGCGGAAGCGCAGACGGCGCCGCGCGTCTTCAAGGTCGCGACGTGGAACATCCGATCCGGCATGGGCATCCGGGGCTTCAACACGACCTCCTGGAGCCACGACACCCTCAACTGCACCGACCGTTCGCAGCCGCTGAACGCATGGGGGATCGGCCTCCCCCAGGCCGAGCTCGAGCACGTCAAGGACGATCCCACGATCGTCGCGATCGCGCTTCAGGAAGCGTGGCATTGCGGCAGCCCGCAAAATGTCAATGGTGTGCTGGGATTCAAGACAGCAAGCGGGGAACGCGAGGGCACGGCGCTATTGGCGCGCTACGGCTTTTCCGGTCCGGTCAAGTACCAGCAATTCGATTCGAAAGCGAACCAGTGGCTCATCGGCGGCGACGTCTGCCTCGACCCGGGCTGCACCGCGACGATACCGATGTTCTCGGCGCATTTCGGCGACACGAGCGACGACCAGATTCCGAATCAGGCGCAGCGTGTGCTGGATCTTCTGGCGCCTCAGGGCGCCGCGCGCCTGTTCATGGGGGATCTGAACGTGTACAGGACGGACGCCTGGAATCCCAAGGTGCCGTGCACCGGCGACGACAACTCGGGCCGGTTACAGACCATCGGCCTGATCGAAGGCGCGGGCTACACCGATGCCTGGAAGGCGACCCAGAGCTCGGAGGGATGGACCGGGATGGCCAGCCGTCCCGGATGCGGTTCGCCCAGCGGCAACTTGTTCAAGCGCATCGACTACGTCTACTCGGTGGGACTCCGGACCATGGCGACCGACCGGTTCGGCCGCGCCGCGCCGGGCGCCGATTCCCCTTCCGATCACGTCGGCCTCATCGCTCAGCTGTCCACGATTCCGGCCGGGCGGTAGCGTCTACACGCGCACCGCCGCGGCCGGCCGGGCCACCGCCATCGGCTTCGATTCTCCGGCTGCCGGGCGCCGCTCCCCGATCTGTTGCCGCCACATCGCGTAATAAAGCCCCTTCCGATCGACCAGCTCCTGATGGCGGCCCATTTCGACGATGTGCCCGCGTTCGAGCACGTAGATGCGATCCGCGTGCAGAATCGTGGACAGCCGGTGGGCAATCAGCACGGTGATCGTCTCGCGCGTGGAGGCCACCGCGCGGATGGTGTCGACGATGCCTTCCTCGGTGATCGAGTCGAGCGACGACGTGGCTTCGTCGAACACGAGCAGGTGCGGGCTGCGGAGGAGCGCGCGCGCGATGGACAAGCGCTGCTTCTCGCCGCCTGACACCTTGACCCCCCCTTCGCCGATGATCGTGTCCAGCCCGCGGTCCGCTCTCGCCAGGAGGTTCTGGCACGATGCCTTTCGCAGGGCCTCCAGGCACTCGGCGTCCGAGGCCGCGGGGTTCACGAATAGCAGGTTTTCGCGGATCGTTCCCGAAAAGAGCTGCGAGTCCTGGGTCACGAAGCCGATCCGCTCGCGCAGCGCATCGAGGTCGATGTCGGTCCCGGCGACGCCGTTGTACAGAATGCGTCCGGCCTGCGGCTGATACAGCCCCACGAGCAGCTTCACCAGCGTGGTCTTGCCCGCGCCGGACGGTCCCACCAGCGCGATCGTTTCCCCGCGGTGCGCGGCAAAGGAGATGTCGCTGACCGCCGGCGACGAGGCGGACTGGTGCTGGAAGGTGACGCCTTCGAATGCGAGCGTGGTGAGGTCCGTGAGGGGCGTGGGATTCACCGGCCGCGGCTCCTTCGGCATGCGCAGGATCTCCTGGTAGACGTTCAGGGACGCCTCGGTCTCGCGGTAGATGTTGATGATGTTGCCGAGCTCCTGGAGCGGGCCGAAGATGAAGAACGAATAGATGAACAGCGAAAAGAACTGCCCGACGGTGATCGCGCGGGTGAAGATCAGATAGAGCATCAGGAACATGATGCTCGTGCGGAGGAGGTTCACCGTCGTGCCCTGGATGAAGCTGAGGCTCCGGAGGTACTTCACCTTCTTCAGCTCGAGCGTGAGGATTTTGCGCGTGGTCGCGTTGAGGCGCCGGATTTCCTGCTGGCCGAGCCCGAGGCTCTTGACCAGCTCGATGGTCCGCAGCGACTCCGTCGTCGATCCGGCCAGCGCCGTCGTCTCGGCCACGATGACCTTCTGAATCTGCTTGATCCGCCGGCTGAGGACGGAGCTGATGACGCCGAGGATCGGGACCGTCAGGAAATAGACCGGCGCGATGAGCCAGTGCACGGTGAAGGCGTAAACCATGACGAAGATGATGCCGACGAGCGACGTGAAGAGCACGTTGATGGAGGTGGCAATCAGCCGTTCGACATCCGTGCGCACTTTCTGGAGGCGGCCGAGCGTTTCGCCGCTGCGCTGGTCCTCGAAGACCGAATAGGGGAGCTGCAGCGAATGCTGGATGCCGTCCGAGTACAGCTCGGCGCCCAGGCGCTGCGTGATCACGTTGATGTAGTAGTCCTGGAAGTTCTTGGCGACCCGCGAGACGAACGCGACGCCGACGGCCGCGCCGAGCAGCAGGCTGACGCCCTTGAAGAACTCGACCGTCGTGTAGTCCTGGAACCGCGTCGCATACTGGTCGATCACGTGGCGGAAGATGAGGGGATCGAGCAATGAGAACGTCTGGTTGATCGTGGCGAGCGTGAGGGCCACGGCCACGAGACGCCAGTATCCCCGCAAGTACGTGAGCAGAAGTTGCATTCAGTGATTATCATCCGATATGAAACGAATCACCCGCCCGGCGCTTGCGCTCGTGCTCGCGACGGCGCTGTCGTTCACCGATGTGGCCGCCGGGCGGCGGCCGGATGCCGCCGGCCACTGGGTCGCGACGTGGGGCACGGCGCAGCAATTGTTTCGCGCTCCGGCGGCCGGCGGTGGGCAGGCGGCCGCGGGCGGACGAGCCGCTGCAACGCCAGCCGCCCCGCAGCCGGCCGCCGCCCCCACGGCCGCGACGTCACCGGCACGCGCGGCAGACGCGCCGCAGACAACCGCCTCCGCGTCTGGCGAGGGAGTCCGGGGCAGGGGAGCGCGACAGCGACGCTTCGGCATCCCGCCCTCGCTGCCGGGACTCGAGAACCAGACGGTGCGCATGATCGTGCGGGCCAGCCTCGGAGGCGCGCGTGTCCGCGTGCGCCTGTTCAATGCGCTTGGCGGAACCACGGTCACGCTCGGCGCGGCCCACATCGGCCTCCGCGGCGGGGGTGCCGCCGTCATGCCGGGCTCCGACCGCGCCCTGACATTCAGCGGGCAGCCTGCGGCGAAGATGTATGCCGGACAGACGCTTGTCAGTGATCCGGTTCAGCTTCGGGTCGGTCCCCTGGCCGACCTTGCCGTCAGCCTGTATTTTCCAGGCCAGACCGGCGTCCCAACGAGCCACACCTTCGGATTGCGCCCCTCGTATGTGTCGAAGGTGGGGGACTTTACGGGGGCGGCGGACCTGGCCGCGATCGATGCGACGATGCAGTCGTTCTATTGGCTGGCGGGGGTTGACGTCATGGCGCCGCCTGACGCGGAGAGCGTCGTGACGTTCGGCGACTCGATCACCGACGGCGACCAGTCCACGCCGGACACCAACGGGATGTGGCCCGCGCGCCTCGCTGCGCGGCTGCAGGCGAACCCGCGCACGTCACGCATCGGCGTGGTCAACGCCGGGATCTCGGGCAACCGGCTCCTTGGCGACAACAATGGCGGCCTGGCCCGGCTGGGGCCTCACGCGCTCGGCGTCCCTGGCGTCACGTGGATCACGCTGCTCGAGGGGATCAACGACATCACCGCCGCGACCCGGCCAGGCGCCGCGCCGACCGGGTTCAGCGCGGACGATCTGATTGGAGCGTACCGCCAGGTGATCGAGACGGCGCACCTCCAGGGCGTGAACGTCGTCGGGTGCACTCTGACGCCATTCGGCGAGTCGAACGTGTACACGGAAGCCGGTGAGGCGATCCGTCAGAAAGCGAACGACTGGATCCGGACGAGCGGCGCGTTCGATGCGGTCGTCGACTTCGACGCCGCGACACGCGATCCAGGCCGGCCCACGCGCTTCCGTCCCGAAGCCGATTCGCCCGACATGCTCCATCCGGGCGACGCCGGCTACACGCTCATGGCGGCCGCGTTCGACCTGTCCATCTTCGCCAGGGCGCGTTCGCCGCGGCGGGCGCGTTGAGCGCCGTCAGGACGTGAATCGTCGCAGGGATACGGACTGCTGCGCCCAGGCGGTGTCGATCTGGTGGACGGCCCGCTGGACGGTGTCTCCCAGTACGCAGCCGTCCATCGCGAGCGCGCGCAGATAAACCTGCCCCGGCGCCGACTGCCCGAGCGCGACGAGCGTACCGTCCGACCTCGTGAGCGGTTGGCCGGGAGGGAGCGTTGCGCCGTACCAGAACCCTGACGCGACGTACCGGTGCCCCTCGAGCACGCCGGTGCCTCCGACATCGTGGGCGGCGGGCTCGAGCTCCATGGCGTCCGCATAGACCGGGTGGCCGTCCACCGCCACGGTCGTGCGCGCCGAGATGCGGCGGAAGCCCAGGTACTCGCCGCGGCCGGACCGTCCGGTGCCCCAGGTTTCGAGGAGCCCGAGACGCGCACCCGGTTCGACGTCGGCGGTGATGCGCTGCACGAAGCTGCTGTCGGTGAATGGAATGGTGAGCCCCGGGTAGTATTCGAGCTGCCCGCCCGCCCGCACGGTCAGCGTCACGTTGAGGGCGGCATGTTCCCCTTCGGGCATGGCGAGGAGGCGCGAGGCCGACTGCATGATGACGACGGCGCGCGCCCCCGGGGCCACCGCGATCTCGATCGTGTGAGTGTCGCCGGCGCACATCCCCGGGCCGAGCGCCAGCACCTGGACAATCAATCCGCCGCCGGCGATGTGGAACGGCCGCACGATCTTGAGCGGCGCGGCGGCATGGGCGTACACGAGCGTCGTCCGACGAGAGGCCGTCGCGAACATCAGCGTCAGGCGGCCGTCGAGCCGGGACACGGAGGCCGGAGGCTCCGCGATCACGCGGTTGCGGGAGGCGCCGACCCGGGCGCATGGAACAGGACGTCGCGCGTGATCCAGTCGATCACGTCGTCCAGGCCGTCGCCGCGCTTCAGGTTCGTGAAGATCACCGGCTTGCCGTCCCGGATGGCGGCGGCGTCGCGCGCCATCACGGCCAGGTCGGCCCCGACGTTCGGCGCCAGGTCGGTCTTGTTGATGACGAGCAGATCGCTGCGAGTGACGCCAGGTCCGCCCTTGCGCGGCACCTTGTCTCCGCCGGCCACGTCGATGACATAGATGCTGACGTCCACCAGCTCCGGGCTGAACGACGCCGCCAGATTGTCGCCCCCCGATTCGAGGAACATGATCTCCACGTCCGGGAACGCGCCGCGCAGCTCGTCCAGCGCTTCGTGATTGATCGAGGTGTCCTCGCGGATGGCGGTGTGGGGGCAGCCGCCGGTCTGGACACCGCGAATGCGATCGCTCGGCAACGCACCGGACCGCGTGAGGAACTCCGCGTCCTCGTGGGTGTAGATGTCGTTGGTCACGACCGCGAGGCTGTAACGAGCACGAAGCCGCTTGCAGAGCCGATCGAGGAGCGCCGTCTTGCCCGATCCGACCGGCCCTCCGACGCCGATGGTCACACATCCCATGTTGTTTTCCGTTCGCCGGAGCCAGGAGCCCCGGCCTGCATCTCGGTTGGCCCGCCGCGATCGGGGTCGTTCGTCACGACTGGAACAGCCGTGTCGTCAGGGCGCCCTGCTGGTGCGATCGCACGTCGAGCGCGGGGGTGCAGGTGAAGAGACCCGCCTCCGGATCGGCCGTGGCGGCATCCACCGCGCGGACGATCGCGGGCTGGAGCTCGACGATCAGTTCCTGCGCCTGCATGGGACTGAGGGGCATGCAGCGGGTCGCGGCCGCGAGTGCGCCCGCGAGCAGGCTGTGACCGTACCCGAGGAGGACGTCGGCGCGGTCCAGATCGAGCAGCCGACCGGCGGCTCCGACGACCACGGCGTGGTGAGGCGCGGCGAGATCCAGCGGACCGACGATCGACGGGTGCAGCCGCCGAAGCAATGTCAGGGTCCGCCGCCCGAGCCGCAGGCTCGTGTCGCGCACGGCCGGAATGATCTTGCAGGCGCCAGCCATTGCGGCCACCCGTCCCAGGCGCGCGTGGCAGTCCGGATATCCCGCCGCGTCCCACGCCAGGCACGCCGCCGCGAGCTCACTGCGTCCCCATCCCAGCGTGATCTGGTTCGACATGAGCTCTCGCAGCGCACCGAGGCCGGCACCGGCCTGGCCGTATGTCTCCAGCCCGCCGGAGTGCGCAAAGGCTCCCACCGGCAGCTGCGAATCGAACAGCTGCAGCAGCCGGAGCAGCCGCAGGCGCTCGTCTGGCCTGTCCAGTGGCGCGGTCAATGTGAATGCTCGCCGGCGGATCGGCCGTGGAACGGACGCCGCGCGTGTTCGAAGGCGGCGCCGGACTTCTCGAGGCGGTCGGCCAGCGTGGCATCGGCCAGCGCGATGATGTTCGGCCCGTCCACGTGGATGTCGCGATGCAGATTGCCGATCATGTGTGCCACGCGCGCCGCTTCGGCGATGTCGCGCGGATGGACGACGAGCACGTCCTCGTCAGCCGCGGCGATCACATACGCCGCGTCGGCGTCGTGATGGAGCAGTTGACCGGGGTGCAGCACGGTCCCGGTGGCGAGCTCGAGTGCCAGCACGGCGCCGTCGGGGGCTTCGATGAGACGGCGAACGCGGCGGCGATCGTGGGCGCTCATCCGGAGCTCGACGACGGGCAGGTCGGCCGGCGCTTCCGCGTGATGAGCAGGCAGCGTGCGAACGGGAATGGGCGGCCCTGGCGTGCGCATGAGAAATTCAGTTTACCCGAGGCAGCTCTCAGACTTCAGCTCTCGGCCCTCACCATCAGCAATCGACAGGAGCTGCCGGCTTCCAATCCTGCGTTCCGCTCGGGCTCGCTGTCCGAGGGCTGCGAGCTGAGGGCCGACCTAAAACAGGAAATACCGCTGGGCGAGCGGCAGCGAGGTCGCCGGCCGCGGCACGATCCGTTCCCCGTCGATCGTGACGGTGTAGCGTTCGGCGTCCACTTCGATGTTCGGAAGGGCGTCGTTCAGCACCATGTGCTGTTTGCGGAGTGCGCGCGTGCGCCGGACCGGGAGGAGCAACCGGCGAAGCGTCTTCGGGAGTGCCTGGCGGTCCAGGGATGCCTGCGAGACGAAGGTCGCGCACAGCGAGTGGCCCGCAGCACCGAGGGCGCCGAACATCGGACGATACCGCACGGGCTCCGGCGTCGGGATCGACGCGTTGGGGTCGCCCATCAGGGCGGCTGCGATCAGGCCCCCCTTGAGAATCAGGTCCGGCTTGACGCCGAAGAACGCCGGCGACCACACGACGAGATCGGCCAGCTTGCCGACCTCGATCGACCCGACGTGATCCGCCACGCCGTGCGCGATGGCCGGGTTGATGGTGTACTTCGACACGTAGCGGCGAATGCGCAGGTTGTCGTGCGTCGCCGGGTCTCCGGGGAGGGGCCCGCGCGCCTGCTTCATGACGTGCGCGGTCTGCCACGTGCGCATGATGACTTCGCCGACCCGCCCCATGGCCTGCGAGTCGGACGACAGCATGCTGATGGCGCCGAGGTCGTGCAGGACGTCCTCGGCCGCCATCGTCTCCGGCCGGATGCGCGACTCTGCGAACGCCACGTCTTCGGGCACCTGCGGATTCAGGTGGTGGCAGACCATCAGCATGTCGAGATGCTCGTCCAGCGTGTTCGTGGTGTACGGCATCGTCGGATTCGTGCTGGAGGGCAGCACGTTCCCCTGGCCGCATACCTTGAGGATGTCCGGCGCGTGCCCGCCTCCGGCTCCTTCACTGTGATAGGTGTGGATGGTCCGACCGGCGATGGCGGCGAGCGTATCTTCGAGGAATCCCGACTCGTTGAGCGTGTCGGTGTGGATCGCGACCTGGACGTCGTACCGGTCCGCGACCGTGAGCGCCGCATCGATGGCCGCCGGCGTCGTGCCCCAGTCTTCATGCAGCTTCAGTCCGATCGCGCCGGCGAGCACCTGTTCCTCGAGCGGCTCGTGCCTGGAGGCGTTCCCTTTGCCGAGCAGGCCGAAGTTGAGCGGCAGCCCTTCGAGCGCCTCGAACATCCGGTGCAAGTTCCACTCGCCCGGTGTGCAGGTCGTCGCACGGGTGCCGTCCGCAGGGCCCGTTCCGCCGCCAATCATCGTCGTGATGCCGCTGTAGAGGGCCTCCCACGCCTGCTGGGGGCTGATGAAGTGGACGTGCGCATCGATCCCGCCCGCGGTCACGATGCGGTGCTCGCCCGCGATGATCTCCGTGGACGGCCCGATCTCGAGACCCGGGGTGATGCCGTCCTGAATGTCGGGATTGCCGGCCTTGCCGACCGCGCAGATGCGGCCGTCGCGCACGCCGATGTCCCCTTTCACGATGCCCCAGTGATCGACGATGACGGCGTTCGTGATGACGAGATCCGGCGCGCCTTCGGCGCGCGTGGTCTGCGACTGGCCCTGGCCATCGCGGATGACCTTGCCGCCCCCGAAGACCACTTCGTCCCCGTAGCGGGCGAAATCGCGCTCGATCTCCAGAATGAGCCCGGTGTCGCCGAGGCGGACGCGGTCCCCGGTCGTCGGACCATAGAGATCGGCGTAGGTCGCGCGGGGCACTCTCATCGCGCGGCTCCCAGGAATCCTCGCTCGCGCGCGCGGTCGAACGCGGGTCCGCGGTCGGTCTCGAGCGAGCCGCCGACCAGTCCGCTCATGCCGTGCACGTGGCGCCTGCCGACGAACGGGACCAGATCCACTTCGCGTCCTTCGCCCGGCTCGAAGCGCAGCGCGGTGCCGGCGGGGATGTCGAGCCGGCAGCCATACGCGCGGGGACGATCGAAGCGGAGGAACCGGTTGACCTCGAACAAATGCGTGTGGGACCCCACCTGGATGGGACGGTCGCCTGCGTTGTCGATGCGCACGCGGACGCTCGCGCGGCCGCCGTTCAGATCGATCGGCTCGGACCGCAGGAAGTATTCGCCTGGAATCATGAGTGCCTCGAACGGGAGTCAGCGGATTGGATCGTGAACCGTGACGAGCTTCGTCCCGTCCGGAAAGGTCCCCTCGACCTGGATCTCGTGGATCATCTCCGGCACGCCTTCCATCACATCGTCCCGCGTCAGCACCCGCGCGCCGAGCGACATCAGATCTGCGACGCTCCTCCCGTCGCGGATCCCTTCCAGGACCTCCGCGGTGATGAGCGCAATCGCCTCCGGGTGATTCAGCTTCAGCCCGCGCGCCCGGCGTTTTCGTGCCACGTCCGCCGCGGTGAAGATCAGGAGTTTGTCGATCTCGCGTTCGGTCAGGCGCACGGCCGGTCCGATCGAAGGCCCTGCCGGGTCATGCGGCCGGCACCGGCTGCGAGGTCGGCTCCCGTCGCTTCGGTCCGCCGGACGGGGCGAGCTTCAGCCGCGGCAGGATGCGGGTGAGGGTGTCCATCATCTCGCGGACCATGCGCGGCACGCGATCCGAACGCAGGTGCACCCAGCCGGTTTCGCGCACGAGCGTCTGGCCGGCGATCCGCGCGACCCGCAGGGATCCGCCGCGAATCTCGCGTGCGACCGACTGGAAGGGCACGATGCTGATACCGAGGCCGGATGCGACCATTGACTTGATGATCTCCACGTTTTCGGTCTCGGCCACGACGCGCGGCTGAATCTGCGCGCGGATGAAGAATTCGTCGAGGACCCGGCGCGTATTCGAGCCGTTCTCGAAGAGGATGAACGGCTGCCGCACGAGGGCATCGGGCGAGATCGGCTTGCTGGTACTCGCGAGCCGGTGGCCGGCCGGCATGACGAGCAGCAGTTCTTCACGGATGACCGGCACGGTCGCCAGCGCCTGGTCGTCGATGGGCAGCGTGATGAGCCCGAGGTCCGCTGCGCCCGACCGCAGCTTGCGGAGCAGCCGGGGCGTGCCCCCGGTGATCACCTTGATGTCCACGTCGGGATGATGCCGGCGGAACTCCTTCAGGAGCGTGGGGAACACATAGAGGCAGACCGTCATCCCGCCGACCAGCCGAAGCGTGCCGCTGAGCTTTTTCTTGGTGTCGAGAATGCCGGCGGAGGTGTCGCGGATATCTTCGAAGACGCGGTGGCTCAGCTGGAGCAGCGTCTCTCCAATCGGCGTGATCTGGATCCGCCGCCCGAACCGGATGAACAGCGGCTCTTTGAACTCTTCCTCGAGCAGCAGAATCTGGCGGCTGATCGCCGATTGCGAGACGTGCAGCCGCGCGCCCGCAGCGGTGAATGAGCCGCTGTCCGCGATTGCCCGGAGTATTTCGAGCTGTCTCAGATCCATCGGGCCTGTATTCTACGCCGCCGCAGCGCGTCGAGGGCGCCCGGCATCGCCGGCACGCCCGGCGCCCTGCTCCTCGCACCCGGCCCGGGCGGCCTCCGCAGTGCGGAAGCCCCCGCGACATCACACCCCGGCGGGCTGCTTGTGCTTCACCGGCTTGAGGAACGGCATCATGGCCCGCAGCTTCTCGCCGACCTGCTCGATGCGGTGCTGCTCCTCACGCTTGCGTGTCGCGTTGAACCAGGGCCGGCCCTTGCGGTCCTCCTCGATCCAGTTCTTCGCGTACGTGCCATTCTGGATTTCGAGGAGCATCTTCTTCATCTCTTTCCGCGTTTCGTCCGTGACGATGCGCGGCCCGCCCGTGTAGTCGCCATGCTCGGCCGTGTCGCTGACGGAGTACCGCATGTAATTCAGGCCTCCCTGATACATCAGGTCCACGATCAGCTTCAATTCGTGCATGCATTCGAAGTAGGCGATCTCCGGCTGGTAGCCGGCATCGACGAGGGTGTCGAAGCCCGCCTTCACGAGCGCGCTGACACCGCCGCAGAGGACGGCCTGCTCGCCGAACAGGTCCGTTTCGGTTTCCTCAGCGAACGTGGTCTCGATGACGCCGGCCCGCGTCACGCCGATGCCCTTGCCGTAGGCCAGCGCGATTTCGCGCGCGTGGCCGCTCGCATCCTGGTGGACGGCGAGCAGGGCCGGCGTGCCTGCCCCCTCCTGAAACAGCTCGCGGACGCGGTGCCCCGGCGACTTCGGCGCGATCATCGACACGTCGATGTTCGCGGGGAGGTCGAGCGTGCCGAACCGGACGTTGAAGCCGTGGGCGAACATGAGAGTGTTGCCCGCGCTCAGGTTCGGCCGGATGGCATCCCGGTAGAGGGCCGCCTGGACCGTGTCCGGCACGAGTACCATGATGATGTCGGCCCACGCGCTTGCCGCGGCGGGATCGTCCACGACCAGGCCATCGGCCTCGGCCTTCGCGCGCGATTTGCTGCCGTCGTGCAGGCCGACCCGGACATCGACGCCGCTGTCGCGCAGGTTCAGCGCGTGCGCGTGGCCCTGGGATCCATATCCGAGGACGGCGACCTTGCGGCCGCGGAGGAGCGTCAGGTCTGCGTCAGCGTCGTGATAAATCTTGAGCACGAAAAACCTCTTCTCTCTGGAGTGACTGCGTTACTGACCGAGCGATGGTTACACCGAGTACGACACGCCTTCCGCTTCCGGCATGGCCGCCGCCGGGCCTGCGACGGCGCCCCGGCTGCCCTGACCGCGCGACATGGCGACGCGCCCGGTGCGCACCATTTCGAGGACGCCATACGGCCGGAGCACGTCGAGCAGCCCGTCGATCTTGGTTTCCGACCCCGCCATTTCGAGCACCACGGATTCCGGCGCCACATCCACGACGCGGGCGCCGAAGACCTCCGCCAGCTGCATGATCTCCGGCCGGCTCTCCCGGACGGCGGCAACCTTGATGAGCGCCAGGTCGCGGATGACCGCGGGCCGGTCGCTGATGTCCTCGACGCTGATCACGTGAATCAGCTTGTACAGGTGCGCCTGGATTCGCTGCGCCCCCCCGGCGTCCGTCTGCACGACCACGGTCATGCGCGACACTCCCGGCGTCTCGCTGTGTCCGACCGCCAGCGAGATGATGTTGAAATTGCGGCGGCGGAACAGCGACGACACGCGGTTCAGCACGCCCGGACGATCCTCGACGTAAACGGTGAATGTATGCATGATGATCTCCCGCCGTTCAGCGGTCCGCACCGGTTTCGACGATCGGATTCGGCCTGCGAATCATCGCGTGCAGGTCGGCGCCGGCCGGCACCATGGGATACACCGTGTCTTCCTGCTCCACGCGGAAGTCGACGACGACCGGGCCGCCGTGCGCGCGCGCGGCCGCGACCGCCGGCAGGACGCCGGCGCGGTTCGTCACCCCGAGCCCCTTCACGCCGAAGGCTTCCGCCAGCTTGACGAAGTCCGGACCCGAGAGCGGCGTCGCGGCGTACCGCCGCTCGTAGAAGAACTCCTGCCACTGCCGGACCATTCCGAGGTAGCCGTTGTTGATGATCGCGACCTTCACCTCGATGCCGTCCTGCACGGCCGTCGCGAGCTCGCACATCGTCATCTGGAACCCGCCGTCGCCGCAGATGGCCCACACCTCGGCGTCCGGCCGCGCCCGTTTGGCGCCGATGGCCGCCGGGACGGCGAAGCCCATCGTGCCGAGGCCGCCCGACGTGATGAGCGATCGCGGCGTTTCGTGATGATAGTACTGAGCTTCCCACATCTGGTGCTGCCCGACGTCCGTCACGACGATCGTGTCGCTGCCGCGCGTGGCGCGCCAGAGGTCGTTGATGACGTGGGCCGCATACAGATGGCCGTCGTCCGGCAGGGCCTGAATGTCGCGCACTGCCGCATCCCCCTTGATGCTGTCGATGTGCTGGAGCCAGGGCTGGCGGTTGCCGGCAGCGACGGACGGAATGAGGCGCTTGAGGACGTCGAGCAGGTCCCCGATGAGCGCGACATCGACGGGCACGTTCTTGTTGATCTCCGACGGGTCGATCTCGATGTGGATCTTGCGGGCGTTCGGCGCGTAGGTCTTGAGGTTGCCGGTGACGCGGTCGTCGAAGCGCATGCCGGCCGCAATGAGCAGGTCGGCTTCCTGGATGGCGTGATTGACCCAGGCCTCGCCGTGCATGCCCATCATGCCGATGTTGAGCGCATGCGAGGCCGGCAGGCAGCCGATCCCGAGGAGCGTCATCGCGACGGGGATCTGGGCGCGCTCGGCGAGCGCCTGGAGCTGTGCCATCGCACCCGAAATCAGCACGCCGTGGCCGGCCAGGATGACCGGGCGCTGAGCCTCGTTCAGGAGGGCCGCCGCCTGCGCGAGCGATGTCGCGGGCGCCTCCGGCACGGCGCGCCAGCCGGGGGTCGCCGGCGCCGCGGCCTCCCAGTCGAACTCGCACGACGACTGCTGGGCATCCTTCGTGATGTCGATGAGGACGGGCCCCGGCCGCCCCGACTTCGCGATGAGGAACGCCTCGCGCACCGCCGGCGCCACATCCTCGGCGCGCGTCACGAGGTAGTTGTGCTTCGTGACCGGCAGCGTGATACCCGTGATGTCGATTTCCTGAAAGGCGTCGCTTCCAATCAGCCGGCTGCCGACCTGTCCGGTGATGCAGACGATCGGGGAGGAGTCCAGCATCGCCGTCGCGATGCCGGTGACCATGTTGGTCGCGCCAGGTCCGGACGTCGCAATCGCCACCCCGACACGCCCGCTCGCGCGGGCGTAGCCGTCGGCCATGTGCGTCGCGCCCTGCTCGTGGCGGACGAGGATGTGCCGGATCGGATAGTCCAGCATCGCGTCGTACGCCGGCAGGATCGCGCCGCCCGGATAGCCGAACACATCGGTGACGCCTTCGCGCACCAGGCAGTCCCAGAGAATCTGTGCACCAGTCAATTTCATAATTTGCTCACTTCTTCGTGCTCACGCCGTTCGCGGTCCTGCTTGCGGGTCCGGCTCGTCGGGCATTGGCGTTCCGGCGGCTGGCCGCGCACACCCTCAAACGAAAAGCCTGGCCTGAACCTGAGAACCGGGAACTGGACAACCCAACGATCCGTCGTCTCAGAACCCCGTCGTCGCCCCCTCGGACGCCGACGAGACGAGCCGTGCGTACTTTGCCATGACACCGGTCGTGTATCGCGGCGGCGACGCGCGCCACTGCGACAGCCGTGCCGCGAGGTCTGCCGCGGTCACCTCGACGCTGAGCGTGCGCGCGGGCAGGTCGAAGCTGATGAGGTCGCCGTCGCGCACTCCGGCGATTGGGCCGCCGGCGGCCGCTTCCGGCGCGACGTGGCCCGCCATCAGCCCGTGTGTGGCGCCGGAAAACCGTCCGTCGGTGACGAGCGCGACCGAATCCCCCAGACCCGCCCCGACGATGGCCGCGGTCACGCCGAGCATTTCGCGCATTCCCGGACCGCCTTTCGGCCCTTCCTGGCGGATGACCACGACGTCGCCCGCCTTGATGCGGCCGGCCTGCACCGCTTCGAACGCGTCCTCTTCCGACTCGAAGACACGGGCCGGACCGCGGAACGTGCCGAAGTCATGGCCCGCGACCTTGACGACACACCCGTCGGGCGCCAGGTTCCCGCGCAGGATCACGAGCCCGCCCGTGGCCTTGAGCGGGCGGTCCGCCGGCCGGACGACCTCCTGCCCGCCCGTCTCGACCGCGGCGTCCGCTTCCTCGCCGATGGTCTTGCCGCTGACCGTCATCGCGCCGGTGTGCAGCGCCCCCGCCTCCTTGAGGCGAAGGGCGACGAGGCGGGTGCCGCCGGCACGGTGGAGATCGAGGGCGACGAACCGTCCGCCCGGCTTGAGGTCGGCGAGCAGCGGGGTCTGTCCGCTGATGCGGTCGAAGTCCTCGAGGCTCAACGGCACGCCCGCCTCGCGCGCGATGGCCATGAGATGGAGGACTGCGTTGGTGGATCCGCCCGTGCCCGCGACCGAGGCGATCGCATTCGCGAGCGACTCGGGGGTGATGAGTTGCCGCGGACGCACGCCGCGCCTGAGCACGTCCATGACGAGCGCGCCGGCCCGTTCGGCGACCCCGGCCTTGCCGGGATCGGTCGCGGGTACGTCGCCGCTGCCCATCGACGCGAGGCCGAGGAACTCGCACGCGGTCGCCATCGTGTTCGCGGTGAACTGGCCGCCGCATGCGCCCGCCCCGGGGCACGCGCGGTCTTCGACTTCGCAGAGGTCCGCATCGGACATGCGGCCCGCCGCGTGGGCGCCGACCGCCTCGAACACGTCCTGGATCGTGACGTCACGCCCTTCGAACCGCCCCGGCGCAATCGACCCGCCGTAAAGAATGAGACCCGGGATGTCGAGGCGCGCGAGCGCCATCGCGGCGCCCGGAATCGTCTTGTCGCAGCCCACCAGGATGACGAGCGCGTCGAACAGGTTGCCGCGCGCCACGAGCTCGATCGAGTCGGCAATCACCTCCCGGCTGACGAGCGACGACCGCATGCCTCCCGATCCCATCGTGATGCCGTCCGAGATCGACACCGTGTTGAACTCCATCGGCGTGCCGCCGGCGGCGCGGATGCCGGCCTTGACGGACACCGCCAGGTCACGCAGGTGGAAGTTGCACGGGCCGATTTCAATCCACGTGTTCGCCACGCCGATCACGGGCCGCTTCAGGTCTTCGCGGGTGAACCCCGAGGCGAACAGCATCGCGCGCGCCGCCGCGCGGCTCGGTCCGTCCGTGATGCCGCCGCTCTGCCACTTGAGTGGCTTGCCAGTCGAGTCAGCCACGCTCTGTGCCTTCTTTCGTCAGGGGAACGGCCGATGTCGTCTGGGGCTCCAGGGCGCTGTCGGGCTCCCGCCATCGTGGATACGATCCGAGCGTGCGCAGCGACGCGGCGAACTCCGCCAGGTGCACCATCGCCCGTGCACAGGGCAGGTCCTCGCGCGCGGCTGCCACGTCGGCGTAGAACAGGTATTCCCACGGACGTCCCGGCACCGGCCGCGACTCGAGCTTCGAGAGATCGATGCCGCGGAGGGCGAACACGCTCAGCGCCTTGAAGAGCGCACCCGGCTCGCTGCGCAGGGTGAACACCAGCGACGTCTTGTCTGGGGGCCCGAGCGGCACGCGCTGCCGGCCGACCGCCAGGAACCGCGTGATGTTGTCGTCGTAGTCCTGCACGCCGGATCGAATCGCCTCGAGGCCGAACAGCGTTCCCGCGCGCCCCGATGCGATCGCCGCGGTGTCCCGCCGCTGTTCATCGCGCACCATCTTGGCGCTTCCGGCGGTGTCGTACGTCGCGATGGCCTCCACGCCGTCGAGGCTCCGGAGGAAGCGCGCGCACTGCGCGAGCGCCTGCGGATGCGACAGCACCCGCCGCACCTCGCCGAGCGCCACGCCCGGCAGCGCGAGGAGGTTGTGGATGACCGGCACCTGCACCTCGCCGACGATCGACAGTTCGCGCTCGACCAGAAGGTCGTAGTTGCGGTGGATGGAGCCCCCGATCGAATTCTCGATCGGGACCACGCCGAGATTCACCGCGCCTTCGTGGACCGCGTCGAACACCTCGTCGAAGGTCGGATACGGGCGCGGATCAGCCTCCGGCAGCAGCCGCATGACGGCCGCCTCGCTGAACGCCCCCGGTTCTCCCTGATACGCCACTCGCACGCTTCTCTCGTTTCTTCACGTCCGCGGCCGGCCGAACCCCGCGGAAAAAGCAAAAGGGCCGTCCCCGGTTCGAGTGACGGCCCCTGTATTCCGCAGGTTCCGCGCGTCACTCGTCGAGCGTCAGGCCGACGACCCGGCCGGACGCGGTCGGGCGGCGGATGACGCCGCCGGCCCCCCCAGGGGCGCCGACGACACGCAGGACCGGGGACAGGGTCAGGCCGTCCATGGAGCTATGGTGGAGGCCTGGCGAATCAAAGTCAAATTTATAATGTTTTGAACTTAATAAGTTACGTTGATACTAATCCTGTTTCTCCTTGACGGGTCGGAAGCCGGCTGCCTATACTCCTCGACAGCCGATGAGCCAGCGCACGTCCAGACCCGCCGTCTGTCGAATCCGCCTGACGCGGATTCGCGCTCGCGGCGGGGCCTGCGCGCTCGCACCTTGGTCATAAGGGGAAGGTTCAGCGCACGCATCACCCGCCCGGACGCCGGCGGGTTTTTTTTTGCCTGGGGCTGGCCGAGGCGGGGTCAACAGGTCGCGGCGCCGGCGGACGCACGAGCAGGAGAGAGGGAATCACATGGCGGTTCTGGACGTTGGCGCCGGACAGCGGGCCTGTCGTGTTGCGATCGCCGGATTCGGCACCGTCGGCCGGTCCGTCGCCCGGCTGATGCTCGATTTGAAGCCGCCGGAGCTCGAGCTCGTCGCGATCTGCAACCGCGACGTGTCGCGCAAGCGTGTGGACTGGATGCCGTCATCGGTGCGGTGGACCGACAGCCTCGCGGAGGTCCTGACCGACGACGTGGATGTGCTCGTCGAGCTGATCGGGGGCCGGTCGCCCGCGGAGGCGTGGATCCGACAGGCGCTCGAGGCGGGGAAGTCCGTGGTCACGGCGAACAAGCAGGTCATCGCCCACGCCGGGCCGGAGCTGCTCGACATGGCGGAGCGTTCCGGCAACCGCGTCCGCTTCGAGGCCGCCGTCGCCGGGGGCGTTCCCGTCGTCCGCGCGATCGAACACGGGCTGGCGGGCGACCGCCTGACACGGGTGGCCGGGATCCTGAACGGGACGTGCAACTACATCCTGAGCCGGATGGAGCGCGACGGGGTCGAGTTCCGGAACGCCCTCGCGGAGGCACAGGCGCTCGGCTTCGCCGAGGCTGATCCGTCGCAGGACATCGAGGGGTTCGACGCCCAGGCGAAGCGGGCGATTCTCGCGCACGTGGCGCTCCGCGCCCACGTGCGGGCCGGCGCGATCGAGGCCCGCCGGATCGACACGATCGAGTCGGTGGACTTCGAGTACGCGCGTCAGATCGGGTGCACGATTCGTCAAGTCGCATGGGCCGAGCGCACCGACGATCCGGGCCTCATCCGCGCTGCGGTTGGGCCGGCGCTCGTGCCGCTGGGGTCTCCCCTCGCGAGTGTCCGCGGCAGCGAGAACCTCGTCATGCTTCGCGGGCAATACGGTGGCGAGACCACGTTCGGCGGGCTGGGCGCCGGGGGGGACCCCACCGCGGTCGCCGTCGTCTCGGATCTCCTGGCCATCGCGCGGGAGGCGGGGCCCTTCATGGCGCGCGCCGCCGCAGTCCGCGCGGAGGTCACCGGCGCTTTCGTCAGTCCCCATTACGTGCGCTTCACCGTGGCGGATCGGCCGGGGATCATCGCGACGCTTGCGACCGTGTTCGCGCGCCACGACATCAACATCGACGCGGTCCTCCAGCGCCCCGGATTTCCGGAGGGGCGGCGTCCCTTCGTCGTCAGCCTCGATCCCGCACCGTCCTCTGCCATCGATCGGGCCATGCGGGAAATCGCCGCGTTCGACTTTCACGGCGTCCCGCCCGTGGCGATGCCGGTCCTGTCGAGCCTGGTGCCTGTCGGGGGCGCCCCGGCCTGAGGCAGGCCGGGGGACGTACCTCCGGCTTGACTTGGCGGCCTGACGGGCGATATAACTGAGGGGATGTCCTGCGGAAGCCTCTGCGCGTGTAATTGTTGCTGCTGTATGCAGTGCCATGGGCTTCCCTGCCTTCGGTCCGCGCGTTGATGCTCTGAACCAGGTTCAACACATCGCCAGAGACCGAAGCCCGGGAGGCCAGACCTTCCGGGCTTTTTACGTTTCAGGAGACGTCACATCGCCCTCTTTCCCGTTTATCTCAAGCTGCACGGCCGCCGGGTGCTGGTCGTAGGCGGCGGCCCGGTCGGGGCCTCGAAGCTGGCGGCGCTGCAGGGCGCGGGCGCCGAGATCCTCGTCGTCGCGCCGGAGGTGTGCGAGGCCATCAGAGCGTCCGGGGTGCCGATCGTCGAGAGGGCATTCGAACCGGCCGATCTCGATGGCGCGTGGCTCGTCGTGGCCGCGGCCCCGCCGGACGTCAACCGCCGGGTCGCGGAAGAAGGCGAGAGACGCCAGATTTTCGTCAACGCGGTGGACGATCCGCCGAATGCCAGCGTCTACCTCGGGGGGGTGGTGCGGCGCGCGGGCGTGACGGTCGGCATTTCGACGGACGGAGCGGCGCCGGCACTGGCGGGGCTGCTGCGCGAGGCGATTGACGCGATGCTGCCGCGCGACCTCGAAGCCTGGATGTTGCGGGCTCACGAACTGCGACGGGAATGGCGGGAGCGGCACGTCCCGATGGCTGAGCGGCGTCCGGAGCTGCTGGCGGCGCTCAACGCGCTGTACGAAGAGCGTGGCGTTCTCGCCGTGCCGGACGCGTCCGCGACACCTCCGGCTGATCGACCGTTGGAGCTCGTCAAGTGACAGGCCTGGTGTCACTCGTCGGCGCGGGTCCCGGCGATCCCGAGCTGCTGACGCTCAAAGCTGCTCGCCGGCTCGGGGAAGCCGACCTGGTGTTGTACGACGCGCTCGTCGAGGCCGACACGCTGGCGTGGGCGGTCAAGGCGCGCCGGTTCTTCGTCGGCAAGCGCGCCGGCCGCCCGTCCATCCGGCAGGACGCGATTAATCGCCTGCTGATCCGCGAGGCCCGCCGCGGGCACCGCATCGTCCGGTTGAAATGCGGCGATCCGTTCGTGTTCGGGCGTGGCGGGGAGGAAGCGCTCGCCCTGGCGGCCGCCGGGATCCCGTGCGAGGTGATTCCGGGGGTGTCGAGTGCGCTCGCCGCGCCGTTGCTTGCCGGAATTCCCCTGACCCACCGGGGGCTGGCCTCGGCGTTCGTCGTGGTGTCGGGTCACGCCGAGGCGGCGTACGGGCCGGTGCTCCGGTCGCTCGCGCCGGGGAGCGCGACGGTCGTCGTGCTGATGGGCCTGGCGAACCGGCAGGCCCTCCGACGGGAACTGCTCGACAGCGGGTGGCCCGGCCGGACCCCGGTGGCCATCGTTCTTGGTGCGTCGCGCCCCGGGGCCGACGAATGGCACGGCACCCTCGAGACCCTGGGGAGCGCGGAGCCCGCGCCGACCGATCTTCCGGGCATCATCGTGATCGGCGCAGTCGCGGGGCTGGCCGGTCTGCTGTCGTCGCAGGATGCGCGGCAGGATTCGATTTCAGGCGGACGCGTTGCGTCCACCGCCACATAGGTAAATCATGGCTGTTGTAGACGATTCCCGCACGTTCGGCCGTACGCGGCTGTCGTTCGCAAAGACCAGCGACATTGACGAATTCGTCGTGATGCTGGATCGCTTCGAACGCGGCGACATCACTCCCGAGGAATGGCGGAAATTCCGCCTGCTGCGGGGGACCTACGGCCAGCGGCAGGATGCGGATGCGCAGATGCTGCGGGTCAAGATTCCGCAGGGCATCCTCGACGCGGCGCATCTCGAGGCGCTGGCCGACGTGGCCGAGCGCTACTCCCGTGGCTTCGGGCACATCTCGACCCGCCAGAACGTGCAGTTCCACTTCGTCAAGCTGCACGACGCGGAGCCCGCGATGCGGCTGCTCGCCGAGGCCGGCGTCACGACGCGAGAGGCCTGCGGAAATTCCGTCCGGAACATCACGTCCTGCCCTTACGCCGGAGTCGCGCGCGACGAAGTCTTCGACGTGACCCCGTACTCCGAGGCGATGACCCGCTACCTGCTGCGCCATCCGCTCAGCTCCACCCTTCCACGCAAGTTCAAGATCGCCTTCGACGGGTGCGCGTCGGAGGATCATGCCGCGACGTCGATCAACGATCTCGGCTGGCGCGCGGCGCTCCACCCGGATGGATCCGGCCGGCGCGGGTTCCGCGTCAATGTCGCGGGGGGCACGGCGATCATGTGCCGCACGGGGGCGTCGCTTTATGAGTTCCTGCCTGCCGGAGACATCCTCATGGTTGCGGAGGCGGTGCTCCGCGTATTCCAGCGCTACGGCGACTACGAGCACAAACAGCGCAACCGGCTGAAGTTCCTCGTCAAGACGATGGGATGGGACGCCTGGCAGGCCGCGTTTCAAAAGGAGCTCGACGACGTGCGCGCGGCCGGCGGGGCGCAGCTGCCGTTCGACCCCGAGCACCCGCCGGTCGAAGTGGCCCCACTGGAACGAGCGGAGCCGCCGTCCATTGCGGAGATCACGCAGCTCGTCAACGCGACCACGGTACGGGGCCCGGGCATCGTTCCGGTGGTCGAGGTCCGAGACGGCGGGCCGGGCCGCGAGCGAACCGAGTGGTTGCGCACCAACCTGCGGCCGCAGAAGCAGGGGGAGTTCTCTCAGGTGACCGTCTCCCTGGAACTGGGGGACGTCACAGGGGGCCAGATGCGGGCGCTCGCCGTGCTCTCGCGCGCCTACGCAGACGGCACGGTGCGAGTGACGGTGGACCAGAACCTCGTGATGCGCTGGGTGAAGAGCGGCCAGGTGCCCGGCCTCTACCGGCGGCTGGCGGCGGCGGGGCTCTGGCGGTCCGGAGCCGGGACGATCACGGATGTCACCAGCTGCCCCGGCGCGGAGTCCTGCCGGCTGGCGGTCACGCAGTCGCGCGGCCTGGCGCGGCTCATCGAAGAGGGTCTCGAGGCGCAGCCGGGACTGGCGCGTGCGGCGTCCGACGTGCACATCAAGATCAGCGGCTGCCCGAATGGGTGCGGGCAGCATCATGTGGCGGGGATCGGGTTCCAGGGGAGCATTCGAAAGCTCGGCGATCGGCCCGTTCCGCAGTACTTCATGATGCTCGGGGGAGGCGCGGGACCCGACGGGGCGAGCTTCGGACGCCTCACGGCGAAAATTCCCGCCCGACGGATCCCGGAGGCGGTGAACCGAATGCTGCGCCTCTACGAGCAGGAGCGGACGTCAGGGGAGACCGCGAGCGAATTCTTCCTGCGCGTCGATCCGATCCACGCCCGCGCGGCGGTCGCCGATCTCGAAAAGATGACCGCGGACGAGGCGCTCCCGGCCGACTTCATCGATCCCGGCGAGGACCACGCGTTCAACCCGGAGGTGATGGACGGGGAATGCGCGTCCTGAAGGTGCCTCACGAGGTGGTCGTGCCCGCCTCGATCGCGAACCTCGGGCCGGGGCTCGACACGCTGGGGCTCGCGGTGGCCCTGTATCTGAAAGTGACGGTCACCCGGGTCATGGACGACGGGGCGGGGCGTCTCAATTGCGATTTTCGCGACGGGCCCATCGGGGGGCCGAACCGGATCCAGCTCGGATTCGACGCGATCGCCTCGGGCCGCCGGCGGCCGCCGTCGCTCGACATCGCGGTGCGGAGCGCGATCCCGCTCCGCGGCGGCCTTGGCAGCAGTGCCGCGGCCACGATCGCGGGTCTCCGGCTCCGGCAGCTGGTCGATGGCACGCGCGACGGGACCGAAGTTCTGGGGGCGGCGTCGAAGATTGAGGGGCATCCCGACAATGTTGCGGCCGCGATCTGCGGCGGGGTGACGAGCTGCTGCGTACGCGCGGATGGCAGCATCGCGGTGTCGCAGTGGCCCTGGCCGGCGCGGTGGCGCGTCATCGTGGCGACGCCGCACATGGAGCTCGCGACGTCGGTGGCGCGACGGGCGCTGCCGGAGAAGGTGCCGCTTGCGGATGCGATTTTCAATGTGCAGCACGTCGCGCTGCTGCTGAGCGCCTTGCAGACGGGGCGTGCGGACGACATGCGCGAGGCCCTGCACGACCGTGCGCACCAGCCGTACCGGCAGGCGCTCGTGCCGGGGTTGCGCCGGCTGCTCGCCCTGCGGCATCCTGATGTGATCGGGGTCTGCCTGAGCGGCGCTGGTCCGACGGTGGCGGTCTTCGCCTCTGGCAATGCCGCGAAGGTCGAGCACGTCCTGCGCGATGTCTATGCCGCTGAAGGTGTGGCGTGCACGGTGAGAACAGTGAAGGTACATCGGGAAGGTGACGCATGACGTTCATGACCGGGCTGCAGTGTCATCTCTGCGGGGCGAAATATCCCGCCGAGGCGCTGTGGGTCTGCGGCGAGTGCCTCGGACCTCTCGAGGTCGTCTACGACTACGCCGGCGTTCGCGAGGCGATGACGCGCAGCGTGATCGAGAGCCGCCCGCGCAATGTCTGGCGCTTCCGCGAGCTGCTGCCGATCGCCGGGGAGCCGAGAACCGGGTTCCACTCGGGCTACACACCGCTCGTCCGGGCGGATCGCCTCGCGCGGAAGCTCGGGCTTCGCGAGCTGTACATCAAGGACGACTCGGTCAATCACCCGACGCTCTCGTACAAGGATCGGGTGGTCTCCATGGCCGCCACCCGCGCGGTCGAGCTCGGGTTCACCACCTTCGGCTGTGCCTCGACGGGAAACCTGGCGAACAGCGTCTCCGCGCACGCGGCGCGGCTCGGTCTCGAGTGCTATGTCTTCATCCCCTGCGACCTGGAGCTTGGCAAGGTGCTCGGGTCCGCGGTCTTCAAACCGCACGTCATCGGCGTGCGCGGAAACTACGATGACGTGAACCGGCTGTGCACGCAGATTGCCGAGAGGCACGGCTGGGGGTTCGCCAACATCAACCTCCGCAGCTATTACGCCGAAGGCGCGAAGACGCTCGGCTTCGAGGTGGTCGAGCAGCTGGGGTGGCGTTTTCCGCAGCACCTGGTCTCGCCGGTGGCGGGCGGCACGTTGCTGCCCCGCATCGCGCGCGGATTCAGGGAGTTGAAGCAGATCGGCCTCGTCCAGGGTGAGCTCCCGCGGATCCACGCCGCGCAGGCCGCGGGATGCGCGCCGGTCATCCGCGCGCTGGACGAGGGGCTGGAGTTCCCGGATCCCGTGAAGCCGAACACGATCGCCACGTCGATTGCGATCGGCAACCCGGCCGACGGGTTCCAGGTCGTCGAGACCGTCAAATCGACCGGGGGCTCGGGCGCGGCGTCGACCGACGACGAGATCCTGCAGGCGATGGATCTGCTCGCCGAGACCGAGGGCATCTTCACGGAGCCCGCCGGTGGCGCCACGCTTGCCGGAGCCATGGCACTGGTCAGACGCGGCGTCATCCCTCCGAACGAATCCGTCGTCGTCTGCATCACGGGGAACGGATACAAGACGGCGGCCGAAACCGTCGCGCCGCGGCTGCCGGCCCGGATCGAGATCGGCCGGGGGCTCGCGGACTTCGAGGCATACCTGCAGTCGGCGCCCGAAAAGGCGGCGGCGCTGCCGAATGTCTGAACTCGTCACTGTCTCCATTCAACGCGGCGAGGCGGGACCGACATCCCGCCGGCGCCCGCGCGAGGACCGCTCCGGTTGCGACCGGAGGGACATCACATGGCCCATCGAATTCTGATCCCGACCCCGCTCCGGCCCTTCGCGGGCAAACAGGACGTCGTCGAAGTGGACGGCGGCACCGTTGGAGAGATCCTCCGGGCGCTCGTGGCGCGCTACGGCGATCTCCGCAAGCACCTCTACAACGACGACGGGAAGCTCCGGAGCTTCGTCAATATCTACGTGAATGACGAAGACATCCGTCACCTGGAGCGGGAGAACACCGCCCTCAAGGCCGGCGACACCGTGAGCATCGTCCCCTCCGTTGCCGGTGGGGTGGGAGCCGTGGTGCAGCGCGAGAGCGAGGAGCTGAGCCGCGACGAGGTGCAGCGTTACAGCCGGCACCTGATCATGCCCGAGGTCGGCGTCGAAGGTCAGCGGAAGCTCAAGGCCGCCCGCGTGTTGTGCATAGGGGCTGGCGGCCTGGGTGCGCCGGCGAGCATGTATCTGGCGGCTGCGGGCGTGGGCACCCTCGGGCTCGTGGACTTCGACACCGTCGACGCGAGCAACCTGCACCGGCAGATCATTTACGGCACGCCCGATGTCGGCAGGCCGAAGCTGGAGGCGTCGCGCGATCGGCTCCTGGCGATGAACCCGTCGGTGAAGGTCGTGACGCACGAAGTCGCGCTGACGTCGAAGAACGCGCTCGATGTGCTCCGCGACTACGACGTCATTCTCGACGGCACCGACAATTTCCAGACCCGCTACCTGGTGAACGATGCGTGCGTGCTGCTCGGCAAGCCGAACGCGTACGGCAGCATCTTCAGGTTCGACGGGCAGGCGTCCGTGTTCGCGGTGAAGGGCGGGCCGTGCTACCGGTGCCTCTATCCCGAGCCCCCGCCGCCCGGCCTCGTCCCAAGCTGCGCGGAGGGAGGCGTGCTCGGCGTCCTGCCTGGGGTCATCGGGATCATCCAGGCAACGGAGGCGATCAAGCTCATTCTCGGTGCGGGCCAGCCGCTCGTCGGGCGGCTGCTCCTGTACGATGCGCTGCAGATGCGTTTCCGCGAGTTGAAGCTGCGGCGCGATGTCGAGTGCCCGGTCTGCGGCGACCATCCCACGATCCGCGAACTCATCGACTACGACGCGTTCTGCGGCGTGACGCCGGCGGGCGCGGCACCCGCGTCGTCCGGCATTCCCGAAGTCACGTCGCAGGAATTGAAGGCGCAGATCGACACGGGCGCGAACGTATTCATCCTCGACGTGCGCGAGCCGAACGAGTACCAGATTTGCCGTATTCCCGGATCGACGCTGATTCCGCTGGGCGAGATTGCGTCGCGTTCCGCCGAACTGGACCGCGATCGTGACATCGTCGTGCACTGCAAGATGGGCGGGAGGAGCGCGAAGGCGGTCGCGCTGCTGCAGGATCGGGGCTTCACGCGCGTGAAGAACCTGAAGGGCGGGATCCTGGACTGGATCGACAAGGTCGATCCGACGCAGTCGAAGTACTGACGCGCCGGCCTATTTGCGGCGCTCGGGCAGCCGGCGTTCCGACGGACCGTCGTAGATGTGGTCCTTCGGGTCGATCTGGCGCATGGGTTGCTGACGTTCGCGTTCTTCCTGAGCCTGGGCGGCGATGCCCGGCACGCGCGAGATGATGAACAGCGCGTTGGCCACATCCGGCGGCATGCCCAGATCGCCGCACACCGCGGCGATGGCGCCGTCGATGTTCACAGGTATTGCCGGCTGCGTGCCGCGTTCACTGCCCAGCAGCATCTCGACGGCGCGAATCATCTGGATGTGTCCGCCCTCGATCTCGAGCTCGAGCGCCATCTGGAACAGACGGGCGGCCCGCGGATCCCGCGTGTGATACCGATGGCCGAAGCCCGGCACCGACTCTCCCGTCGCCTGCCAGCGGGTGACCATCTCCTGGGCCGCATCCTTGTAGGAGCTGCCGGCCCGCACCAGCTCGAGGCCCGCGTCGAGAAACTGCATGCAGCTCTCGATGTCTCCGCCGTGATACCGCCCGAAGCCCAGCACCCCGGCCGCGACGCATGAACGCAGCGGCGCACCGGCGGAGGCGGTGTTCCGGGCCGCGAGCGTGGACGGCGGCGTCGCCCCATGATCGATGAACGACACGAGCATGGCTTCCATCAGCCGCCCGATGCCCGGGGTGGGGCACTCTCCCATCAGCAGCAGGTAGATGGTCTCGCCGAAGGTGAGACGCCCCATCAGCTCGTCGAGGGGGTACCCGCGAAGCAGGATCCTGTTCGGCTCGATGCCCGTCAGCGCCGTGCGCCACTTCGAGTCCGTCACCCGCGGCTGGCTCCGGCGCTCCCCTGTACGCTCGTGTGTCGGTGGCTTCATGATCTGGCCCGTCCGCGGTTTACTGCGTGCCATACAACCGGTCGCCGAAGTCGCCGAGTCCGGGGACGATGAACTTGTGGTCGTTCAGTCCCTGGTCGACCACGGGTGTGAAGATGTGCACGTCAGGGTGGTGACGCTCGACGAGCGCGATGCCTTCGGGCGCCGCGACGATGCAGATCATCCGCACGTTGCGGGCGCCCCCCTGGCGCAGGAGGTCGAGGGCGGAGACGGCGCTGCCGCCCGTCGCGAGCATCGGATCGATCATCAGGACGAAGCTGCGGGCCATGTCGGCCGGCAGCTTCGCATAGTACCGCGACGCCACCGCCGTCAGTTCGTCGCGCTGCAGTCCGATGTGTCCCACGCGCGCGGCGGGGAGCAGTTCGAGGATCGCGTCGAGCATCCCGAGGCCGGCCCGGAGAACGGGGACCACCACGACGTCCCCCGTGATGCGCCTGCCTTCCGCGGGACCGAGCGGCGTATCGACGATGGACGCCGAGGTCGGCACATCGCGCGTCGCTTCGGCGGCGAGCACCAGGCTGATGCGCACCGCCATGCGCCGAAACAGGTCCGGCGGCGTCGCCGCATCCCTCAGGGTCGCGAGCGCGTCGTGGACCAGCGGATGCGGAACGAGGTGCAGCGGCACGGGTTCACTATACAAAACGGCGGCGCCAAAAGGGAGAAGAGAAAAGGGATAAGATCGTCCGTCCATGCTCCGCGCTTCCGTTGCCCTGGTGTCTGCAGCCGCGATCCTGTCTGCGCAGCCTGCGCGCCGGACGGCGTCCCTCGTCGTGACCGGCGGGATCGTGGTGACCGTCGATCCGGGCGGGCGCGTGCTCTCGCCGGGTGCCGTGGCAATCGCCGGGCGCGACATCGTGGCCGTGGACACGCCGGAGGCCATTGCCGCCAGGTACGACGCCAGGGAATCCCTTGACGCCACCGGTCAGGTGGTCATGCCCGGTCTGGTCAACACGCATACGCACGCCGCGATGGTCCTGTACCGCGGTCTCGCCGACGACCTCGCGCTGATGGCCTGGCTCCAGGAGTACATTTTCCCGGCCGAGGCAAAGACGGTCACGCCGGAGTTCGTGCGGGCGGGAACGAGGCTCGCCGCGCTCGAAATGATCCAGTCGGGGACAACGACCTACGCGGACATGTACTACTTCGAGGAGGAGGTCGCCCGCGCCACAAAAGAGGCGGGGCTCCGCGGCGTGCTCGGGCAGACGGTCATCCGGTTTCCCGTCGCCGATGCCAGGACGCCCGCGGAGGGGCTTGCTCGCGCGGAGGCCTTCCTCGATCGATTTGCGGGCGATGAGCTGATCGTGCCGGCGGTCGCCCCGCATGCGATGTACACGCTCGACGCGGCGACGCTCAAAGCCGTGCGGGCGCTGGCGGACCGGAAGCACGCACCCGTCCTGATCCACCTCGCTGAGACGGCCGACGAAGTCAAGAATTCCGCGCAGGAGCACGGCGGTTCACCGACGCGCTACCTGGAGACCCTCGGGTTCTGGGGCCCGCGGACCGTGGCGGCGCACGCAGTGTGGCTCTCGCCGGACGACATCGCGATACTGGCGGCCAGGCACGTCGGGGTGTCGCACAATCCCGAGAGCAACATGAAGCTCGCGAGCGGCTCGGCGAGAGTTGTCGCCATGCGGTCGGCCGGCGTGAGCGTGGGCCTGGGCACCGACGGGGCTGCGAGCAACAACGATCTCGACATGTTCGAGGCCATGCGGCAGGCCGCGTTCCTGGCGAAGCTGCAGACCGGGGATCCGCGCGCCGTCCCTGCGCGCACCGCCGTCGAGATGGCCACAATCGAGGGCGCCCGCGTGCTCGGCCTCGACGCGCAGATCGGATCGCTCGAGGCGGGCAAGCGAGCCGATCTGATCACCGTCTCGCTCGGCGCCGCCAGGCAGGTCCCGATGTACGATCCCCTGTCGCACCTCGTTTACGTGACTCGCGGCGACGATGTGAAGACGACCATCGTCAATGGCCGGGTGCTGATGCGCGATCGCAGAGTGCAGACGCTTCCGGAAGCCGACGTGCTGACGGACGCCCGCGCCTTCGCTGTGAAGGTCAGGGAAGCGGTCGGGAAGTAGAACGCAGGGTGCAAGGGTGCTGAGGAACGCGCAATAGACGCGGCAGGGGGGAGCCGGGAGGCTGAGGGGAATGAAGGTGCTGCTGGAGGCGGCGACGATCCAGGCTCGAGTTCGGGCGCTCGCGGCGGAGATTGAGCGTGACTTCCCGGCGGCTGAGCGGATCCACCTGGTCTGCGTGCTGAAGGGCGGGTTCGTGTTCATGGCCGACCTGGTGCGCGCGATGGGGCCGCGGGTCACGATGGACTTCATCGCGGTGTCCAGCTACGCGACGAGTACGAGGTCGTCCGGGGAGGTGCGCCTGCTGAAGGATCTCGATTCCGGCCTCGAAGGCCGTCACGTCATCATCGTCGAAGACATCGTGGACACGGGCCTGACCTTGACCTACCTGCAGGACATCCTCCGCGCCCGTTCGCCGAAGTCGCTGCGAACCGCCTGTCTCCTGAGCAAGCCGTCACGCCGCGCGGTCGACGTCAAGGTGGAGTACGTCGGCTTCACGATCGAGGATCGGTTCGTGGTCGGCTACGGGCTCGACTTCGCCGAACAGTTTCGCAATCTTCCGCACATCGCGGAGCTGGACGATGAGGGGCGACGAAAGGCTGAAGGGCTGACGTCTGAAGGCTGAGTTCGATAGCTGACGTCCGAAAGCTGAACGTCCACATGCCAGGTTCCAGGTGACAGGTGACAGGTGCCGGGAGCTGAGAGTCCAGAGAGTGAGATGAAGCGTTTCGATTTGATCACCGAAGCCGACGCGCGGGTGCTGGACCTCGGCGCCACGGTGGAGCTCGCCTCAGGAGGGCACGTGACGCCGCTGGCACGGGACACGCTCGCATCAAGGCGGGTCACCGTCATAGCCGAGGGCTCTGCCGATGTGTCCAGGGCGGGCGAGCTCGTCCCCACGGCGGACATCCGCCGCATCGCCATCGGGTGCGACCATACAGGCGTGTCGATGAAGCGGGCGCTCGTGGCACATCTGCGCGGACGCGGGATCGCGGTGGACGATGTGGGCACCGACACGACGGAGCCGGTAGACTACCCGGATGTCGCCGGCCGGGTGGCGATGAGCGTCGCGCGCAGGGAATCGGACGCCGGGATCGTCATCGACGGAGCGGGGATCGGGTCTGCGATCGCAGCGAACAAGATTCGGGGCATCCGCGCCGTCATGTGCACGACGGAAACAATCGCGCGATATTCGCGCGAGCACAACGGAGCGAATGTGATGACGCTCGGATCGTCACTCATCGAGGGACCTGAGGCCGCCATTCGCATCGTGGACACCTGGATCGGCACCCCGATGCGGGAGGCCCGCTACATCCGGCGGCTCTTGAAGATTCAGCGGATGGAGGAGCGTTTCTGATGCCCGGCGACTCGGACGGTTCACCGGCGCGCGCCAGCGAAAGCGAGCGGACGTAGCGTGCTGGATCCGCAGGATCTTCAGCGGCTCATCGACATCATCACTGACGAGGTCCTGAAGGCGCAGGCGCCGGCCGGTGCGGCCGTCCAGCGTTGCACCTGCCATGCCGCAGTCTCGGACTGCTGCCCCGATCGGCTCCGCGGCGTGATTGCCGCCGGGGCGTCCCGGCTTGGCATGCACGCCACCGGCGGGACGAGCGGTGTGTCCACGATGATCGATCACACGCTGCTCAGGCCCGACGCGTCGCGCCGGGACATCGAGACGCTCTGCCGCGAGGCGGCCGAATTCCACTTCGCCACCGTCTGCGTCAACCCGGCGTGGGTGGCGGCGGCCGCGTCGCTGCTGCGCGGCACGGGCGTCGGCGTGTGTTCGGTGGTCGGATTTCCACTCGGAGCGACCACGGCGGACGTCAAGCACTACGAGACGAGACGCGCCATCTTCGACGGCGCGACCGAGATCGACATGGTCATCAACGTCGGAGCTCTGAAGTCTGGAGACCTGCGCACCGTCGAGCGGGACATTACGGCCGTCGTCGACGCGTGCCAGCAGTGTGGCGTGGTGAGCAAGGTGATCATCGAGGCGGCGCTGCTGACCGACGACGAGAAAATCACCGCCTGCACGCTGGCCAAGGCCGCCGGCGCTGACTTCGTCAAGACGTCCACCGGATTCGCCTCCGGCGGCGCAACCGCGGCCGATGTGGCCCTGATGCGCCGGGTCGTGGGTTCTGAGATGGGCGTGAAGGCGGCCGGCGGCGTCCGGGATCTCGAGGGCCTGAAGGCGATGGTGGCGGCCGGCGCAACCCGGGTGGGCGCGAGCGCCGGCGTCAAGATTGTGCATGAGTCCGCCGGGCAGAGCTTCACCCAGGGAGCGTCCGCCGGGTACTGACCGAGGGGGCCGGGGGTCGCCCCCTACGGTCGTTCGGTACGTTCTGGCCGGCGCGGCTCCTTCGGGGTCGCGGTGGCAGGCACGGGGAACGGGATCGCGAACCCGTGCTGTTCGAAGGCTTTGATGATGCGGCGGCGCAGCTCCCGCCCCACGAACCACTGCTTCGCGGGGACCGTCTTGATCCGCGCCTTCATGTGGATCGACCAGTCGCCGAACCCGTCAACACCCAGCACTTCGATCGGCTCCAGGATCGCCGGCCCGAACTCGCGATCCGCCTGCAGTTGCGCGCCGACCTCCCGCAGCACCGCCGCGGCCGCGTCCGTGTCGTCGAAGTACGAGACGGCGAGATCCACGACGTAGTACGAGAAGTCCTTGCTCCGGTTCGCGAGCGTGTTGATGGCGCCGTTCGGGAAGACGTGCACCGTCCCCTCGAGATCGCGCAGGATGATGGTCCGCAGGTTGATCGACTCCACGTGTCCCGCCGTGCCATTGATCGCGGCGGCATCGCCGACCCGCACCTGGTTTTCCAGGATCAGGAAGAAACCGCTGATGATGTCGCGCACCAGCGTCTGCGCGCCGAATCCAACGGCGAGCCCGGCGATGCCGGCGCCGGTCAGGACCGGCGTGATATCGACGCCCACGCCTTGCAGGACCATCAGGGCCGCGCTGCCGATCACGAGCACCGTTGCGGCCTTCTGGACCACGGCGCCGAGCGTGCGCGCGCGCTTCGCCCGCTCGAGCGCATCCAGATCGGTACCCAGACTGAGATCGTGTTCGAACCGCCGGACCACCAGCGCGGTGGTGCGCACGAGTGCGTACGCCAGGACGATGATGAGGATTGTGCGGAGGCCTGCGCCGAAGCTCCAGTCAGCGAGGTGTCTCAGGGGAACACCGGCCCGCGGACGGAGCCCCGCGAGCTCGAACGCCGGAAAGAGCAGAATCGCGAGCACGAACAGGAACGTCGCGCCGCCCACGATCCGCAGCGGCGCCCGCACCGTCGGGCTCGAGACCAGGAGCGCCGGATCCGCCATGAGGCCACGCAGCCAGGCGGCGGTCACCCGGCGCACGAACCTGGCCGCGATCCAGGCGGCAACGACCGTGCCGGCGACCGCGAGGACAACCGCGCTCACCTCGACGTGCCCGGCGAACAAGCGTGTCAGCATGCTGGGAGTAACCACAAAGCCCGGCGCGTGAGGATCAATCACCGAAGGAGCCTCATGATGTCACGCCTGCGGGTTGCGCCCTCGACCGGCTCCGTGCGCCGCGGCTCAGGACCAGCCCCATCCCGGAGCCGCCTGGCGCTCAGGGCCAGGCGCCAGCCGCCCGTGGGGCGCCGGTCACTGGCCGTCAGCCATGCATCTACGCTCAGTGCGCGACGTCGAAGCCGCTCTCTTCGAGTTCGCGTTCGCCGCAGTGCGTGCTCCCATCTTCCTCGACGACCCGGCCATCGAACAGGTGAATCGATCGGTCGGCGTGCCGTGCGTAGCGCGGATCGTGCGTGACCATGCAGATCGTGGCGCCCTCGCGATGCAGCTCGCGAAGCAGCTCCATCACGGCTTCGCCGTTCTTGGAGTCGAGATTACCGGTCGGCTCGTCGGCGAGGAGAATCGACGGGGCCCCCGCGACCGCGCGTGCCACGGCGACGCGCTGCTGCTGACCGCCGGACAGCTGGCTCGGCAGGTGTTTGGCGCGATGCGCCATCCCGACCTTCTCGAGCGCGGCCATCACCCGCTCCTTTCGCTCGGCCGATTTCATGCCCCGATACGTGAGCGGGAGCTCGACGTTCTCGTAGACGTTCAGGTCCCCGATCAGGTTGAAGCTCTGGAAGATGAACCCAATCTCCCGGTTCCGGACACGTGCGCGTTCCGACAGCGGCAGATCCGCGACCGATTTCCCGTTGAGAACGTACTTGCCCTCGGTCGGCGAGTCGAGGAGGCCCAGAATCGAGAGGAGCGTCGATTTCCCACACCCTGACGGGCCGGCAATCGCAATGTACTCGCCGCTCTTGATCTCCAGGTGGATCCCGGCGAGCGCGTGCGTCTCGACTTCGTCGGTGAAGAAGACCTTCGTGACGCCGTCAAGGTGGATCAGCGTGGGGGCGGACGGGTTGGGCGACGTGTTCATCGGGGCTCCTCAATCAGCTGTCAGTGATCGGCGCTCAGTCGACTTCAAAACTTCAAACCACAGGTCGGACTTCAGACTCTCTCGCTATCCCGCAATCCGGATGCGATCGAACTGGTCCTGCGCGGACATGTCGGACAGGATGACCTGGTCGCCCGGCTGCAGGCCGTCGACGATCTCAATCTGGTTCACCGAACTTCGTCCGAGCTTGACGTTCGTGCGGATGGCTTCGCCGTCGGCGTTCAGCTTGAAGAGGCCCACCGTGCTCTGCTCCTGGCCGAACGCCGGCCGCCCGACATAGAGCACGTTGTCCAGCCGTTCGAGCTGGATCGTGCCGTCCACGCTCAAGTCTGGACGGGCGCCGCTGGGCAGCGCGCCATCGAGGATGATGTCCACGCCCACGGTGCCGCCGGCGGACGCCGGATCCATTCTCGAGACGTGGCCCTTGACGATGCCGTTGCGCGTGTCGACGTCGGCGGTCTGGCCCACGCGAATGTCCTTGGTCTGGGTCTCCGCGATGCGCAGCTCCGCTTTCAGGTTTGTCGGATCGGCGACGCGGGCGAGGTTCGTGCCCGGCGCCACCTGCTGGCCGCGTTCGACGGGAACCAGCTGCAGGACGCCGGTCATGCCCGCCTTGACCTTCAGATCGTCGAGCTGGCGCACGCGCAGTTCGTAGGCGGCGCGTTTCTGGTCGACATCCGCTTCCTGCGGGGCCAGCTGCGACGTGATGCCCGCGGTCTGCATGTCGAGCCGCTTGTGCCCGATGTCCAGCCGGTTCTTGAGCTCTTCCGCCGCGCTTCGCGACTGTTTCAACTGAATCTCGGAGACGAGGCCGTCCTTGTAGAGCTTCTCCTGTGCCTCGAGATTCAAGGCGGCGTTCTTGTACGCAGCCTCGATGCCCGCCACGTCACCCTGCTGGTTGAGCAGCGCGCTTTCGAGCTCCTGTTTCCGGTTCACGTAGTTGGCCTGCGCGGATTGATACGCCAGGTGCGCCTCCTTGACAGACTGCTGCAGCTCGGGGTTGCTGAGCTCCAGGATGACCGTGTCCGGCTTCACCGTCGCGCCAGGCCGAAGGACGATGTTCTCCACGCGACCCTGCGTCGTCGCGGGGATCCATCGAATTTCTTCGGGGACCAGCGTGCCCGAGCCCCGCACCTGGCGCAGCATCGAGCCTCGCTTCACGGTATCGATCCAGACCGCCGCCCGGTCCACCGAGGGCGCGGCGGGCTTCAGCCGCGAGACGCCAACCGTGATGAGCACGATGGCGGCGAGCAGCCCCACACCGAGGAGGATGCGGCGAATCTTCTTCTTGCGTGCCTGCGACGGACGTGCGATGTCGACCATGGTTTCCTCTGTCTCGAGTTGCCCGCGGAAGATCCAACCTCGGGCCCAGCCGGGACAGTCCAAACTGAGTACCGCACTTGCGAAAGGTATTAACTCGCTGATACGGAAGGGCTTGGTGGTTTGTTCCACGGCCAGCCCTGGGCCGGGGGCTGACCGGCGGCGAACCGTGTCGTCCCGGAATCGGACACTCGGTCACGCCAGCCGTCTCCCTGCCGTCGGTGCAATTGGACGAAAGTGCGTGGTGTCTGGTTTAGAAGAATCATCGCCCAGTTCGTTTCGAGCCGAAAGCCGCCGCGAGCACGACGTTCCGACGCCAGCTCAGCTTCAGCCGACGGCACGGGGCATGCGAGGGCCGCCTGAGATGAGCGAAATCAACAATCAGATACTGAACGAGTTGGTAGAGGCGGTCAAACAAATCGTCAGAAAAGAGCAATCGGACCGCCTTCGGGACATTTACCTCATCGGTGACATCGAGAAGGACACCGCGCGGACGATGATCGAGCGGCTTCGGGAGCTCGCGAACGACAGCACGCGGCCGATCACGATTTACATCAACAGCGCCGGCGGCAACGTGACTGACGGGCTGGCCATCCACGATGCTATCCAGCACCTGGTTTCACGCGGCCTCGAGGTCACGATCGTGGTGCAGGGCATGGCCTATTCGATGGGCTCCATCGTCCTCCAGGCGGCCAGCCCGGGACGCCGGTTGTCCTTCCCGCATTCGTGGATCATGATTCATGAGCCGGCGAAATGGGCGGGCTGGCAGTCCACGACGGCCGCCGCCCAGCATCTTGACCGACTGAAGCAGATGCAGGGCCAGATCTACCGGATTCTTGCCGAACGTTCCGGCAAGCCCCTCCGCCAGATCATCCGCGACACGAAGCGCAACGATTTCTACCTGGATGCCGCCCGCGCGAAGGACTACGGGCTCATCGACGGCGTCCTGGGCCCGGTTCAGGCCGTTTCATCGTCGGACGTCCCCTCCGTCTCGACAGCGGACGCAGACCGGGTCGGGGCGCCCGATATCGCTGCAGCTGAACGGGAAAGCGGCGTTCTCACCGAGTGACCTCCGTGGCATGTGCGTTGCGACGCGAGATGGCGTGAGTTCGCCAGGAGCTGAACCAGACGTGCGGGAACCTTCATGAAACGAACGGCTGATCCGTACCCGTTCAGCGCCATCACGCCGCCTGTTCGGTTCCTCATCGCATTGATTTTCGTCGGTCTCGTGTTCGCCATCTGCTGGCGGGCGGGGGACATGATCGACGACGGCAGCGAGTTCCTGCTGCTCGGTACGGCCGTCATGGCGTGCGCCTGGTTCGGCGGCACGGCACCAGCCCTCGCCGCTACGGTCCTCGGCGCCCTCCTCGGTGCGTTCGAGGCCAGCCGCTCGATCGCCCCGGATGCCGCGGCGCCGACCCACCTTGCGCTCTTCGTCATCCAGGGGCTGCTGCTCACGGCCGTCGTCTCCGAGCTTCGCGCCGCGCGCCGCAGCGCGGAGCACCAGGCCAGCGTGGCGCAGGCCGCGCGTCGGGAGGGGGAGGCGGCGAACCGGATGAAAGATGAATTCCTTGCGACGGTCTCGCACGAGCTCCGGACACCTCTCAACGCGGTCCTTGGCTGGGTGCACCTGCTGCGCACCGGCAAGCTGGACACGCCGACGACCGGCCGCGGCCTGGAGTCCATCGAGCGGAACGTCAGGCTGCAGGCGCAGCTGACGGGCGATCTGCTGGACGTCTCGAAGGCGCTCACCGGCAAGCTGCAGCTGGACGCGAATCCGACGGCGCTCGGGGATTCGGTTCAACAGGCCGTCCGCGCCATCGAGTCCGCTGCCCGTGCCAAGGATGTCGTGCTCGGCATCTGCATTCCGGACACGCCGGTCGTCGTGCTGGGCGACCCGATGCGTCTGCGACAGATCGCCTGGCACCTGCTGGCCAATGCCATCAAGTTCACGCCGCGCGGCGGAGCGGTCGATCTGGTCGTCGATATCCAGGGTCGTCATGCGCGCCTGATCGTGCGCGACAGCGGGCGGGGGATTGCGCCGGAGTTCCTGCCGCGCATCTTCGATCGGTTCACGCAGGCGGATGCGTCACCCACCCGCGCCGCAGGCGGTCTTGGCGTCGGTCTGGCGCTCGTCCGCGAGCTCGTCGAGCTGCATGGTGGAGAGATCGAGGCCCGGAACCTCGAGACGGGCCGCGGCGCCATCTTCACGGCGCACTTCCCGCTTCAGCCGGCGGGGCTGATCGAGCGCCATGTGCCGGCGCACACGGCTATCGTGGCGGCAACCTCGGCCCCGCTCGACGGACTGCGCGTCCTGGTCATGGAGCGCGATTACGAGGGACGCGAGCTTCTCCGGACCGTGCTGCAGCTGCGGGGCGCCGCCGTCAAAACCGTCGAGTCGGTCGCCGAGGCGCTCGAAGCGCTCGAGGCGTGGCGACCCGACGTTCTCGTCAGTGACAGCGCGTCACCGGAAGGTGATTCCTACTCCATCGTGGGCAAAGTTCAGTCGCTCGACGCCGAACGCGGAGGACGAATTCCGGCGGCGGCGCTGACGACGTTCGGTCGAACCGACACGCGGCTGGGCAAGCTGCTCGCGGAGGTGCACCGCGACGTGCCCAAACCGGTCGAGCCCGCGGTGCTGACGGCGGAAATCGCCCGCCTGGCCGGCCGCGAACGCCGTCAGGCGCAGAGGTGAGCCGATCCGTCCCATGCGCGCGGTAACAGAACGCCGGCTCTCGAGCGGCATCGAAGTTCACGGGGACGGAGACGCCTCTGTCCGGGTCTGGGCGCCTGCACGGACGCAGGTGGAGGTGGCGATCGACGGTGGCGCCAGTCACCGGCTCGACCCGGACCACGACGGGGGTTTCAGCGGAACGATCCGGGGCGTCGGCGCGGGTACGCGCTACTGGTTCCGCCTCGACGGGAAGGATCTCCGTCCGGATCCTGCGTCGCGCTTTCAGCCCGAGGGGCCGCACGGCCCCTCGGAGATCGTCGACCCACACGCCTTCCGATGGACCGATGCGGGCTGGCCGGGCGTGGCGGCGAGCGGGCAGGTGCTCTACGAGATGCACGTCGGCACGTTCACGCGCGAGGGCACGTGGGCCGCGGCGATGGCCGAACTGCCGGCGCTCGCGGACCTGGGCATCACCGTCGTCGAGATGATGCCGATTGCCGATTTCGCGGGCCAGTTCGGGTGGGGCTATGACGGCGTCAATCTGTTTGCGCCGACACGGCTGTACGGCAGGCCGGAGCATCTTCGCGCGTTCGTCGATCGCGCGCATGCGCTCGGGCTCGGGGTCATTCTCGATGTCGTCTACAACCACCTCGGACCAGACGGCAATTACCTCTCGGAGTTTTCGCCGGATTATTTTACGGATCGCTACACGAACGACTGGGGCCGCGCCGTCAACTTCGAGGGGCCGCCACAGGCCCGCGCGTTCTTCGTGGAGAACGCGGGCTACTGGATCGACGAGTATCATTTCGACGGACTCCGACTCGATGCCACGCAGGACATCAAGGACGCCTCGCGCCAGCACGTACTCGCGTCCATCGGCGAGCGCGTCCGTGCCGCGGGACGAGGCCGCCGCACCTATATCGTCGCGGAAAACGAGCCGCAGGACACGAGGCTGGTGCGCGCCGCCGCCGCAGGGGGCTACGGCCTCGACGCGCTTTGGAACGATGACTACCACCATAGCGCCGCGGTCGCGCTCACGGGCCGTCGTGAGGCGTACTACACAGACTACAAAGGGTCCGTCCAGGAGTTCCTTTCCTGCGCAAAGTACGGATACCTCTACCAGGGGCAGTGGTACAAGTGGCAGAAGAAACGCCGCGGCAGCCCGGGGCTCGATCTGTCGTCTCATGCATTCGTCGCCTACATCGAAAACCACGATCAGGTCGCCAACTCCGCGTTCGGCCGGAGGCTCCACCAGCTGTCATCACCGCCGCGCTACCGCGCCATCACGGCCCTGACGCTCCTTGGCCCCGCGACGCCCATGCTTTTCCAGGGCCAGGAGTTCGCCTCGACGGCGCCGTTCC
>JANMCN010000052.1:0-17270 GCA_031361295.1 Acidobacteriota bacterium | reverse complement strand
GATCGCGGTCGCGTTGGCGCGGCCGACGGGCCACAGTGGTACAGCGACCAGCTCGCCCGGGACGGCGTCTCGATCGCGCCGGTCACGATCTGGCGGTGGCTCCGGCGCAGCAGCTCGGGACCCGCCGCGCACGATTGGCGGTCCTGGAGCAGTGCAGCGCCGCCACGACGGGCTTGCTGACGGAGCGCACCGCGAAGCCGAAGCCGGCGCGCCACGTCGAGGCGGCCGAGCCGGCGCGCTCCTCTCGCTCGACACCGTCTATGTCGGCAAGCTGAAAGGCGTGGGCAAGGTCTGGCAGTTCACCGGCTGTGACGTCGCCTCGTCGTTCGCCCGGGCGCGCCTCGTGCTCGGTGAGGTCACCGCGGCCGCGGTCCTCGCGTTTCTGCGCGAGGTCGTGCGACCGACGTATCGCCACGTCGGCTGGAAGCTGCGTCGCGTGCTCACGGACTACGGCAAGGAATTCAAGGGGGCCTTCGCGCTGGGCTGTCAGCGCTCGAGGTTCCGCCACACGCACACGCAGCCGCGACATGCGTGGACCAACGGATTCGTCGAGCGGCTGCAGAAGACGATTCTGCACCAGCATTGGCGCATCGCGTTTCGGCGGCAGTACTTCACGGGTCGCCGCTCGCTGCAAGGCGCGCTCGATCGTTTCTGTAGTTCTACAATCAGGAGCGGACGCATCGCGGGTATGGCCTCAATGGCCGTACACCGGCGACCGTGTTCAACGGTGCGGTGGCCGCATGAGCCCGTGGGGGAAAGTGTCAACACCTTTGCGAAACTGGACACCCTAGATCGATCCCGCCTCCACCATGTAGTTGTTCGCCGTGCACATCGCGGAGTCGTCCGAGGCGAGGAAGAGCGCCATCCGAGCGACGTAGACCGGTTCGATCGGATCCGGGAGGCACTGCGACGCGAGCTGCGCGGACAGGCGGTCTGGCGTGACCCACAGGCGCTTCTGCCGTTCGGTCATCGTCCAGCCGGGAACGAGCGTGTTGACGCGGATCCGGTGCGGCCCGAGGTCACGGGCCATACCTCGTGTGAGGCCATGCACGGCCGCCTTGGCCGTGGTGTAGACCGGAAACCCGCCGCCAGCGCGCCACCACGAGTCCGATCCCAAATTGATGATCGAGCCGCCGCCCGCTGCGATCATGCCGGGCGCGACCGCCTGAATCGCGAAGAACATGTGACGCAGGTTCGTCGCGATGCGTTCGTCGTAGAACTCTGGCGTGACGTCTTCCCACCGGTGACGGTCGTCACGCGCGGCGTTGTTGACCAGCACGCGCGCCGGACCATGAGCTTCCGCCAGCCGCGCGGTCGCGTGCCTGAGCGCGTCGATGTCGCGGAGATCGCACCGCTCGAACCGGACTTGCCCGCCGCCGGCTTGCAGTTCAGCGGCGAGCAGCTCTCCGTGCTCGACGTCGAGGTCGAGAAAACCGACTCGCGAGCCCTGGCCAGCAAAGACCCGCACAATCTCCATGCCAATGCCCGACGCTCCGCCGGTCACGATGACGCTGGCGTCCCGAAGACTAGGATAGGTGGCAAACAAGGGTTCTGAAGGAGCGGCCATTTTATCGGCTCCTCGCGAGCTCCGCCCGTGCGCACTCCCGCGCCATTGGCAGATGGCGCGGGATGGTGGCGGCCAGCGGGGTGGAAGGGCTGTTCATAGTGACTCGGGGGCAGTTTACAGAAAGTCTCACAAACCATTCGATCCAGACGAGGTGCTCAACTGAATTTGCGACGCGCTACGGTCGGCGAGCCAGGTCGAGTGCACGGCCCCGGGCGCACGTGGTCGGGGCTCGCACTCCCGGGGCTTGCCGCGGATCGATCCTCTTTCATCGATGACGACGTCCCCCGCCTGCACCGCGCAAGGGTCGCGAACCTCGGACCCGGAATCCCGTGCCGTTCACCCAGCGCAAACGCCCTTCCCGACGCATGCAGGGGATCATCGGGATTCGATAGGCGACGCTTCCTCGTGCTGGACACGCACGCGAGCGCCCGCCTCCGCATTCGGCCACGCACACGTAATCGCCGTCGGGTCCGCTGCCTCGAAGGCACATTGGTTATAGGTGGAAGCATCGCGGGCACACCACCTCGAGCGCGCGAAGCAATCGTCAACATCGACGTGGACAAGAGCATCAGAATCGGCAGCGATTCTGCCACAGCGGACGGGGACGTGGGGCGCAGTGGACACCAGTCACCGGCCAGCACCGCGCATCGGGTGTGCGATGGCGGCCGAACGTGCGCTGTCGGCGTGGACGCTACGAATCCCATCGCCTCCCGCCGAACCTACCCTCGAACTCGTCGACGATCTGCAGGAATTCTTCGGGCAGCCGCCCACGCACCTCCCGAATAATCGCGTCTGGGACGATGCGGTAGAACGCGTGAGCGACCCCGCCCGTGATAGCGGCGAGGGTGTCGCTGTCGCCGCCCAGGGAGATGGCGAGGCGAACCGCGCTCTCGTAGTCGGTCGATTCGAAGAACGCGATCAGCGCTTCCGGCACCGTCCCCTGACAGGTGACATCGAAGTGGTAGGTCGGCCGGATCTGGTCGGTCGTGCGATTAAGGTCGTAACCGAACCGGCTGGCGATGCCGCGGCGGATGTCGTCCTTCGAGGCCCCCCGGCGGGCCATGAACACCGAAAGGGCGGTCGCCTGCGCGCCTTTCACGCCTTCGGGATGATTGTGCGTCACGGCGGCGCTCCGTTCCGCCTCGCGCAGCACACTCGGCTCGTCCGCGCACGCCCAGCCGACCGGTGCGACCCGCATCGCCGAGCCGTTGCCGTAGCTGTTGTACGGCCGCGGCGCACTGGCGGCGAGCCACTTGTGGAAGTTCCCGCCATAGCCGGCGCGCGGATACCGTCGGCCGAAATCGAGATACGTCTCGTCGAAGGGCGCGCCGCGCAGGATGGCCGACGCGGTCGCCACGGTCAGCACCGTGTCGTCGGTGAACGAGCACAGGGGGTGGAAGAGAGGGAAATCGACTGTCTTGATCGGCGCCCACTCGAAACGCGAGCCGATCACGTCGCCGGCAATGACTCCGAACATACGTCTATTGGTAACGATTTGCGGGCGTGGCCGCCACTCTCCCGCAATCGTTCCCCCACGAACGGGAGTCTGACCGGATGCCTGCTGCCGCACGTGGAGATGGGCCGCCAACTTCCCGTCCGGCCCCTCCACTTCGCTCGATGCGACGCTCGCAAAAAAGACCCCCTGCCGCGAACGGCAGAGGGCCTTCAGCATCACGTGTTGTGCGACGCCAGCTACTCGTCGGCCTCGACCTTCGAGGCGACCACGCTGCCATCCGTCTGGCGCACGCCTTTGACCTGAACCTTCACCGTGTTCCGCACGGCGGCGCAGCTGTGCTCGAACTTCGTCGCGGTCGTGGTCTTCACCGTCGTTCCCTTCACGGTGAACGTCAGGACCGGGCACGTGCCGGTCAGACCCGACACAACCCCCTCGAGCTCGACTTCTCCCTCCGGCGTGGGATTCTGAACTTCGATGACCGTGGCGCGGACGACGGTGCCGTCGAGAACGCCGCGCGCATGAATGCGGGAGCCCACGGTTAAATCCGCGAACGTCAGGACGGAGGAGCCGCGGCGTATGACCGTGTCGGTCCCGACCGCCACCGCCATGCCGGCGACACGGACGGATCGCGCCGACGCGTCAACGCTCTCGATTTTACCTTCGACTTCCGTCCTGTTGTCGTGTCCGGCGCGCTGCTGCGTCTCGAGCGTCGCGATGGACCCGCTGATGGTGACCGTGATCTGAATCTTCTCGTTCGCACCGACGCCGCTCACCGTCACCGTGGCCGACACGCCGGTGCCGGAAAACTGGAGCTGCGCATCCCCCTCGGGGACGCCGCTCAGCGTGAAGCGTCCGGACGAGTCGACGGGCGCCACGATGCCGGTGCCGGCGATCGTGACCGTCAGCCCCGAGGTCACGGCGGACAGCTGCGCTGAGGGCGCGGCGGCCGCTCCGAGCACGACGCCCGATATCGCGGCGCCGGCCGCGGGCGAGCTGGCTGCAGGAACTCCCGTCACGTCGGGAGCCAGCGGATTCGCCGAGTGGCTGCATCCGGCTCCCACGACAACACATAACGCCAACGCGAGGCTTATCCTGGTTTTCATCGCTACTCCTGAAGGGTTTCCGCCCGGGAAAATAAAACTCTACGGTTCAGCTGTCTACAAGGTCCGCGCCTCTCAGGGCCACCACAGATCCAAACCACTGATGGGTAATGACTTAACACCATCACAAATACCCTGTTCCCGCCGCGCGAGACGGGTCGCGGCCTCCGGTTTTGTTGCCGAAGGTTCGAATCCGAAAGTGGTGCCGGGGGGCGAAACCCCGCATCCTGTTGCCTCCTTCGCCGCGGTCAGCGGAGTGTTCGTCGGATCCAATCGTTGTGCTGTACCCTCTGTCGATGGATCCTCTTCAGGCGTTCAAGGCCGCCCAGCGAGCCGGATGGGCACACTTCACTCCGCTCCAGGCGGTCACGACTGAACCCGCTGCGCATCTCGTCAAACATGCGGGCATCCAGGCGGGGCAGCGCGTCCTCGACGTGGCCTGCGGAACGGGCGTCGTCGCCGTCACGGCGGCTCGCCACGGTGCCCGCGTCACCGGCCTCGACCTGACCCCCGAGCTGCTGACTGTGGCGCGCGAGAACGCGCACATCGCCGGGGTCGACGTCGAGTGGCACGAGGGCGATGCCGAGCAGCTGCCATTCGAGGCCGCGGCGTTCGACGTGGTGGTCAGCCAGTTCGGCCACATGTTCGCGCCGCGACCCGACGTGGCCGTGGGCGAGATGCTCCGCGTGCTGAAACCCGGCGGCGTGATCGCGTTCTCGACATGGCCCCCCGAGCTCATGGTGGGCCGCATGTTCGCGCTCACCGGCCGGTACACGCCGCCTCCGCCGCCCGGCACCTCTCCACCCCCGCAATGGGGCGACCCGAACATCATCCGCGAGCGCCTCGGCCCAGGAGTGCGCGACATCCGGTTCGATCGTGCGACGATGATCGTGCCGGCGCTGAGCGTGCGGCACCAGCGGGAGGTCGTCGAGCGGACGGCGGGTCCCGTGCTGAAGCTCGTCGAAAGCCTCACGACGGCCGACCCCGCGAAGCTCGCGACGTTTCGCGCGGAGTTCGAGGCACTCGCGGCCGAGTACTTCGCAGACAACGCCGTCCGGCAGGGCTATCTGATGACCCGTGCGATCAAAGCCTGAGCGCGAGGGACGGCACCGCCGCTCTCGCTGCCGCCGCAGCCACGCGGGCGTCCCATGACAGTCGAAGCCGACGGTGCGGCAGCTGTTCGGCCGGACATCGATCCGCGAGCCGCGCTCCGGGTTACCAGTGCGTCAACGAGCCGTCGGGCCGCTTGTACACGTTGCGCCGGCCCGGCTCCGTGACTTCCCCGATCATCGTCAACAGCTTCATCTCGAGGGTGACGCCGAGGCCGGGCCGCTCGTTCGTGTACGCTTTCCCGTTCTTGAAATCCAGGCACTCAGGCAGGTAGTCGATAGGCCGGCCGCCGTAGTTGTATTCCATCAGCACCGGGCCCGAGAACGTGGACAGGCAGTTCACGAGGCCGGCGGTCGCGATCGGTCCGGTGAAGTGCGGGACGATCCCGACGGCATGTGTTTCACAGAGCGCCGCGACCTTCATCATCTCGGTGATGCCGCCGACATTCGGCAGGGTCGATCGCACGAAATCGACGTCGTGATTTTCCACGAGCCGGTTGAAATCCCACTTCAGGCCCCATTCCTCGCCGTGCGTCAGCGGAACGCTGGTCATCTGCCGCAGTTTTGGAATGTCCTGCAGCGCATTCTCGTCGCGGACCGTATCCTCGACGAAAAACGGCTCGTATTCCTCGATCGCACGGCAGGCCCGAAGCGCGTCGTTGTAGTCGAAGCGCTGGTGGAAATCGATGCACCAGTTCCCGCCGGGACCGACCGCTTCGCGCACGTCCCTGCAGTCCTGCGCGACCTGCCGCACGATCGACCGTGTGTCGTACACGTCGCCAATGGGGGGCTCCGCCGCGCCCATCCGGAACGCGCGGTAACCCGCTTCCACCGTGGCTTTGGCCCGCTCCTTCAGGCTGGCTCGCCCGCCCTGCGGCGTGCCCGGGGGGGTGACGCCCCCTGTCGCGTAGCATTCGCAGTAGTCGCGCGCGCTGCCGCCCAGCAGCTCATGAACCGGCACTCCCAGGGCCTTGCCCTTGATGTCCCACAGCGCCAGGTCGAGCGCGCCGAGCGCGTGCACCTTCTCGCGCCCCGGCGGGTAGAACCAGGCGATGTAGGCCTCCTGCCAGATCGCATCGATCCGGAACGGATTCTTGCCAATGAGTGTCCCGGCGCATTGCTCCAGCGTGTCCCTAGCGCCCCCTTCGCCGATCCCCGTGAGGCCGATGTCGGTCTCGACCGTCACGACCATGTTGCTCTGATTGAACAGCGGATTCAGCGTCGGAGGCCGATAGATGCGCACCCTGGTGATCTTCGCGTTGGGCAGGGAAGCCGCCGCGTCGAACGGCGTCAGCATCCCCACCGCCGGCGCCGCCGCGATCGCCTTGAGAAACATGCGTCGATTCACGTGCTGACCCTCCCGATGCGCCCGCGCGCGCGGATGCTCCCGCGCCATATGCGCCTGGAGTTCATCATTCCCGAGCGTCACCGGCGCGTTTGCCCGGGAGTCTAGAGTCCACGGCGTCGATCGTCAACCGCAAAACGCGGCCCTGTTATTGCAGCGCCAAACCGAATGGCCCAGTCTCCAGTCCGGCGCGCCTTCTTCATTCTCTTCATCGCCGCCGCCGTGATCGCGATGTTCCTCATGCTGGCGCAGGACCAGGTGACGTTGAAGATCCGGAGCGCCGTCGGCGCCGAAGAACCACGGCAGCCCGCCTATGTCGCGAGCCTCGTCGGAACCGACCTGACGTACGGCAACGACTACGACGTGCTGACGAACGGCGACAACATCTTCCCCGCCATGCTCGAGGCCATCCGCGGCGCCAAGCGGCGCATCAGCCTCGAGACGTACATCTACGAGTCCGGTGAGGTGGCCAGCCAGTTCACGTCAGCATTCGAGGATGCCGCGCGGCGCGGCGTCCGCGTGAACATCGTGGTGGACTCCATCGGCGCCAGCGGGATGAAAGATGACGACATCCGGCGGTTGAAGGCCGCCGGCTGCCGGATCGCTGAATTCAACGCCCCCAGCTGGTACTCCATCGAGGAGGTCAACTACCGGACACACCGCAAGATCCTCGTGATTGACGGCGCGATCGGATTCAGTGGAGGTGTAGGCTTCGCGGATCATTGGCTCGGCCACGCGCAGGACAAGCAACATTGGCGCGACACGCAGGTCCGCATGCGCGGGCCCGTCGTCCGGCTGCTCGAGGCCGGCTTCTACGAGAACTTCATCGAGACGGCGGGCGAGGTCACGCCGGAGCTGGACGATGTGTCCCCTCCGCTCCACCAGGGGGGCCCCTCGATGGTGATCCGCAGTTCGCCGACCGGCGGCAGCAACGACCTGAAGCGACTCTACCTGCTGGCGATTGCCTCTGCCCGCCGCACGGTCGACATCACCACGCCGTACTTCGTGACAGACGAGTCGAGCGAGTGGGCGTTCCACGACGCGGCGGCGCGCGGCGTCAAGATGCGCGTCCTGGTGGAGGGGGACATCACGGATGCGATGCCGGTGAAATACGCCTCCCGCGAGGCCTACGATCACCTGCTTTCGCTCGGGATCGAAATCTACGAGTACCAGCCAACCATGATGCACACCAAAACGCTTGTCGTCGACGGCGTATGGAGCATGTTCGGGTCGGCCAACTTCGACAATCGATCGCTCGAGTTGAACGACGAGCTGAATATTGCCGTCTCGTCGCGCGACGTCTCCGCGCGGATTTTGGAAGATTTCGAGAAGGACCTTCGGTCGGCCTCCCGCCTGGATTTGGAGCAGTGGCGGCGACGCCCGCGACTCGAGAAAACGCGCGAGCTGTTCTGGTCGTATTTCGGTGAGATTTTTTGATTGGCTACCAGCTACCAGCTACCAGCGGCAACAATATACTTGCCTGACCAGCGATCCAAGCGTAGAGTCGCGGGGTGACGACAATCCGCCATCGGAGGGTGATGATCCGCCCAGTAGGGGGCGCCTGTGAGGACCCCCTACGATGCAATTTCAATCAGCCTTCCGTTTCTTGCCAATGGCGGGGATGTTTGGGTGATGGCTATTAGCAATTCTTACGGCGCGTTCTTTGACGAGAGCGAACGGCTGGAGGCAGGCGAACCGCTCTGCGTCGCTGGGTTTGTTTTTAAGGATGTGAAATATAAGCAATTCTGTCGTCGTTGGGCGCGCTTGTTGGCGGAGCCATTTCCGGGTGGACGAAGCATTGCGGCGATGCATATGAAGGACTTGGTTCCAGGGAAGAAGGCTTTCACGGGCGTCTCCATTGCAAATCGAAAGGAGTGTTTACGTCGAGCCGCAGAGATTATCAGTGACCATGCGCTCCTTGCGACGGGTGCTTTAGTTGACCAGAAGGAGTTTGAGGCGCTCGCCGGATCTGATTGGCCTGAGCGGTTTGGTAGCTCCTATACAACACTGTGTCAGCGCGCCGCTCAGATAACCGCTTCGTACCTCCAAGAGAAGAAGCGATTCGACCCAATCGTCTACACGTTTGAGGCTGGACAGCAGTGGGAACACGAAGCCGATCAGATATTCCGCAGTATCGGCAGGACGCCATTCCTAAAAAAACTCTATCAATATGGCCACCATACGTTCGCGGATAAATGCGCTTCGTTCGGGACCCAAGCGGCCGATATTATTGCGTGGGCGTCAGTGCGAATCCGAATGCAGGATGTGTTTAAACCGGCGACAGCAGCCTTCGCGCCAGTAATCGTCCAGTTGGTGAATAAATTCAACGCGAACGAGGACGCCATGATCACATTTCTTCGCGGGGACAGGCTTAAACAGTTCGTCGAGACTCAACACCAACGCCCGCGAGAAGAAGACTATCCGACAGATGTCGGACCGAAGCGGCGGCGTTTTAGGTAGCTCGTCGTGCTTGTTTAGGTTTGGCCGTACGCGGCTTGGACGCGGCGACGACTCGTTTAAGGCCATCGATAAATCGATCCATTGTGCCAGCCGGATTATCGGCGGGCACATCTACTGTGCTCTTTTTACGATCTGGTTTTTCCATAGAGGCTCAGTGGGCGAAAAACAACTAGTGTTCAACGCGAAAGATATTACGCGCTTTCAGATGCGCTGCGATAAGTGCAAGTCTGACGTCACGTTTAACGGCGAAGCGGTCGTAGGCCCTAGCGATGCGGTCCGTTGTCCAAATTGCGACGGGCTGATGGCTGGAGTCGCTAGCATCGCGCACGCGTACAGGACATTCCTGCGCGTATTGAAAGAGACGGACCGGCAAACGCAATTCGTCGTCACTTTGCGCGAGTAGTGCGCCCTCTGCGGAGTTGCGGCTTGGAGCGCTCAGCACGTTTGCGGTAACTCCGAGCCGGTCAGACCCTTGTAGGTCAGGCGCTTGTTGACGATGCCCACAAGGGCCAGAAAGAAGCGCGAGGCATCCGAGCCGCCGCGCTCGTTGAAACGGAACGCTTGCTCATCGAGGTAACGGAACAGATGAAACGGCTCGACGTTCACGTAGGTGCCCTTCAGCGCACGCTTCAGGAGCGACCAGAAGTTCTCGCACCCATTGGTGTGGACGTTCCCGTCCACGTAGGCCACGGCGTGATCGATCACGTTGTGGACGTAATCAGCGGCGAGTCCCTGATAGGAGAAGTGGGCATCGCTGTGGATGGTCGAACCCGCTTCGACGTTGGCGCGGACGTGGGGCTGGAGGTGCCCTTTCTTCCGGCCTTCAACGACCGCAGTGCGGACCTGACTGACGCCGTTCTTGCCGCTCCTGTCCAGCAACCCCATGACGGCCACCTTGCCCATCATGGACTTTTTCTGCGACATGCCCAGCCGGTCCCGCTTCGCCTTATGCATGAAGCGCGCTTTGCCGCCGATGTAGGTTTCGTCCACCTCCACCTCACCGGCCAGCTTCCCGCCGTGCTTCGCCTGAAGGGCCAGCCGAAGGCGCTGAAGCATGAACCACGCGGTTTTCTGGGTAACGCCAAGCGCGCGGGCCAGCTCGTACGAGCTGATGCCGTTCTTGCAGTTGGTGAGCAACCACAGCGCGGGCAGCCACTTCTGAAGCGGGAGCGGCGAGTCCTCAAACACGGTGCCGACCTTCAGCGAGAACTTCGCCAGCGGGTGGCCCGCGTAGCACTTCCACACTTTAGCCTTCTCCAGAAACGTCACGCGGTTGCCTCCGCAGCGCGGGCAGATGACTTCGCCACCCGGCCAGCGCACGGCGACCATTGCCGCGTGGCAGTTGGCGTAATCGGAGAAGTAGAGAATCGCTTCTTGGAGAGTTTTTGGGGCGGCCATGAACAAAGTGTCGCATGAACGCGGTGGTCAGTCAAGTATATTATTACCGCTACCAGCTACCAGCTATCAGCCGAAAGCCGGAAGCCGGAAGCCGGAAGCCGGAAGCCGGAAGCCGGAAGCCGGAAGCCGGAAGCTGGAAGCTGGAAGCGTCAGTACAATACCCTATGGTCCGCGTCCGCTTTGCTCCGTCTCCGACCGGCTACCTCCACATCGGCGGCGCGCGGACGGCGCTCTTCAACTGGCTTTACGCGAGGGCGCAGGGGGGCACATTCGTGCTCCGCATCGAGGATACAGACACCGAGCGGTCGTCATGGGAGATGGTGGCCGGGATTGTCGACGGCCTGCGGTGGCTCGGTCTCGACTGGGACGAGGGGCCTGATATCGGCGGGCCTCATGCCCCGTATTTCCAGTCGCAGCGGATCGACGGCTACCGCGCGCGGGCCGAGCGGCTGGTGGCGGAGAGCCAGGCGTACTACTGCTATTGCTCTCCCGCGGTGCTGCAGCAGAAACGCCAGGCGGCGGAAGCTGCGGGCGGGGGCTGGGTCTACGACCGCACGTGCTGCGGTCTTTCGGATGGCCAGGTGGCGGCGTACGACGCCGCGGGGGCTCCGCGGGCTGTCCGGTTCAAGGTCCCTCCCGGCCAGACCGTGTTCGACGACGCCGTGCATGGCGCCATCGCGTTCGAGAACGCGCACATCGAAGATTTCGTGATTCTGCGATCCGATCGACAGCCGACGTACCACCTCTCGGTCGTGGCGGACGATATCGACATGGCGATCGACCACGTCGTCCGCGGCGACGATCACATTTCGAATACGCCGAAGCAGGTGCTGCTCTATCGGGCGTTTGGTGCCGCGCCTCCGAAGTTCGCGCATGTGCCTCTGATCCTTGGCCCCGATCGGAAGCGGCTCAGCAAGCGACACGGCGCGACCTCGGTGATGGAATATCACCGCCTCGGCTACCTGCCCGAAGCCATGGTGAACTTTCTGTCTCTCCTCGGGTGGTCGCCCGGCGACAACCGTGAGCTGTTCGACCGGCGGGAGCTGGTCGGCGCTTTCACCCTCGAGGGCATCAGCGGCGGCAACGCAGTTTTCAACCCTGACAAGCTGGACTGGTTCAATCAGCAGCACATTCTTCGGCTGGCTCCGGAGGATCTGGCATCCCGGGTGGAACCGCTGCTTGGAGAGGCCGGCCTCTGGAGCGCGGAGCTCGCAGGCCCGCGTCGAGACTGGTTCCTCACCCTCCTCGAGCTCGTTCGGCCGCGGGTCAAGCGGATGGGGCAATTCGTGGAAGAAATGCGCCCGTTCCTGACGGAGTCCGTCGAGTACGATCCGGCGGCGGTCTCCAAGCACCTCGACCGGCCCGGGATTGCGATGGCGCTCGGTTCGCTCGTCAATGCGCTGACATCACTTCGCGCCTTCGATCAACAGACGCTCGAGGCCGCCGTGCGCGAAACAGCTGAGGTCGCGGGTCTCAAGGGTGCGGCGCTGATTCACGCGACGCGCGTAGCGGTGACGGGTCGTGCAGTGAGCCCCGGGCTCTTCGACGTCATGGCTTTGCTCGGCCGTGAACGGACGATGGACAGACTCCGGGCCGCGCAAAATTTTCCTTCCCGCTAACGGATCCTACACATCACGGTCGCGGCCTGCCCAGTGCGCTGCGCGGACGGGCTGGGCAAGATTTTTCCCAAGAGAGACAGTTCCGCGTCGTTTCGACGCCCGGGGCCAGGCGCAACTGTCCGGCTCGGCACAAATGTGCCGCCGTACGGAAATTGGTTCCCAAGAAGTCCTCAACCCATACACGCCGATAACTCTAGTCCCATCAATATTTTCCGGCCATGTTACTCGGGTGCGTGGCACTTCGGTTGCACTAGTCGGGCTCGAGTTCAGAAGACTGGACCATCGCGAGCAGGACCGAACCGGGGACGAGGAGGGACAACGTGGCCAAGGAAGATCGTGGATTTGCGTCGATGGATCGCGCCAAGCAGCGTGAAATTGCCAGCAAGGGAGGCAAGGCTGCCCATCAGAAAGGTACCGCGCACGAGTGGACCAGCGAAGAAGCGCGGGACGCGGGTCGAAAGGGTGGAATCGCCAGTCACCAGCGGCGCCGGGAGCAGTCCGGTCCTGGGTCTGACGAGAGTCAGAGTTCCGGGTCCGAGTCTGCAGGCTCGGCCGCGGCGCAGGAAAACGAATAAGACGGCCGTGGGCACGGTCAACTGATCCACGCCGGGGCCGTCACCCGACCGGACTCCTCGCCGTGCCCGCGTCCTGTTTTTGACACTTTCGCCTGCCGCAGGCGCTTTGACACATCCGGCTCCAACCTGGCGCCCGCCAGGGTCGAGTCTCATTCCAGTCGTCGTCTTCTGACCGCACCACGGGCGTACGATACTGTCTATTCGTTCGGACTGCCATCGTAGTACCCCGACTCTCAACCCAGGGCGGAAGGCCCGCATTACGTACGAATCGCAGGCTGTATGATCGGGTTTCCGTGAAGCCCGACGACTACGCGCGTGCGCGCCGCCTGCTGCTGCGGCGCGATCCCGTCCTGGCCGAGCTCATCAAAAAACACGGGCCGTGCGGCCTCGCCGCTGCGCAGCGATCCGACCATTTTTCCGCTCTCGTACGGGCGATCACGGGCCAGCAGCTGTCCACCAAAGCTGCCGCAACCATCTACGCGCGTCTCGCGGCGCTGATGCCGGGAGGTGTGACGTCCGAGTCGCTGTCGGCACTTTCAGACGAACAGCTGCGGGCCGTCGGGATGAGCCGCCAGAAGGGCGCCTACTTCCGCGATCTCTGCGAGAAGGTCATGAGCGGCGCCCTGCCGCTCGACTCCCTCGACGCGATGACCGATGAAGAGGTGATTGCCGCCCTGACCCAGGTAAAGGGGATCGGGCGGTGGTCCGCCGAGATGTTCCTGATGTTCCGGTTGCACAGGCCCGACGTCCTCCCGGTCGGCGATCTCGGGATCGTCAACGCGGTCAAGAACGTGTACAAACTTCGCAAGACGCCCACCGCGGACCGCATCCGGAAAATCGGCGACGCGTGGCGGCCCTACCGGTCCGTCGCGTCCTGGTACCTGTGGCGAAGCCTCGACAACGAGCCCTGAGAACAACCTGCGCATGAACCGACTGCACCGCACCCTGCTGCTCCTCCTTCCACTGGCACTCGCGTCCACCGACGCCCAGCAGCCGCCCGCGTCCGCGCCCAAGTGGGACGTCAATGCCGACCTCGGTCCGACGACGAAGCTCGCGTTCGACACGTCGGAAGGCACGTGGATGAACGTCGACGTCAGCCCCGATGGCCGGCGGATCGTCTTCGACCTGCTCGGGGATCTGTACACGATGCCGATCGGAGGGAGCGGCGCATCGACCGCCGAGCGGATTACGAGCGGGGCCGCCTTCGACATGCAGCCTCGCTTCAGCCCAGACGGCACGCGCATCGCGTTTGCGTCGGACCGCGACGGCCTCTGGAACATCTGGACCGTCGCCGCCGACGGCAAAGATCCGCGCCAGGTCTCGAAAGAGAAGCGCTGGTTCGTGAACAGTCCCACGTGGGGTCCCGACGGCAGGTATATCTTCGCGCGGCGCCACTTCGTCAAGGAACGATCGCTCGGGGCGGGCGAAATCTGGATGTTCCACGCGAACGGCTCCGAGGGCCTCCAGGTCACGGAGCGGAACGGTTTCCAAAAGGACGCGGGAGAGCCCGCGGTGTCGGGCGACGGTCGTTTTCTCTATTACAGCAAGGACGTCACGCCGGGTCAGACGTTCGAATACAACAAGGACCCCAACGGCCTGATCTACGCGATTCTCCAGCGCGATCTCGCGACCGGCCACGAGCGGCGGATCGTCAGCATCCAGGGGGGATCGGTCACGCCGCGTCCTTCGCCGGACGGCAGGCAGCTCGCCTACATCCGGCGCGTGCGGCTGCAGAGTAAGTTGTACGTCCGCGATCTCGACACCGGCCGCGACCGCGTCGTGTTCGAGCACCTGGACAAGGACCTCCAGGAGACGTGGGCGGTCCACGGGCTGTACCCGCAATACGCGTGGACGCCCGACGGCAGGGCGCTGATCGTCTGGGGCGAGGGAAAAATCTGGCGCGCCGACGTGGAAACCGGGCAGGCCACTGTCATTCCGTTCACGGCCAGGGTGGAGCAGACCATCAACGATGCGCTGCGGTTTCCGCAGAAGGTCTTCACCCCCGAGTTCGCCGTCAAGATGCTGCGCGACGTCGCCACGTCACCCGACGGCAGGCAGGTCGCCTACGGTGCGCTGGGCCGGATCTACGTCAGGCCCCTCCCCTCGGGCGAACCGAAACCCGTGACTGGGACCGACGGCTTCGCCTTCGATCCGTCCTGGTCGCCGGACGGGCAGTGGCTCGTCTACACGACATGGAGCGACGCCACGTACGGGCGGGTGCGTGTCATGAGGCCGGACGGCACCGGCGGCCGCGACGTCGTCACCAGGCCGGGCCACTACATCGAGCCGTCCTTCTCGCCGGACGGCAAGACCATCGTCTTCCGGAATGCCGGCGCGGACGTCGTCCGCGGCTCGCTGTACGGCATTGATCCCGGCAATTACATCGTGCCGACTGATGGCTCCGCGGCGCCGCGTCTCGTGCTCGAGAGCGGGACGCAGCCCATGTTCGACCACACGGGCACGCGCATCTATCTGTTCGACCAGCGCGGAGAGAAGTTCGTCCTGTTCAGCGTGGGGCTCGGCGACGACTCGGCGGCTCTCCCGTCGAGGGGCGAAGTCGTGCACTTCCAGTCGGACAACGCCGTGCAGATCGTGCCATCACCGGATGGGAAATGGGTCGCGTTCGAGGAGGGTTTCCACACCTACGTCGCGCCCTTTCCACATACGGGAAGACCGGTGGACCTCGGCGCCGGCGTCAGCAGCTACCCGACCGCGCGGGTCTCGCGCGACGCCGGCAACTATCTCCACTGGTCGGGCGACAGCCGGCGCGTGTTCTGGACGCTCGGCCCCGAGCTGTTCGAGCGGGACCTTGGACGGACGTTCACGTTCCTCGATCGCAACCTCGAGAAGCCGGACGAGCCCGAAGTGAAGGGGGTGCCCATCGGGTTCGACGCGAAAGCCGACGCCCCTGACGGCGCGCTCGCATTCGTCGGGGCTCGCATCATCACCATGGCTGACGCATCGGGCGCGGGACCGCGAGCGTCAGCGTCATCAGGGGTGATCGAAAACGGCACGATTGTCGTCGAGAGGAACCGCATCATCGCCGTCGGGCGGACCGGGGCGGTCACCATTCCGTCAGGCGCCAAGCGGATTGACGCGGCGGGCAAGACCATCATGCCGGGCATCATCGACGTCCACGCGCACGTCGGAGGAGAGGGCGACGGCATCCTTGCCCAATCCAGCTGGCCGCTCCTCGCGAACCTCGCGTTCGGGGTGACGACCTCGCACGATCCCTCGAACGACACGGAAACCGTCTTCTCGAACGCCGAGCTCATTCGCGCCGGGATGAAAGTCGGGCCGCGGCTGTTCTCGACCGGCACCATCCTGTACGGCGCGGAAACGCCGTTCAAGGCCGTCATCGACTCCTACGACGACGCGCTGTCGCACCTGCGGCGGCAGCGGGCGGCGGGCGCGTTCTCGGTCAAGAGCTACAACCAGCAGCGCCGCGACGCGCGGCAGATGATCATCAAGGCCGCGCGCGAACTCCACATGATGGTCGTCCCCGAAGGCGGATCGCTGCTCTACCTGAACGAAACGATGGTGCTCGATGGCCATACCGGCGTCGAGCACTCGCTGCCCGTGCCCCACCTCTACAAGGATGTGGTGACGCTCTTCGGCAAGAGCCAGAGTGGCTATACGCCCACGTTGATCGTCGGGTACGGCGGTCTCTTCGGAGAGTATTACTGGTACCAGCACACGAACGTGTGGGAGAACGAGCGGATCCTGGCGTTCACGCCGCGTGCGATCGTCGATGCGCGCTCGCGCCGGAGGGTCCTGGCGCCGGACGACGACTTCAATCACATGCTCTTGGGGAAGGGCGCGAAGCAGATCCTCGACGCCGGCGGATTGGTGCAGCTTGGCGCGCACGGCCAGCTCCAGGGGATGGGCGCCCACTGGGAGTTGTGGATGCTGCAGCAGGGGGGCATGACGAATCTCGAGGCCCTCCGGTGCGCGACGATCAACGGCGCGAAATACCTCGGACTCGACGGCGAGCTCGGGTCGCTCGAGCGAGGCAAGCTCGCCGATCTGATCGTGCTCGACCGCAATCCGCTCGAGAACATCCGCAACACCGAGAGCGTCGGGATGGTCATGGTCAACGGCCGGCTCTACCAGTCCGCGACACTCAACGAGATCGGCAACCATCCTCAGGCGCGGCCGGCGCTGTGGTTTGCCAGGCAGTAGCGCTGCACGTGTCGGCGGGGCGAATGGATGCACGAACGTCCCCCGGGAACACCGATGTCCGATCCGAAACACCAGAACGTCATTGCCGTCGTGAACAGCAACGAGGACACCGTGGAGATGCTGAGGAACTGCCTTCAGCTGCACGGGTTCACCTCGATCGTCACGGGCCACATCCACGACTTCAAGACCGGCGTGGAGGACTTTCCCGGCTTCGTGGCGCAGCACGACCCGACCGTCCTCGTCTACGACATCAGCATTCCGTACGATCGGAACTGGACGTTCCAGCGCTTGCTGCTCGACACCGACGCCATGCGCGGGCGCAAGGTGGTGTTGACCCCGACGAACAAGGAGCGGCTCGAGGAGCTCGTCGGGCCGACCGAGGCGATTGAAATCGTGTGAAAACCCTACGATCTGGAGCGCATCGTCGGCGCGGTCAAGGCGGCAATCGGGGTCTCGTAG
>JANMCN010000294.1:0-3539 GCA_031361295.1 Acidobacteriota bacterium | reverse complement strand
AGCGTCCGCCGGTGCGTTCCGGATTGACGATGATCGGCGCGCCGTACATCGCGTGGCTGAACGGGATCGCACCTTCACGACCGCCGAAGTTCCAGCTCCCCAGGAAGTAATCCTCGGTACCGGTTCCCACGATCACCGGCTTCGACTCGTCGTCGACGAAGATCATCTCGTCCCCTTCGCCCCACCAGCCGTTCGCGTTCTGCAGCACGCCGAGGGTGACGCCCATCAGATGCCCGCGTCCGCGCGTTTCCATGTACACGTAGTTGCCCTTGCCGTCGGGATTCAGCTTCACGGCGGGATCGGCGACCTGGGCGACGGCGGGACGCTGCCGGTACTGCGCATGGAAATACATGGCATCGTCCGGCAGCTTCGGTACGGTCATGTAATCGATGTTCGAGTAGAACGACCCCACTTCCTGGGTGCCCTCGTTGGTCACGGTGAACCTGGCCGAATTCCTGTACGGCATCGCGAAGTAGCAGTTGAGCGACTTGCCCGGTGAGCAGGCGAGGTATTGCGACTCGTAGATCTGGTACGCGCCGAGATTCAGACCGAAGAAGTCCCCGATCGGCACCTCGACGCTCGGCCTGGCGTTGCCGTCCCAATAGCCGCGCAGGACGAGTTCCTTCAGGTGATCGCCACTTCGAGCCGAAATCGTGAACCAGATGTGCGTAATCACACCGGGGCCCGACGCGCTGAAGACTTCCTGCACCCCGCCCCCGGGGATCGGCCACCGGTCGCTGTTGCCGCCGGTCCTGTCGTAGCTCGATTGCTTCAGCGACTTGTAATGCTGCGCGCGCGCATACTGCGGCAGGAACGAAAACTCGCCCGATGTCTGGACCTGGGCGCGGACGGGAGCCGCTGCAGCCAGTGCTCCCGCGCTGAGCATCCCCTGCAGAAACCCGCGCCGGTGATTGGATCTGGATTCCATCAGTGCCTCCCCCGCCGGCGCCTGAAGGCGCCCTGGCTGCCTAGCGTCGCGGCTGAGTGTAACCGAGGAAGGCCACGGACGTCCGCCGGACCGTCCTGCTCAGGAAGACGGGTGATATCATCCCGTGCCGCACGCGAGATGTGGCCGATTCGCACATCAGGAGATCCAATGACCACGCGCTCCGCTCCCTGGCTCAACGTTCGCCTCTCTCTTGGGATCGCGTGTGCCGTCGCGGGCGGGGCAGTCCTGTTCGCGCAGGCCGCCCAGACGCAATCGAGCGCACGGACTCCGCCACCTGCGGCGCCCGCCCAGCAGGGTCCGCCCTCAGACCCGGCCGCGGCGGCGGCGCGGGCGGCGGCGGATGGTCCCGTGCGCGACGCCTCGGGCGCCATCATCGGGTTCACGGGTCTCGCCGAGATTCCGGGGACGCCGTGGCGCATCCACGATGCGGCCAGGCCGCATCCGCGCGTCGTCACGCCCGGCGCCACGCCGTCGGCCCCTCCCGCCGACGCGATCGTGCTGTTCGACGGCACGGACCTCTCGAAATGGGGCCAGATGCAGAACGGCCAGCTCGTCGACAGCAAGTGGGCCGTTCACGATGGCTACTTCGAGACCGGCGCGGGCAGCGGCTCCATGATGACGCGCGAGAAGTTCGGCGACGTGCAGCTGCACATCGAATTCGCGACGCCCAGCCCCGGGCGTGGCGCCAGCCAGGATCGCGGAAACAGCGGGGTTATTTTCATGGGCCGCTATGAGGTCCAGGTGCTCGACTCATTCGAGAACGTGACGTATGCCGATGGACAGGCGGCGGCAATCTACGGCGAGTACCCGCCGCTCGTCAACGCGGCGCGGCGGCCCGGCGAGTGGCAGGCGTACGACATCATCTTCGAAGCGCCGAAGTTCAACGGCACCCTCCTGGCGGCGCCGGCGTACGCGACGGTGATCTGGAACGGCGTGGTCGTGCATCACCGCACGCCTCTGACGGGGCCGACCTCGCCGACCCGGACCGTGCACGCATACGTGGCCCACGATCCCGAGCTGCCCCTCACGCTCCAGGATCACGCGCATCCCGTGCGGTATCGTAACGTGTGGATCCGTCGGCTCGCCGGATACGATCTGCCCGAACAGAAGTAACCAGGCGCGTGCCGCCGGCGCGCGTCGTGGCGGACAGGCGATGTCTGACCATGAGGGATCGCCGGGCGAATCCATTCTAGGACAACAGGGGAGGCTCGGAGCGCGCGGCGAGCCGGCCGGAGCGCGCGAGGTGCGTCGCGCCCCACCCGATGGCTGCGGCCATGATCGCGAGCCCCAGGCGGTGAGCGGCAAGGCCGAGCGTCCGATCGTGTTGCATCCAGCCGAGCGTCGTCAGGAGGTACTCCCAGTCGTGCCCCTCGACTTCGGCGCCTGTGTGTCCACCGAGGAGCACGAGTTGCAGGGCGCGCGAATCGGCGATGTAGGGTGCGACGTCCAGCAGATTCTCCCCCGCCCACCATGCGCACACGGCGGCGGCGAAGGCGTCGCGTTGTTTGAGGAACGCGAGCGCCAACACGACGGGGACGATCACCTGGAACAGGCTGCCGCCAAGCACCGTCAGAAAGCGGCCGAACGGCGCCAACAGCACGTGGCCCGCTTCGTGGAAAACCAGATTGGGCAAGTGGAGCACGGAGTCCATTACCTCGGCGCCCATCGGTGCGCGCGCGAACTGCCACGTCCAGACGATCAGCCCGCCGAGAACGAGCGCACGACCGAGTCGCGCCGGCCCGGCAAGGGGATCATCGGACAGCGCCGTGGCCGCCGGCACCACGGCCGATGGCGCCAGCTCCGTGGCCGCTTCTGCGATCCGATGCTGGAACTTTGCGAAGATGACTCCGCAGCGTGGACACTCCGGCGCGGCGCCCTCAGCCGGTGATCCACATTTCGGGCACGCCGCCGCGCTGCTCACCGCCATTCGGGCGCGTAGTCCCTGTCGCGCTGTTTCTTCTCCACTCGAAGACTCACCGCAAACAACGCGAAGACCTCGACGAGGCCGATGAAGGCATAAATCGCGAACCTGGTGAACGCGCTCGGCACCGGAAAGCACACGTCGCCCGCGTCGAGGCAGGCCTGCGTCGCGCGATCGAGCTCCACGTACTCCCGCATGATCAGGCTGAACGCCGTGCCGAAGATGACCGCGGTGCCAACGATGTTGCCGAAGATCATCCCTCCCTTGCGCCAGAACGGGAAAGCCACGATCAGGCTCACGACCGGTGGAGCGGTCAGCATCAGCGCGATCCAGTCCCAGCTCAGTGCATCCACGGGCACCCATTATGGAGCAGGTGACGTGCAGCCGGAATCCGTGCCATCTCAGGTTCGGCTTCCAAGCGATTTTCATGCTGACGGGAACGCCGACGATGCTCCGGCACCCGATGGTGATGGGCCTCTCGTTGCGCAAGCCCGCTATCCCGCTCTGTTCCGGTGCAGTTGAAGTGGGGCGTGAACCCAGGCGATGAGTGTCAGCGGCGATCGCCGCCTCCATGATGAAATCCTGGATCCTCGCTGCGGGCCTTGAGGCCTCTGGCTTCGAACCTCAGGTATCGTTCCGTGATGGCTCTCGTCATCCATCCGAACAAAC
>JANMCN010000261.1:0-5165 GCA_031361295.1 Acidobacteriota bacterium | reverse complement strand
CACTGGTACATGGACGTCGACGCGCCGCTCACGGCGGCGGCGACCGGGCGCAATTACAACATCAAGCTCTGGGAGGCGCCAGACACCGTCAGCGCGACGATCGAGTTTCCCAAGGACCTGATGGTTGCGTATCTGGGCACCTACGTCAGCCGCGTGGACGACGGGGGACTCGAGTTCCGCGGCGATCGGGGGACGCTCAAGATCGACCGGGCGCGGCTGGCGTTTTACCGCGACGACGCTCCCTACGCTTCCGGGACGAGTGCCCCGGAGCCGGACATCCTGGTCCGATCGAGCGGCGACGGAACCCTGACGCACCTCCAGAACTGGCTCGACTGCATCCGCAGCCGTAAGTTGCCGAACGCGCATATCCGCGTTGCCCACGAGGCGGCCCGCACCTCGCACATCGTGAACGCAGCCTTGCGTGGAGGCCGTCCGGTCCGATGGAACAGGTCCGCGGAGAAGCTCGAGACGTGAGGGTTCACGAGGGGCATGCCTGCCCGATAGAATGGACAGACTCATGAGCCGTCCAACTCCCGTCATTCTGTCGCGTCGTGAGATCCTCCATCTGCTCGGCGCCTCCGGGCTCTCGAGCATGTTCGGCGTCGCCCGGTTCCAGCCCCGGCTCCTTGCGGCCGCGCCGCTGTTCGAGGAGGTGCCGGCAAGTGCCAGCGGGATCACCTGGGTGCACGACAACGCGATGTCTCCCGATCGCTACCTGCCGGAGACGATGGGGCCAGGCGTGGCCTTTCTCGACTACGACAACGACGGGTGGGTCGACATCTTCCTGGTGAACAGCGGGGCCAGCGATTTCTACAAACCGGCGAAGCCGCTCAAGAACGCGCTGTACAAGAACAACCGCAACGGCACATTCACGGATGTCACCGACGCGGCGGGAGTCGCCGGCGGGAAGGAATTCGGGATGGGCTGCACCATCGCGGACTACGACAACGACGGCTACCCCGACATTCTTGTGACGGCGTACGGTCGATGCACGCTCTATCACAACAACGGCAACGGCACATTCACGGACGTCACCGAGAAGGCGGGCGTCGCGGCGCCCGGCTGGACGACGAGCGCGGTCTGGTTCGACTACGACAACGACGGGAAGCTGGACCTGTTCCTGTGCAGCTTCGTGCAGTTTTCTCTCGGGACCAACGTGTTCTGCGGGGACAACAAGCTGGGCAAGCGGTTTTACTGCATTCCGCGCGTGTTCAAGCCGACGCCCAGCCTGCTGTTCCACAACAACGGCGACGGCACGTTCCGGGAGGTGAGCGCCGGCACGGACATCCAGCGCGCGATGGGGAAGGCCCTCGGCGCCGTGGCGACGGACATCAACGGCGACGGGTTGATGGACCTCTTCGTCGCCAACGACACCGTCCAGAACTTCCTGTTTGCGAACCGCGGGAAAGGAAAGTGGGACGAGATCGCGCTGGCGGCGGAGGTCGGCTTCAGCGCGAACGGCACCCCGCGGTCGGGCATGGGGGTTGACGCGGCCGACGTGAACGGGGACGGCAAGCAGGACCTCTTCGTCGCAAACGTGGACCAGGAGATGTTCTCCCTCTACAAGAACGACGGCAACGAGTTCTTCTCCGACGTCGCCGGGGCCAACGGGGTGGCGCAGGCGACGCGTCTCCTGAGCGGCTGGGGCTTGAAGCTGTTCGACTACGACAACGACGGGTCCGTGGACCTGTTCCTCGCGAACGGCCATCCCGACGACATGATCGAGAGCTACTCCCAGCAGGTCCGGTACAAGGAACCGCTCGTGCTGTTTCACAACGACGGCACGAAGCTGGTCAATGTGAGCGATCAAGGAGGCCCGGCGTTTCAGAAGCAGTTTCCGGCACGCGGCCTGGCGGTCGGCGATTACAACAACGACGGCCGCGTCGACGTGCTCGTGGGCAATAACGGCGGGGCGCCCCTGCTGCTGAAGAACAACTCGGGCGACGGCAACCACTGGGTGGGCATCAGGCTCCAGGGGACCACCTGCAATCGCGACGCGATTGGCGCCACCATCACCTGGTCGGTCAATGGGAAGACACGCAGCCGCCTGAAGACCCACGGGGGAAGCTACCTGTCGGCGCACGACCTGCGCGAGGTCCTCGGCCTCGGCACCGCCGCCAGGCCCGACTGGGTGGAAATCAAATGGCCCCAGCCGAGCGGCCGCGTCGAGCGGCTGACGGACGTCCCCGCGGATCGCTACGTGACGATCGTCGAAGGCAAGGGTTGGAGCTAGAGCCCCGCGCGGGGGCGCGCACCTTCGCCGGCCTCTTTCTCGTCACGCTGTCGACGCTCACCTACCAGCTGCTGCTGACCCGCACGTTCAGCGTCACGATGTACTACCACTTCGCCTTTGTCGCGATCTCCGTGACGATGTTCGGGATGGCGGCCGGGGCGGTGGCGGTATTCCTGCGTCCCGCGGTGTTCGAGCCCGCGCGTGCGAATCGCGGCCTCGCGATGGGATCGGCCGTGTTCGCGGTCGCGATCGTCGCGAGCTACCTGACGCATCTCTGTATCCCGTTCGTGGTCGACCGGTCTCTCGTGACGCTGTTCGGGATCGCGCTCACGTATGCCGCGCTGTCGGTGCCGTTCGTCTTCAGCGGGATCGTGGTGTCGGTGGCGCTGACCCGGTTCCCGCGCCAAGTCGGGGTGCTCTATGCTGCCGACCTCGCCGGAGCGGCTGTTGGCTGCGTCGTGGTGGGGCCGGTTCTGAAGCTGACAGACGCACCGACCGCGGTGCTCGCCACCGCGGCGGTGGCGGGCGCCGGCGGATGGCTGTTCGCACAGGCGGCAGTCCGGGAGCGCCGGCGGACCGATGGGCCTGCCCGCGCATCCGCGGTCCGCGTCCGGCGGCTGTCTGCGTCGGTTGCCGTCGCGCTCACGATTGCTGCGGCGGCCCACGCCGTCGCCGCCCGTCAGAATGCCGCGTGGGTGCGGCTCGTCTGGGTGAAGGGGCAGTACGAGCCGCGGCCCCTCGTCGAGAAGTGGAATTCCTTCTCGCGGATCCGGGTGATTGGCGACCCCGACAAGCCGGTGAGGCCATCAGGGTGGGGTCTCAGCGCGACGCTGCCAGCGGAGCGCAGGGCGCGCGAGCTGCACCTGGACATCGACTCGTACGCCGGAACCGAGTTGACGCGGTTCAGCGGCGATGTGGCTGATGTGGCGCACCTGCGCTACGACGTGACGAATGTCGTCCACTATCTCCGGCCCGCCTCGCGCGTCATCGTGGTGGGTACCGGGGGAGGCCGCGACGTGCTGTCCGCGCTGGCGTTCGAGCAGAAGACCGTCACTGGCGTGGAGATCAACGAGGGCATCATCGATCTCGTCAACGGACGCTTCGGCGACTTCACCGGGCATCTCGACCGGGATCCCCGCGTGACGTTCGTCAACGACGAGGCCCGGAGCTACATCGCCCGGCTCCGCGATCGTGCCGACATCATCCAGATTTCGCTGATCGACACGTGGGCCGCGACGGCGAGCGGCGCGTTCGTCCTGACGGAGAACTCCCTGTACACCGTCGAAGCCTGGCGGGTCTTCCTCGAGCACCTTGCGCCGAGGGGCATCCTCACCGTGTCGCGCTGGTATTACGCGAACCGGCCCGGCGAGGTCTACCGGCTCGCCTCGCTCGCCTCGACCACGCTGGCGCAGATGGGGATCGATCGTCCGGGCGATCACTTCGCCATCGTCCGGGCGCGTCCTGTCGGGACGGATGGGCCTGACGGCATTGGCACGATTCTCGTCTCGCGGGATCCGCTGTCGGCCGCGGACCTCGATGCGCTGGAGACCGTGGCTGTCCGACTGCAGTTCGACATCGTTCAGAGCCCGCGGCACTCGGCCGACGCGACGTTTGCCGCGCTCGCGGACGGGCCGCGACTGGCGGCCGCCATCGCCGATTACCCGCTGAATATCGCCGCCCCCACCGACGATCGCCCGTTTTTCTTCCACATGCTCCGGCTGCGTGACGTGTTCAACACCGCGCGGTGGCGCGACCAGGGCATCGTGCAGTTCAACATGACCGCCGTCGGCGTGCTGGGGATCCTCTTCGTCACGGTCGTCGCGCTCACGGCGTCGTGCATCGTCATTCCCCTGTGGCTCGCGGGGCCGCGGACAGACTTCAGCGGCGCGGCCCCGCACCTCATGTTCTTCGGGGCCATCGGCCTGGGGTTCATGTTGATTGAGATTTCACAGGTGCAGCGGCTGACCGTCTTTCTCGGCCATCCGGTGTACAGCCTGTCCGTCGTGCTGTTCTCGCTGCTGTCGTCGAGCGGGGCCGGCAGCCTGTCGACCACCGCGCTCGACGGAGAGGCGGCCTCCGGACGGAACGCCACCGTCCGCCTCGCGCTGCTCCTCGTCGTCCTGGCTGCGTTCGGAGTCCTGACGCCCGCTGCCGTTCGGACGTTCGAGGCATCGTCGACGCCAATCAGAGTCCTCGTCGCCGTGGCGACCCTGCTCCCGCTCGGGTTCTTCATGGGGATGGCGTTCCCCATCGGGATGGGACGCGCGCTGCGCGAGGCTCCCGGCCTGGCGCCCTGGCTGTGGGCGGTGAACGGTGCCGCCTCCGTCTGCGCCTCCGTCCTGGCCGTTGTCATCGCACTCGGGGCCGGGATCTCGGCCGCCTTCTGGACGGGGACCGTCTGTTATTGCGCCGCGCTGGCGGCGCGCGTATGGGGCGGCCGAGGTAAAACGCGGAGCTAAAGCTCCGCGCTACGAAGCTGCCGAGATCACGACGCTGCCGAGATGACGACGCCGCCGAGATGACGACGCCGCGCAAGGTCACGTACGGAGGGCGGAGCCCGGCTCCGCCGGGGGTGTGCCCCGGGCGTTTATTTTTCCACGGCCAGCGCTGCGAGTTCCTCGTTCGTCCAGGGTTGGGTGCGCCCGGCGGTGGCCAGTCGCGCGGCTTTGACCAGCGCGGCGTCGACCGGCGATCCGGTCTGTCCCCAATCCCGCCTCACGTAGGTCAACACGCCCGCGATCTGTTCATCGCTGAGAGCGGAACCGATGGACGGCATCAGGCCTATCCGGCCTTCCTTGCCGTTCAGCAGGATCCGGGCGGGGATGCCGGGTGGGCCCAGCGCGAGGGTGGATCCCACGAGGCTCGGCGCCACCTTGTCGAGCCCGCGACCGTCGGGCTGGTGGCATGCCTGGCAGATGTTGCGGTAGACCTC
>JANMCN010000234.1:0-10200 GCA_031361295.1 Acidobacteriota bacterium | reverse complement strand
AGAACTCGATGATCCGCGCCATCGGCAATGTCGGGACCCGGCATCTGCTCGACAAGCGCCTGAATCCGCTGCCCGACATCCGCGAGGCGGCGCTCGCGGGCGGCGCGGTGCCGCTGCCGCTCCGAGGGCTCTAGCGGTGTGTGCGCGTTGTGAGGAATTGATGCGAACAGTGTGGGCAGTGGCGATGGTCGCGGGCATCCTGATCGTGCACGCTGCGAATGCGGCCGCACAGCAGCGGCCGCTCGTGACCGAGGATCCCGAGACCATCGGCGCGGGGCTCGTGCTGGTCGAAGCCGGCATCGACGAGCAACGCGGCGTGTCGTATCCGGCCTCGGGACTCGAAGGGAACCTGCTCCGGCTGCCGACGATCGGCATGAGCTTCGGCATCAGTTCGATTGCCGAGCTGCAGATCGACGGAGGGCTCTACAACAGGCTCGACGTCACCTCGCGGACGCGCGCACCGCTCTCACCGCTCGTCAATTTCACGGGCGATCGCACCCACGACGTCGAGGACCTCGTCGTCGCGACGAAAATCCGCGTGCTGGCCGAGACGGCGGCGCGGCCCGCCTTCGCGGTGCGGTTTGCGACCCGGCTGCCCAACGCGAGCAACGAGAGCGGCCTCGGACTCGACACCACGGACTTCTTCGTCTCGACGCTGTTCGGGAAGACGGTGCGGTCGATCCGCTTCGTGGGCAACGCCGGCCTCGGGATCCTCGGCGATCCGACGGATGGGAATCGTCAGAACGACGTGTTGACCTACGGCGCCTCGATTGCCCGTGCTGTCAAGCAGGGGCTCGAGGTCGTGGGGGAAGTCAACGGGCGCGTCAACACGAGAGGCGGCGAACCGCCGGTCGGCACCGGCAGCCGCGGCGCGATGCGCGTCGGGGGCCGCTTCACCCAGGCGACCGTGCGCGTCGATGCGGGAATCATCATCGGCATCACCTCCGCAGACCCAAGCCTCGGGTTCACCGCGGGGCTGACATGGGTGTTCAAGGGATTTGCCGTGCCTTGAAGAGGGTTCGGCGTTGGTTCCCGGTTCGAGGTTCGGGGTTCCGCGTTCCAGGTTCGGGGTGGCGGCGTCCGGTGGGATGCGAATCACGAATCCCCAATCCCCAGTCAGAATTCGTACAGCCGATGGACCGCTGCGATTTCGTCGGCGGTGCGGGCCGCGTCCCAGCCAAGTTCGGCGGCGGCAATCCCTGCGCACGCGGCGATCGCAGCGTCGGGCGGCTTCCGTGCCGAGCCGAGTCCGGTGCGGCGTACGACGATGTCCGCGAGGCGGAGGGCCATCTCGCTGCGAATCACATAGAGCACTTCGGCGCCGAGCGTGGGGACGCCGCCGGCGACGGGGATCGCCAGGGCTGACCTGTCAGTCATCAATCGGATGATCCGGGGTGTGGCATCCGCGTAGAGCGTAATGAGGTGCCTGATGGCACCGGGGGAGAGGTCGACCCCGGCGTCGCGGGCCGCGTCGATCGCCAGCGCCTCATGGTCCGCGATGCCTGCTCCGGGTAGCGGCGTTGTCGCGGTGCGGGAGGCGGGGACGCGCTTCCCGAGGCTCCGGGCGATGACGCCGGTGACTTCTTCCGCCACGCCGCGCGCGGTCGTGTACTTGACGCCGATCACGGTGACAGCCCCGTCGACACCCTCGGTGCGGTGATCGAGCACGTCGTGCGCGGCCTTCAGGTCGGGCACGTTGTTCCGCCCGATAATCCCGGGGACGACGCCGCGATGAACGAGCGTCACGTCCCGCTCGGTGAGCTGCAGCGCCGGGAAGGCGTGATTGGCGTCGGTGACGAGCGCCGTGACTTCCGCGGGGGACACCTGCGTGTCGCCAGGCTGGACGAAGGCCGCCGACTGGCTGGTGCCGACGAGGGCGACTCCCCGCCACGGCACGAGCGTCAGCATCCGTCCGCCGGCCCCCGGCGCGGCCAGCGCCACGTCGCTGGCGGGCCTCGACGTCACGAGATTCATCGCCTTCACGAGCGGGAACGGGCGGGACAGCCCGAACATCGCCATGATCTCTCCGGCCCGCGATCCAGCCGCGTTCAGCGTGATGCGCGCACGCACCGGGAATGTCGATCCGCTGATCGTGTCCCTGACGCGCATGCCGGTAACACGGCGGCCTTCCATCGTCGCGGCTTCGGCGACCGCGTGATTCGCAAGCTCCGCTCCGGCGCGATCGGCGGCGGCGGCGAACGCCACCGTCAGCCGATCGCTCTCGACCATCTGATAGTCGTACCATTGCGCGCCGCCTGTCAGTCCGTCCGGACGGATGCCGGGGAACACGGTCTGCGCGGCGGCCTTCGAGACCAGGCGGGGGGCGGGCAGGTGGAGCGCAGGTTCGACGGCCTCGTTGCGCCGCCGGCCGAGCCACGCGTCGAGGCGGAACGCCCCGCGCAGCGCGAGGCGGTTCGTCGTCATGGAGCGATACGTGCCGATGAGAAAGGGAAGGGGACGGAGCAGCCAGGGCGCGATGCGGCCGAGTGCGCGCCGCTCGTGAATGCTCGCCCGCGCGCGCAGCACGTGGCCCGTTCCGAGGGAGCGCAGCCCTCCGTGGACGGTCTTTTGATGATTGAACGACGCGCCGCTTCCGAAATCCCCGGCTTCGACGAGCGCCACGCGCAGCCCGCGGCTGGCCGCGTCGTACGCCGACGCAAGACCGTAGATGCCGCCGCCGACCACGAGCAGGTCGAACTCGTCCAACTCGAGCCGTGAGAGATCGCGGGGGCGCATGGAAGCGCTTTTATCTTATAGTAGGGCAGCGTGTCACCATCGGTCGCTCCCACCACAGCTGCGGTCCGCGAGTACTGGAACCGGCACATTCACGATCTCGACATCACGACGCACCCCGTGGGATCACGGGGCTTCTTCGCGGATCTCGATCAATACCATTTCGAGAAACTCCATCACCTCCTGCGCCTCGTCGACTTCAACGGATACCGCGGGCGGAAGGTGCTCGAGGTGGGGTGCGGAGCCGGCACCGACCTGGCGCGCTTCGCGAAGGGGGGCGCGCTGGTCTCCGGTGTCGATCTCTCGTCCGCCGCGATTGGCCTCGCGCGCCAGAATTTCGAGCAGCAGGGGCTCGATGCCGACCTGCGCGAGGGGGACGGCGAGCAGCTCCCGTACCCGGACGACTCGTTCGATCTGGTCTACGCCCACGGCGTCGTGCAATACACGAGCGGGCCTCAGGCGCTCGTCGACGAGTGCCGGCGCGTGCTGAAGCCCGGAGGCGAAGCCGTGTTCCAGGTGTACAACCGGATTTCCTGGCTCAATGCGCTGTCGAGTTTGATGAAGGTTCCCCTCGAGCACGAGGACGCGCCGGTCCTCCTGAAATACAGCGCGCGTGAGTTTCGAGCGCTGCTCGGCGGATTCCGCGACATTCGAATCGTGGAAGAGCGTTTCCCGGTGAGGTCGCGCCTGCATCGAGGCTGGAAGGCCACGGTCTTCAATACCGTGTTCGTCGGCACGTTCAACGCGCTGCCGCGCGGGCTCGTCCGCCGGTTCGGCTGGCACCTGCTGGCCTTCTGCCGCAAATGACGCGGGGTGCCCTGAAAGTCGTCAAGGCCCACGCGTTCGGGAACGACTTCCTGCTCGTCCGAGAGCAGGATCTCCAGGCAGTGCCGGATCGGACGGCTCTCGCGGTCGCGATGTGTGAGCGGCACCGCGGGATCGGCGCGGACGGGCTCATTACGTACCAGGAGACGGCCCGCGGGGCCTCGATGCACCTCCTCAACGCCGATGGGAGCCACTCTGAGGTCTCAGGCAACGGCGTGCGGTGTCTGGGGGCCTGGCTCGCGTCGCTCGGCGGGGCGCCGGCGTCGAACGCCGGCCCCATCGAGATCGACACCGACGCCGGCACCAAGAGCCTCGAGCTCCTTGAATGCGACGGGAACCGGTATACGTTCCGCGCCGCAATGGGCACGCCGGAACAGGTGACGCGGGTCACGATTGACGTAAACGGTGTATCCGTCGACGCGGTGACGTTGCGCGTCGGCAACCCCCAGTGCGTCGTGCTCGGCGAGGTCAGCCACGCGCGGCTGCACACACTGGCCGCCGCGTTGGCGATCCATCCGCGCTTCCCGGCGGGAACCAACGTCGAGCTCGCCACGGTCGAGGCACCCGACCGTGTCCGCATGCTGATCTGGGAACGTGGTGTCGGCCCCACCGAAGCATCCGGCACGGGCGCGTGCGCCGCAGCCGTCGCGGCCATCCAGTACGGCGGAGCCGCGCGAGATGTCCAGATCGTGTCGCCCGGCGGCAGCCAGCGCGTCGAGTGGACCGACGAGGGGCTCTACCTCACTGGCTGGGCGGAGCTCGTCGCCGAAGCCAGCTGGCTGTCGTAAGCGGCACCCGTTCGACCCGTCAACCCCCTTCAGTGCCCTCGGAGCCGCAGTCGCAGAACTCCGATCGCCGCGGCAGCGCCGCCTGTTTGGCGTCAGAATCTGCGTGAGGTGGGACGCGGGGACGCGTCCGTTGTTGCGACGCGGGGTTCAACGCGCCCGGGCGGCGCGGCGCGGCGTTCGAGCAGGCGGAATGGCGTCGATCAGCTGGATCTGCCTGCGAATCTGCGGTTCCAGCCCCTTCACGCTCGCGATGGCGTCGAGATACGCGCCCGTCTTGAGATCCGCGCGCGCTTTTTGCAGGCTCGCGGCCGCATCTCTGGCCGTGCGCCGCGGCTCCGCGAGGTCGCGTGGCGGCAGGTGCGCGGCTTCGGCTCCCTTGACCTTCGCGTCGAGCGCCAGGGCCGCCGCGTTGGTGGTGCTGACGAACATCTCGGCGTCGCTGCGCGCCTTGGCCTTGCCATCCGCCGCCAGCTTCGCGGCGTCCTGCGCACGCTCGTACGCGTCGACGGCGCGCGACAGCGCGAGCCGGTAATCGCGCTGTTCGACCGCCTCGTGCGCCTGCTGCAGCGACGAGGTGGCCGCGGTGAACGCCTCAGGCGCGTACTGGTCCGCGCCGGCAGACCGGGCGGCGTCGATCGCACCCTGTGCGCGATTGATCTCTTTGTTGGGAGGTTCTGAGCACCCGGCGGTGAGCAGGAGCATGAAAAGCAGGGCGGCGAGACGACGCATCGCCCGGAAGTATAACAGGGTATGGTGTACGATGAAGGGCGTTGCACTGCACGATCGGCCGCGTGAAAAGATGCAGCGCCTCGGCGCGGGCGGCCTCGGCGACAACGAGCTGCTGGCGATCGTCCTCGGACATGGTCGCGCACGCGCCAGTGCGCTCGACCTGGCAAACGCAGTCCTCGGCGAATCGGGTGGCGTGCACGGCCTGGTGAGGGCGCGCTTCGAGGAACTCCGCGCGATCCCCGGGATCGGCGCGGCGCGCGGCGCCCAGATCCTCGCGGCGGTGGAGCTCGGGCGCAGGACGCTCACGCGCGCCGCGGCGGAACGCGTCCAGATCGCGAGCCCGCGGGCGGCCGCGGAGTTTTTGCTGCCGCAGTACGGCAACCGCCGTGTCGAGCAGTTCGGCGTCGTGCTGCTCGACACCAAGCACCGCGTGCTGCGCACGGTCGTCTTGTCGATCGGCACGCTCGACGCGAGCATCGTCCACCCACGCGAGGTGTTCGGGGCCGCGACGGCTGCCGGTGCAGCGGCGCTCGTCCTGTTCCACAACCACCCGTCGGGCGATCCGAAGCCGAGTGCCGACGACGTGGAGCTGACGAGGCGGCTGGCGGCAGCAGGCGTGCTGATGGGGATTGACGTGATCGATCACGTCATCCTGGCGGACGTACGGTATTTCAGCTTCAAGGAAGAGGGTACGTTCTAGCGTGGGCAAGACGCTGTACTTCGATTGCTTTTCCGGTGCGTCCGGCGACATGGTCATTGGGGCCCTTCTGGACCTCGGGATGCCGCTCGATGGTTTGAAGGCGGCTCTCGGCAGCCTGGCGATCGCACACGGCGGTGTCTCCGCGGAGCGCGTGCTCAGGGCGGGCGTGTCGGCGACGAAGTTCCGCGTGCACGCGGACGAAGACCCCGCGGGCGGGTCTCGAGGCGACGCGTCGCCGGCGGGCGACCGCTCGCACGCGCATGCCGACGGGCATTCCCATTCCCACGGGCATTCGCACCGGACCGGCCTCCCGCATACGCACGTGCCCGGCAGTCCGGACCGCGGGGATGGCGTTCCGAGCGCCCCGTCCGGCGCCGCCGTGCACGCGCACAAGCACACGCACGAGCATCACAGCCTCGAAGAGATCGCGGGGTATATCGGTCGCTCGGCGCTGTCTTCTGAGGGGAAGGCGCGTGCGGTGCACCTCTTCGAGCGGCTTGCGGAGGCCGAAGCGGCGATTCACGCGATGCCCGTCGACCAGGTTCACCTGCACGAGGTCGGCGCCCTCGATTCCATCATCGACATCGTCGGCGCGGTGCACGGGATGGAACAGCTCGGCGCGAGCACGGTCCTCTCGTCGGCATTGAACGTCGGGAGCGGCACGGTGGCGTGTGCCCACGGCACCTTCCCGGTCCCTGCGCCGGCGACCGTCCGTCTGCTCCAGGGCGTGCCGATCTATGCCGGTGCCGTCGCGGCGGAACTCGTGACACCGACTGGTGCGCTGATCGTGACCGGCTACGCGTCCGGATTCGGCCCGCTGCCCGAGATGCGCGTCTCGGGGATCGGTTACGGCGCCGGCACCCGCGAATTCAAGGGACACCCGAACGTGCTGCGCCTGCTCGTCGGCGAAAGCGGGCCGGCCGCGGGCGTCGAGCGGATCGTGTCGATCGAGTGCGAGATCGACGACATGAACCCGCAGCTGTTCGGTCCGTTGATGGACCGGCTGTCGGAGGCGGGCGCGCTCGACGTGTTCTTCTCGGCCGTTCAGATGAAGAAGAACCGGCCCGGGACTCTCGTCACGGTGCTCGGGCACCCCGAAGGGCGGGAGGCGCTTGCGGGCCTCCTGTTTACGCACACGACGACCATCGGCGTACGCTACCAGGAAATGCTGCGCGATCGGCTCGACCGCGAGATCCGGCCGGTGCATACGCCGCTCGGCACGATCCGGTTCAAGGTGGCGACGCGCGACGGGCGTGTTCTGAACGCCACCCCGGAGTTCGACGACTGCGCGCGTGTCGCGGCTGACCACCATATGCCCATCAAGGACGTGCAGGCGGTCGCCATCAAGGCGTGGCTCGATTCGGGGACCGGAGCTCGGGGACGTGCGTGAGTCGAGCCGGAACCGAACTGGGAACGCGAAGAGCTCACAACCGAGAGCCGGCAGCCGGGACCTACACTGTCACTGATATGAAACGGTTCTATATCACGACGGCGATCGACTACGTCAACAGCCGTCCCCATCTCGGGACGGCGTACGAGAAGATCGCCGCGGACGTCATTGCGCGGTACCAGCGCCTCTGCGGCGTGGACACGCATTTCGTCATGGGCAACGACGAGCACTCGCAGAACGTCTTCCGAAAGGCGCGCGAGCTCGGCGAGGATCCGCTCGCGTATTGCGATCGCATGGCGCAGGAATTCCTCGAGGTGTGGAAGCGCCTGGATATCTCGTTCGACGACTTCATCCGTACGACGGAGCCGCGGCACAGGAAGGGTGTGCAGGAGCTCGTCCGCCGGATGACCGCGGCGGGCGACATCTTCGAAGGGCACTACGAGGGGTGGTACTGCGTCTCGTGCGAGGCCTTCAAGCAGGAGAAGGACCTCGTGGACGGGACGTGTCCGATTCACCGGACCAGGCCGGATTGGATTCGCGAGAAAAACTATTTCTTTCGCCTGTCGGCTTATCGCGATCGGCTGCTCGCGCACTTCAGCGCGGAGCCCGGATTCCTGGTTCCGGACGTCCGCCGCAACGAGATCCTCAAGCTGATCGAGGGAGGTCTCGAAGACATATCGGTGAGCCGCGCCGGCCAGTCGTGGGGCATTCCGATGCCTGACGATCCGTCGAGCGTGATTTACGTGTGGGTTGACGCGCTCATCAACTACCTGTCCGCCGTCGGCTTCGGAACCGACCCCGAGATGGTGGAGACGCGCTGGCCTGCGGACCTTCATGTGATCGGCAAGGACATCACCCGGTTCCACGCCGTGATCTGGCCCGCGATGCTGATGAGTGCGGGCCTCCCGGTGCCCCGCCAGATCTTCGGGCACGGGTGGGTGAACTTCAAGGGCGAGAAGATGAGCAAGTCGCTCGGCACCGCGGTCGAGCCTCTCGACGCCGCGCAGAAGTTCGGGGCGGACCCGCTCCGGCTGTACCTCGTCAAGGAGATTGCCTTCGGCAGCGACGGCGATTTCACGTGGGAGCGATTCGAGGATCGCTACAACGTGGACCTGGCGAACAACCTGGGGAACCTGGTGAGCCGGATCGCCGCGATGGCGGAGAAGTACCGCGGGGGGCGCCTTGCGCCCGCGGGCGCGTCCGGGCGGCTGGCCAGCCTTGCGCTCGACAGCCTGGCCGATTACCGGCGCAGCATGGATGCCTTCGCGCTCGAGGGCGGCGCGGCGGCCGCGTTCCGCATCATCGACGCGGCGAATGAGTACATCGCGGGCACGGAACCGTGGGCGCTCGCGCGCGACCCTGAGCGCGCGGAGGCCCTGAGCCAGGTGCTCTTCGACGTAGCCGAAGCGGTGCGAGTCGCAGGCGTGCTGCTCTTGCCGGTGATGCCGCGGTCGGCCGCCGAAATCCTCCGGAGGGTCGGCGAGACGCGGCCCGTCAGCCAACTCCGGATCTCCGATGCGGAGTGGCGGAGCACGGGCGAGCGTGTGATTGCCAGGGCGGACGCGCTGTGGCCACGCGTGGAAGCGAGGGGCGGCGGAGACGCCCGTTCCTCGCCGCGGAGTGCCGCCACCGGCACTCCCGGCGGTAGAGAAACCGGCCGGAAGGCCGCCAGTTCGGACAGGAGCAGACCCGTGGAAGAGAGCAAGGCATCAGAACCCGCCACCCCCCCGGCGCCGGCCGCTGCCGCCAGCGCGCCGCCAGCGGTCGACGCCAGGATCACGATTGACGATTTCATGAAGGTGGACCTTCGCACCGCGAAGGTGCTCACCGCGGAGAAGGTCCCGAATTCGCGCAAGCTGATGAAGCTGACGATCGACGTGGGGGCCGAACAGCGGACACTCGTCGCCGGGATCTCCGAGGCGTACGAGCCCGAGACCCTCGTGGGGCGCACGATCGTCGTCGTCTTCAATCTGAAGCCGGCGAAGCTGATGGGCATCGAGTCGAACGGGATGGTCCTCGCGGCCAGCCCTGAGGGGGGAAAGCCGACGCTCGTCGGATTCGACCAGGACGTGCCACCGGGGTCACGGGTGAGGTAGCACGCAGCGTTCCAACTTCCAACTTCCGACTTCTGACTTTGATCGATTCCCACTGCCACCTTGCCGGCGAGGAATTCGTCTCCGACCTCGACGCCGTCGTCGCGCGCGCGGTCGCGGCCGGGCTCAGCGCCGGGCTGTGCATTCTCGGAGCGGGGGACGCCGAAGAGTCGACACGAGCGGTGGCCGTCCGTGCGGCGTGGCCGCGGGTGCGGTTCGCGAGCGGTATCCATCCCCATCACGCGGCTGACTTCGCGGGCGACGTCAGCCGTGCGGTCGCCACGGTCCGCGCGAGTGTGACGGACGAGCATGCGTGCGCCATCGGCGAAATCGGCCTCGATTATCACTACGACCGCTCGCCGCGCGACGTCCAGCACGACATCTTCCGTGCTCAGGTCGTGACCGCGCGTGAGCTGCGCCTTCCGATCGTCATCCACACGCGCGAGGCGACGGCGGACACCTTCGAGATCCTCCGCGACGAAGGGGCCGGCGACGTGACAGGCGTCTTCCACTGCTTCACGGGCGACGACGTGATGGCGCGGACGGCGCTCGATCTCGGGTTCTACCTGTCGTTTGCCGGGATTGTGACGTTTCCTCGGTCCGCGGCGCTTCGCGAGGCCGCAAAAATCACCCCATCGGATCGGCTTCTCGCGGAAACCGACTCCCCCTATCTCGCGCCCGTGCCGCATCGAGGCCAGCGCAACGAACCCGCCTTCGTGGCGCGGGTGTACGACGCGCTCGCGGCCGTCCGGTCCGTCCCCACGGACGAACTGGCGCGGCAGATCACGACGAACTTCGAGACGCTGTTCGGGGTGAGAGGGTAGTCACTCCCGGCGCGCCGTCGCCAACACGCTCGCGAGTGACTCTGGATCCCCTCACAAATATCGTCGCTGTAAGGGCTTAGCGCGTTGACACCCCGCGCGCAAGTTCAGTATTGTGAAG
>JANMCN010000196.1:0-2449 GCA_031361295.1 Acidobacteriota bacterium | reverse complement strand
CAGGAGCTGAAGCGGCTCGAGTCGATGCCGCCGATGTCGGCGGAAGCGACCGTCTCGCGCAATTACCTCGACTGGCTCATCGCGGTGCCGTGGTTCAAGAAGACCAAGGAAAGCCGCGACCTGAAGCGGGCGGAACAGATCCTCAACGAGGACCATTACGGCCTCGAGAAGATCAAGGACCGCATCCTCGAGTTCCTCGCGGTGCGCGCGCTCATCAAGAAGCCGAAGGCCACCATCCTCACGTTCTCCGGCCCCCCGGGGGTCGGCAAGACCTCGCTGGCGAAGTCGATCGCGCGCGCGATGAACCGCAAGTTCGTCCGGCTGTCGCTCGGCGGCGTCCGCGACGAAGCGGAGATCCGCGGCCACCGCCGCACCTACATCGGTGCGTTCCCCGGCCAGATCATCCAGATGATGAAGAAGGCCGGGTCGATGAACCCCGTGTTCCTCCTCGACGAAGTCGACAAGATGTCGATGGACTTCCGCGGTGACCCGTCGGCGGCGCTCCTCGAAGTGCTGGATCCGGAACAGAACAACGCGTTCCTCGATCACTACCTCGACGTCGAATACGACCTGTCGAACGTCATGTTCATCTGCACCGCCAACGTGATCCACACGATCCCGCAGGCGCTCCGCGACCGCATGGAAGTGCTGCAGCTGGCCGGCTACACCGAGCAGGAGAAGGTCCAGATCGCGAAGAAGTTCCTGTCGCCGAAGGCGGTCGAGGGCGCGGGGCTCACGAAGGAGAACATCACGTTCCTCGACGAAGCGTTCCAGACCGTCGTGCAGCGCTACACGCGCGAAGCCGGCGTCCGCAATCTCGAACGGGAGATCTCGTCCATCTGCCGGAAGATCGCCCGCAAGGTCGTGACCGAAGGCAAGGGGTTCAGCGAGGAGATCAGCGCCGCGAAGGTGACGGAGTACCTCGGCGTCCCCCGGTTCCGGCCGACGATGGCGGAAGAGAAGAACGAGGTCGGCGTGGCGACCGGGCTCGCCTGGACGGAAGTGGGCGGCGAGATCCTCGTGATCGAAGCCACGCTGATGCCGGGCAAGGGGAAGCTGACGCTGACCGGCAAGCTCGGCGACGTCATGCAGGAATCGGCGCAGGCGGCCATGAGCTACGTGCGATCGAAGGCCGACGAATTCCACCTCCCGAAGAACTTCAGCCGGACGATGGACGTGCACGTGCACATCCCCGAAGGGGCGATCCCGAAGGACGGCCCGTCGGCCGGCATCACGCTCGCGACGACGCTGGTGTCCGCGCTGTCCGGGATCGCGGTCCGCAAGGACGTCGCGATGACGGGCGAAATCACGCTGCGGGGCAAGGTGCTCCCGATTGGCGGCGTCAAGGAGAAGGTTCTCGGCGCCCACCGCGCGGGGCTCAAGACGATCATCCTCCCTCGGGACAACGAGAAGGACCTGGCGGACATCCCGAAGAACGTCCTCGACACGCTCGACATCTACATGGTCGACGTGATGGACGAGGTGCTGAAGATTGCGCTCGTGAGCCCCCTCCCCGGGATCGCGCGCCCCGATGCCGAAGTTCAGCCGCCTGCCACAGACGAAGCGATCACGCACTGAGGAATCTCTGGACGCATGCAGGCCCGGGCTCGCACCCGGGCGCGTTCGAAAAGCGCCTGACGCGGTCTTGAGCGTCCGAAGCGCGTGGCTCTTTCTCGAACACGCCCGGCCCGGAGGCCGGGCCAGCGGGTTACATGAAAATTCTGTCCGCCGACTTCGTCACGAGCGCCGCCGCGGGCGGCCGCTCGACGGGCGTGCCCACCGACGGACTCGGTCAGGTCGCGCTGGCGGGGCGGTCCAACGTCGGCAAGTCGACCCTGCTGAATGCGCTCGTGCGCCGCAGTGTGGCGCGCACCAGTGCCGCCCCGGGCAAGACACGGCTGGCCAACATCTTCCGGCTGGCGGTCGAAGGCGGCCCGGGAGGCGCGGGCAGGTGGAGCCTCTATCTCGTCGACCTGCCGGGGTACGGCTATGCCCGTGGGGGTGCTGATTCCGCCAACGACCTCGCCGAGGTCGCGGCCGCGTATTTTGCGACCGGCGGCGCGCGCGCGGCCTCGAGCCGCGAATCCGCTGTCGGGACGCCGCATTCGCAGGGGTCCCGCGCGGCGGTCGAAGCGGGGCGGCCCGAGGGGCCGCGGGGGACGCTCCTCCTGGTCGATTCGCGCCACCCCGGCCTCGACTCCGACGTGCAGGCGTTCCGGTGGCTGTCCACCGTCGGCACGACGCCGCACATCGTCGCCACCAAGGTGGACAAGTTGTCGCGCGCGGAGCGGGGCCGCAACCTCCGCGAGCTCGAACGTGTGTTCGGAAATGCGCCCCTGCCGGTGTCGGCAACGGGCGGCGAAGGATTGGATGAACTGTGGAGACTGATAGCAAGACTGGCGAGACCCAGGGAAAGCAGCAGATGTCGATTGAAAAGGCCGCCCCGGCG
>JANMCN010000182.1:0-18238 GCA_031361295.1 Acidobacteriota bacterium | reverse complement strand
CGCGAGGTCGGCACGGACGGCAAGCTGGGCGGCCAGGCGGTCGTCACCGGCGTCGCCGGGACGTGGAAGGATCTCACCGACAACGTCAACCAGATGGCGGGCAACCTCACGGCGCAGGTGCGGAACATCGCCGAAGTGACGGTGGCGGTCGCGACCGGTGACCTGTCGAAGAAGATCACCGTCGACGTCCGCGGCGAGATTTTGCAGCTCAAGGACACCATGAACACCATGGTGGAGCAGCTGCGATCGTTCGCGGCCGAAGTCACGCGCGTCGCGCGCGAGGTCGGCACGGAAGGCAAGCTCGGCGGCCAGGCCGAAGTCCCCGGCGTCGGCGGCACCTGGAAGGACCTCACCGACAACGTCAATTCGATGGCGTCGAACCTCACCGGGCAGGTGCGCAACATCGCCGACGTCGCCACGTCGATCGCGCGCGGCGACCTCTCCCGCAAGATCACCGTCGACGTCAAGGGGGAGATCCTCGAGCTCAAGAACACGATCAACACGATGGTCGATCAGCTGAACGCCTTCGCGTCCGAAGTGAGTCGCGTCGCGCGTGAGGTCGGCACCGAGGGCAAGCTGGGCGGCCAGGCGCTCGTGCCGGGCGTCGCCGGCACCTGGAAGGACCTCACCGACAACGTCAACTCGATGGCGTCGAACCTCACCGGCCAGGTCCGCAACATCGCCGAAGTCACCATCGCCGTCGCGAACGGCGACCTGTCCCGCAAGATCACGGTCGACGTGCGCGGCGAGATCCTCCAGCTGAAGCCATCAACGTGATGGTCGAGCAGCTGCGCTCGTTCGCCTCGGAAGTCACCCGCGTGGCCCGCGAAGTCGGCACGGAAGGGCGTCTCGGCGTGCAGGCGGTCGTCCCCGGGGTCGCCGGCACGTGGAAGGACCTCACGGACTCGGTCAACGTCATGGGCGCGAACCTGACCGCCCAGGTGCGCAACATCGCCGAGGTCACGACCGCCGTCGCGCGCGGCGACCTCTCGCGCAAGATCACGGTCGACGTCAAAGGGGAGATCCTCGAGCTCAAGAACACCATCAACACGATGGTCGACCAGCTGCGCGCGTTCGCCGCCGAAGTGACGCGCGTCGCGCGCGAGGTCGGCACGGAAGGCAAGCTCGGAGGTCAGGCCGAAGTGCTCGGGGTGGCCGGCACGTGGAAGGACCTCACGGACTCGGTCAACGTCATGGCGGCCAACCTCACCGACCAGGTCCGCGGCATCGTCAAGGTCGTCACCGCGGTCGCCGACGGCAACCTGCGGCAGAAGTTGACCGTCGAGGCCAAGGGGGAAGTCGCGGCGCTGGCCGAGACGATCAACAGCATGACGGACACGCTGGCCACGTTCGCCGAGCAGGTGACGAACGTCGCGCGCGAGGTCGGCGTGGACGGCCGCCTCGGCGGACAGGCCAACGTGCCGGGCGCCGCCGGCACCTGGAAGGACCTGACCGGCAACGTCAACCTGCTCGCCGCGAATCTGACCAACCAGGTCCGCGCGATCGCCGAGGTCGCGACGGCCGTCACGAAGGGAGACCTGACGCGGTCGATCCAGGTGGAAGCCCGCGGGGAGGTCGCCGAGCTCAAAGACAACATCAACACGATGATCGACAACCTGCGAGGCACGACGGACCGCAACCAGGAGCAGGACTGGCTGAAGACCAACCTCGCGAAGTTCACGCGCATGCTGCAGGGCCAGCGGGATCTCGTCACCGTCGGCAAGCTCCTGCTCTCGGAGCTCGCCCCGCTCGTCCATGCGCAGCAGGGCACGGTCTACCAGATGCTCAGCGAGGTGGCGGACAGTTCGCCGACCCTGTCACTCCTGGCGGGGTACGCGGTCGGCGACGATCAGTCGAAGCGGATAGAAGTCGGCAAGGGGCTGGTCGGGCAGTGCGCGCTCGAAAAGCAGCGCATCCTGCTGACGAAGGTGCCGCCAAAATACACCAACGTCCACTCCAGCCTCGGCGCCGCGCGGCCCAAGAACATCGTCGTCCTGCCGGTGCTCTTCGAGGGCGAGACGAAGGCCGTCATCGAGCTGGCCTCGCTGCAGCCGTTCACGCCCACCCACCTGTCGTTCCTCGAGCAGCTCACGCAGTCGATCGGCGTCGTGCTGAACACGATCGAAGCCACGATGCGGACCGAGAACCTGCTGCAGCAGTCGCAGCAGCTGACGATCGAGCTGCAGACCCGCCAGAGCGAGCTCCAGCAGACGAACGAGGAGCTCGCCTCGAAGGCCAAGCAGCTGGCCGAGCAGAACGTCGAGGTGGAGCGGAAGAACAAGGAAGTCGAGCAGGCGCGCCGGGCGCTCGAGGAGAAGGCGACCGAGCTGGCGCTCACCTCGAAGTACAAGTCGGAGTTCCTCGCGAACATGTCGCACGAACTGCGGACGCCGCTGAACTCGATCCTGATCCTGGGTCAGCAGCTGGCCGAGAACACGACCGCGAACCTCTCGCCCAAGCAGGTGGATTTCGCGAAGAACATCCACTCGGCCGGCACCGACCTGCTCACGCTCATCAACGACATTCTCGACCTCTCGAAGATCGAGTCGGGCACGGTGACCGTCGAGGCGGAGGAGATCACGTTCCGCGGCCTGAAGGAGAACGTCGAGCGCACGTTCCATCACCTCGCCGAATCCAAGGCCCTCGCGTTCCAGGTGGAGGTCGACAACACGCTCCCGCGCGTGTTCACGAGCGATCCCAAGCGGCTGCAGCAGATTCTGAAGAACCTCCTCTCGAACGCGTTCAAGTTCACCTCGCAGGGGCAGGTCAAGATGCGCGTCCAGCAGGTGACGAGCGGCTGGTCCCCGGATCATCCCGTCCTGCGGTTCACGCCGGTGGCCATTGCGATCGAGGTGAGCGACACGGGGATCGGCATCGCGCCGGAAAAGCAGCGCCTGATCTTCGAGGCGTTCCAGCAGGCCGACGCCGGCACCAGCCGCAAGTACGGCGGCACCGGGCTGGGCCTGGCCATCAGCCGCGAGCTCGCGACACTGCTCGGTGGCGAAATCAGGCTCGTCAGCACCCCGGCGCAGGGCAGCACGTTCACCCTGTACCTGCCGCTCACGTACACGGGCCCAGCTCGAGCCATGACGGGTCCCGCGGGCGCCGAGCGCCAGGCGCCCGAGAAGTACCCGTCGATCACGCTGCCGGTGCTCGCCGTCGCCAAGGCCGAGGAGGTCGTGCCCGACGACCGTGAAGCGATCGAGGAGCACGACCCGGTACTCCTGATCGTGGACGACGATCCGCACTACGCGCGCGTGCTGCTTGGGCTCGCGCGAGACAAGGGCTTCAAGGGGATCGTGGCCCCGCGGGGCCAGGCGGCGCTGACGCTGGCGCGCCAGTACCTGCCGACCGCCATCACGCTCGACGTCTTCCTGCCCGACATGCTCGGGTGGACGGTGCTCAACAATCTCAAGCTCGATCCCGCGACGCGCCACATCCCCGTCCAGATGCTGTCGGTCGAGGAGGAACGGCAGCACGGGCTCTCCCACGGAGCGTTCTCGTACCTCGTGAAGCCGGGCACCACCGAAGATCTCGACCGTGCGTTCGACCGGATCAAGTCGTACGTCGCCCCGCACAAGAAGCGGCTGCTGGTTGTCGAAGACAACGACATCGAGCGTCAGAGCATCGTCGAGCTGCTGATGCACGACGACATCGAGGTGGCGGCGGTGGGTACCGGCTCAGAAGCGCTGGACGTGCTGCACGACAAGCCGATCGAGTGCTGCGTCGTCGATCTCCGGTTGCCCGACATGACCGGCTTCGAGCTGCTCGAAAAAATGCAGTCGGAGGATTCGCTCAGCACGGTGCCGGTCGTGGTCTTCACCGGCAAGGAGCTCACGAAAGCGGAAGACGATCGCCTCCGCTCCGTGGCCAAGAGCATCGTCCTCAAGGACGTGCAGTCGCCGGAGCGTCTGTTCGACGAAACCGCGCTGTTCCTGCACCGGGTCGTCTCGGATCTGCCCGAGGCGAAGCGGCGCATGCTCGACCGGCTACACGGGTCGAACGAGATCCTGCGCGGGCGCCAGGTGCTGGTCGTCGACGACGACGCGCGGAACATCTTTGCGCTCACGACGGTCCTGGAGAACCAGGAGATGGAGGTGCTGACCGCGACCAACGGGCGGCAGGCCATCGACATCATCAAGGACACGCCGAATCTGGCCGTGGTGCTGATGGATATCATGATGCCCGAAATGGACGGGTATGAGACGATGCGCGAGATTCGGAAGGAGGGGCAGTTCCGGACGCTGCCGATCCTCGCGCTGACCGCCAAGGCCATGAAGGGCGACCGTGAAAAGTGCCTGCAGGCAGGCGCGTCCGACTACATCGCCAAGCCGGTCAATACCGACCAGCTGCTGTCGCTCCTTCGCGTGTGGCTGTACCGGTGACGTCCGACCCGATCATGCCCAACGACGACATCACGCTGCTCATCGTCGACGACGAGCCCCGGAACCTCGACGCCCTCGAGGCGATGCTCGACGGGACCGGCTGCCGGCTCGTGCGGGCGGAGTCCGCCGACGACGCGCTGCTCGCCATGCTGCGACAGGACTTCGCGGCAATCATCCTCGACATCAGGATGCCGGGGATCAGCGGGATCGACCTCGCGCACCTCATCAAGCAGCGGAAGCGCACGCAGCACGTGCCCATCCTGTTCCTCACCGCCCACCTTCTGGACGACGAAGACGTGCTCCGGGGCTACGGAGTCGGGGCGGTCGACTACCTGAGCAAACCCGTGAACGCGAACATCCTGCGATCGAAGGTCGCGGTGTTCGCCGAACTGTTCAGAAAGACCCGGTCGCTCGCGGCCCTGAACGATGCGCTCCAGAACGAGGTCGCCGAGCGCCAGAAGGCGCAGGAAGCGCTCCAGGAGGCGAACGAGGAGCTGGAGCTTCGGGTCGCACAGCGCACTGCCGCGCTCTCGATTGCGCATCGGGGCGCGGTCGACAGCGAGGAGCGCCTTCGGCTCGCCATGGAGGTCGCCGAGATCGCGGCATGGCAGTGGGATCTGGCCTCGGACCAGATGACGTGGTCGGCCGATCCCGAGGCGCTGTTCGGGTTCCCGGCGGGCGCGTTCGGTCCCGAGCTCAGAATTGTCCGGACACTTCATCCGGACGACGCGCCGCGCGTGCGGGCGGCGATTGATCTCGCGATGACGACGGGGCTGTACGAGTGCGAATACCGGGCCGTCCGGCCCGATCAGTCCGTCGTCTGGATCACCGAGCGTGGACGGATGGTCCACGCTGAAGACGGCACGCCGCAGAAGGTGGTGGGTGTCAGCCGCGACATCAGCGCGCAGCGGGAATCAGCCCTCCAGCGCGAGCAGCTTCTCCTCAGCGAGCGCCGGGCGCGTGACGAAGCGGAGCGCCAGAGCCGCATCAAGGACGAGTTTCTCGCGACGCTCAGCCACGAGCTGCGCACGCCCATGAACGCGATCCTCGGTTGGCTGGACATGCTGGCGACCGGTCGGGGAGTCCGCGACACCGCGCACGCGATTGCCGTCATACGCCGCAACGCCGAGGCGCAGGCGAAGCTGATCGACGACCTGCTCGAAATGAACAAGCTGACGTCGGGCACGGTTCGCCTCGACAGGGCGCCGGTGGACGTCTCCGCCAGCATCGCGAGCGCGGTCCAGGCGGTGCAGCCCGCCGCGGACGCCAAAGGCGTGGAACTGCTCACGGCGAGTCCTCCGCCCTCCAGCGAGATCGTCGTGGATGGCCGCCGTTTCCAGCAGATCCTCTGGAATCTCCTGCACAACGCCGTCAAGTTCACACCGAGCGGCGGCCGCGTCACCGTGACGGCGACGTCGGACGACGGGTGCATGCGGATCGTCGTGGAGGACACGGGCCAGGGCATTTCACCGGACTTCCTCCCGCACGTCTTCGAACGGTTCCGGCAGGCCGATCAGTCGACGACCCGCGGCGCATGGGGCCTGGGTCTCGGCCTGTCGATCGCGAAACACCTCGTCGAGCTTCACGGCGGGGAGATCGTCGCGGCAAGCGAAGGGCTGGGCATGGGCTCTGTCTTCGTCGTGCGTCTTCCGCTGAACAGCGGCGGGGAGCGCGGGAGCGCCGGCCTCGACGGTGCGGCGGTGCCCGCCTCAGATCCTGCAGCTGCCCGGCCCGATGCCGGCCGTTCGATGGGCGCGTGACGGTTGCGGCTCGCGGCCTGATACGCTCCATCGCATCCGCCTCATTCACCGCTTTCAGTCGGGAGATGCCGTGACGAGATTTCTGCTCTTCGCCGCGCTGGCGCTTGCCGGGGCGAGCCATGCCATCGGCCAGGAGACCGCCCGGCCGGTCTACGTCACGCTCTGGTTCGACACGGAAGACTACCTCCTGCCGCAGGACGACGAGGCGACCAGGCGCCTGGCGGAGATGCTGACTGGTCTCGGCGTGCGGGCCACGTTCAAGATCGTCGGCGAAAAGGCGCGCGTGCTCGAGAGCCGCGGCCGCGGCGACGTCATCGAGGCTCTGCGGCGACACGACATCGGATACCACTCCAACACCCACAGCCAGCAGCCAACCGTCGCGGTCTATCTCCAGAACGCGGGGTGGGACGACGGACGCGCCGAGTTCTACCGCCGCGAGGTCCAGGGCGTCCGGGATATCGAGCGCATCTTCGGCGTCACGCCGGTCGCGTATGGACAGCCGGGCAGCGCATGGGCCCCTCAGGCCTACCCGGCGCTGCGGGACATGGGCATCCGGATGTACCTGGACGAGGCCGACCATGTCGGCATCGGCGACCAGCCTTTCTACTATGGCGGGATGCTCAACGTGTTCAAGATGCGGTCGAATCTCGCCCGCATGGATCTGAACGGCGGCTCGAGCCTCGAGAAGGGCAAGACGGCCTTCACCGTGGCCTACGAACGGCTGCGGGCCAGGGGGGGCGGCACCATCAGCATCTACTACCATCCCAACGAATTCGTCCAGACCGAGTTCTGGGACGCCGTGAATTTCAGCCGCGGCGCCAATCCGGAACCGGCAGACTGGAAGCGCCCCGGCACGAGGCCGGCGGCCGAGACAGAAGCGGCGTTCCGGGACTTCGAGCAGTACGTCCGCTTCATGAAGGCGCTGCCAGGCGTGCGGTTTGCGACCGCGACGGAGTTGAAGGCCGTCTACGACGACGCCGCGCCGGGCCGCGCGTTCCGTCCCGAGGAACTCCAGGCGCTTGCCCGGTCCATGCAGAAGGAAATCACGTTCCAGAGGTTCGACCGGTATGCGCTCTCGCCCGCTGACGTCTTCGGTCTGCTCACGAGGGCCACGGCGGCGGTCACCGACACACAGGCCTTCCCGTCGGAGACGAAGGTGGCGCCGCTCGACGGTCCCGCGAGAATATTCAGGCCTTCGACTGGCGGATCGCGGTCGACGAGTTTCCGCTGGTCGGCCTTTGCGCGAGCGGTCCGCGACACGGCCGCGTTCTGCCAGGCGCACCACCGTCTTCCGGACGAAATCTGGGTTGGATCCGAGAACCTCTCGCCGGCCGACTACCTGGCGACGCTATCGCGAGCAGTGGACGGGATGATCGCGTCCGGCCACGCCCCGGCCGACGTCGCCCGACTCGAGGGACACTACACCGCCGATCAGTACGTCGCGGAGGATTCACCCGCGCTCTGGGGATGGCCGATTTTTCCCGAAGGATTCCATGCCCCGGGATTGATGGAGCTGGCGCGCCTGCAGGCGTGGACGTTGAAGCCGGCCGTCCTCCAGAGATGAGTCGGCGCCGCCCGGCGTGACTCCCCACATGCGCTGTGACGAGATTCGGCTCACCGGTTCGGGAGGCGCGAATCGCGTCATGGAGGCGGAGCTGAAACGCCTCGTGATGCGATCGCCGTTCGACGTGCGCGTCCCGAAGCCCCGGCGCGAGGGAGAGGCGACTCTGCTCTATCCCTTCGACGCCCCGACGGCGTGGGTTGCCGCCTGCCATCATCGAACGTCCTCGCGGATTTCGTGGGACCTGTGCGCGAGCGAAGCCGTCCGCCTGGAGCCGCTCTTCGAGGATCTGCTGCCCGCGCTCCGCGCCGACGATCGTCTGCCCGCCGCGAGGAGGCTGCGGTTGTCAGTGGATCTCGGATCGGCGCATGACTTCGAAGCCTCGCCTCTCCAGCTGCGGGGCGTCGTCAAGAACGCGCTGGTGGCGGCGCTGCAGTCCCGAGGGGTGACGGCGGACGTCGATGCGGAGTCGCCCGACGTGGTATTCGTCGTCCGGCGTGCCGGGACGCCAGGAAACCGGCGCACCGTCGTCGGCATCGACATCGGGGGCGGCGCGCGCCATCGGCGCGGCGCGCGGGTGGCGGCCGGTCCCGCGCCGCTGCGCGAGACGATGGCCGCGCAGCTCATCATGCTCTCGAGGTGGGACGCACGCGTCGAGCCGCTCGTCGATCCAATGGCGGGAGGAGGGACGATCCCGATCGAGGCGGCAGGCCTGGCCGTCGGCCGCGCGATTCGACAGCCATCGGACCTGCCGTTCCGCCACTTGGCGGCGTTCAGGGGGCTGCCCGGCGAGGCCCCCGACCTATTTCCGGGAACAGTCCCGCGGATCCTGGCGCTCGACATCGATGCGGAGCGCATTCCGACGATGGTGGGCAACCTTCGCGCGGCCGGACTGACGGGGCCGTCGCGCGAGGATGCGATCGTCATCGGTCAGAAGGACGTGCGGACGCTGACGCCGGACGACGTCGCCGGCATGCTTCCGATCGCCGCCGGGATGCAGCCAGGCGTGTTCTGCTTCAACCCGCCCTACGGGGTCCGTCTGGGCGGGGACGCCGGCGCGGAGCCGCTGCTCGAGCTCTACGCCGACATGGGGCGGGCGCTCAGCCGCTTCACGGGCTGGCGGGCCGCCTGTTTTGTCGCGAACGCGCGGTTCGTCTACGCCTTCGGGCATTCTCCGGTGATGACCAAGCCTTCCACGAACGCCGAGCTGCCCGGCGCATTCTTTGTTTACGACCTGTAGGCCGGCCTGCCGGGTGAGCCTCTTCGCCGGCAGAGCGCGCGACGCGTTACACTTGGCGCACGCTGCGGGGCGAACAGTTCGGGAAGTCCTGCTCCTGTCCTGAGTGTCCTTCAGCGGACTTCCTGCCCGCGAGTGATCGTCCTGGCTGCCGCCTCGGCACTCGAGATTCGAGGCTCGAGCCGCGACGGAAACCGGCCGCGCCGAAACGAAACAGAGCGTCCACGCGTATAGAGCGTCCCGAGGAGTGAATCGCATGCCCGGTCGTCTGTCTTCCGGTTTCGTTCGTCTGTTCGTCGTCTCGGCGGGTGCGCTGGCGGTCGCCGTCCTGCCGGGCGGTCTGCGGGGGCTGGCGTCCGTGCCCTCGGCGCAGACCGCCGCGTCGTCCATCACGCCTGCACAGGCGGCGCCGTTCGCGGGCGACTGGACGGTCACGGCGTTTTCGCAGATGGGGCCGGCGACGTTTGCGCTGTCGGTGAAAGCGGATGCCGGCAAGGTCACGGCGACGGTCGCGTCGGAGCCGCAGCCGCCCGTCTCGGTGACTCAGATCGCCCTGGCAGGGAAGAGCCTCGTGCTCAGATATGCGACCGATTACCAGGGCACACCCATTCCCACCGTGATGACACTCACGCCGGATGGACAGAACCTCAAGGCGGACCTGGCCCTGATGGACGGCCAGTTCGAAATGTCAGGGACGGCCGCGAAGCGTCTTCCCGGCAGTGCGGCAGCGGCGCAGGGTCCGGGCGGCGGACTCGGGGGCGGCCGGGGCCCGATGACGAGCGAGGGAACGGACTTCTCGCCCAAGCCGCCGTACCGTCCCCGGAGTCCCGCAGACGAAGCGAGCAGTTTCGTGCTGCCGACGGGATACCGGATGGAACTGGTTGCGGCGGATCCGGATGTCATCAGCCCCACGCTCATCGAGTTCGACGGCAACGGGCGCATGTACGTGGGCGAGATGGTCAGCTACATGATGGACGCCGAGGCGAGCCGCGAGCACGATCCGATCAGCCGCATCTCGCGGTGGGAGAGCACCCGCGACGACGGGCACTACGACAAGCACACCGTCTTCGTCGATCACCTCGTGGCGCCACGCATGATTCTGCCGCTCCAGGACGGCGTGATCCTGACGAGCGAGACCGATTCGGACGATCTGGTCAAATGGACCGACACGAACGGCGACGGCGTCGCCGACACGCGGGAAGTCGTGTTCACCGGGATCGGCCAGAGCGGCGACCCGAACATCGAGCATCAGAAGGCGGGCCTGCTATGGAACATGGACAACTGGATCTACACGACCTACAACGCGTTCCGCATCCGCTGGACGCCATCGGGGTTCCTGCGGGAGCCAACGGCGGCCAACGGCGGGCAGTGGGGCCTCGCTTCGGATGATGAGGGGAAGCCGTGGTTCGTGGACGCCGGCGGCGAACGCGGGCCGATGAATTTCCAGTTCCCGATCCATTACGGGTCCTTTACGCCCTGTCCCTCGGCTGGCCGGGGGGGCCGTGCGGGCGCGCCGGCGCCTGCCCAGCCGCCGCCCGATCCGAACTGTCCTGCCGGAATGGAGAACGGATTCGAAAAGGACTTTGCCGTCGTGTGGCCGGCCCCAGGCATCGGCGACATGCAGGGTGGAGTGGGGCGCACCCGTCTGCCGTCCCAGAACCTCAATCACTTCACCGCCGCGACCGGGCCCGCCATCGTGCGCGGCCACCGGTTGCCTGCCGACATGAAGGGCAACCTGCTCTTCACCGAACCCGTCGGTCGCCTCATCCGCCGCGCCGCCATCGAGAACGTCGAAGGGCTCACGATGCTGCGCAATGTCTATCCCGGCGCGGAGTTCATCACGAGCCACGATCAGTTGTTCCGTCCGGTGAACATCAGCAACGCGCCTGACGGCACGGTCTATATCGCGGACATGTATCACGGCATCATCCAGGAGCTGCAGTGGTCGGGGCCGGGCTCGTACCTGCGCGCCAAGATCGAACAGTACCAACTGGACAAAGTGTCGGCCCATGGCCGGATCTGGCGGCTGCGGTACGACGGCCGGCCGGGCGTCTCCGCAACGGCGACGAACATCGGGCAGCCGGCCATTCCCCCGATTGCACCGGATTTCGCCGCCCCCCGGATGTACCGCGAAACGCCCGCGCAGCTGGTCTCGCATCTCACGCACGCGAACGGGTGGTGGCGCGACACGGCCCAGCGGCTGCTCATCCTGAAACAGGATAAAGCCGTCGTTCCCGCGCTCGAGAGCCTGGTACGGAGCTCGGACAACCAGGTCGCGCGATTCCAGGCAGTGTGGACGCTCGAGGGACTCGGTGCGCTGGATCCCCGTCTGGTGCGCGAGGCGATGAAGGACGCGGACGCCCGGATGCGCGCGCAGGCGATTCGCGCGAGCGAGACACTCTACAAGGCCGGCGACAGGTCGTTTGCGGAGGATTACCGTGCGCTCGCGAAGGACCCGGATACTGGAGTGGCGGTCCAGTCGATGCTCACGATCAGTCTGTTCAAGCTGCCGGACGCGGCCGACGTGATCAAGTCCGTGAAGGCCGCGAACAAGGCGAGGGGGCTTGCGCTCATCGCGGACCGCCTCCTGGTGCCTCCCGCCACCACGACGTTCGGCGGCGGTCGGCGCGGGCCCCTGACCCCCGAGCAGGAGAAGCGACTCCAGCAGGGCAGCGAGGTCTTCGGCGCCCTGTGCTTCTCCTGCCACGGCACGGATGGTCTCGGGCAGCCGATGGCCGGCGCGGCGCCGGGCGTGACGATGGCTCCGCCGCTCGCCGGCTCGCCGCGTGTGCAGGCCCACCGCGACTATGTGATCAGGGTGCTCCTTCAGGGACTGACGGGGCCCGTCGACGGGAAGACCTATCCCGAGGTGATGGTGCCGATGGGCGGCAGCACCGACGAGTGGGTCGCGGGGATCGCGTCCTACGTGCGCAGCAGCTTCGGGAACAGCGGCGGCCTGGTGACGCCCGCGGACGTCGCACGCGTGCGGGTCGAGACGTCCTCTCGCAAGGCCTTGTGGACGGTCCCCGAGATCGAGGCCTCGCTGCCGCGCATGCTCGACGCGCAGCAGTGGAAGCTCACGGCAAGCCACTCGCCCGAAACGGCCGCCGGCGCGGCGACATTGCGCGGCTGGAATTCCGGGGCGCCTCAGGCCGCCGGCATGTGGTTCGCCGTCGAACTGCCCCAGCCGGTGGTCGTGGTGGAGCTGCAGTTCGATTCCGCGGGAGTCGGCGGCGGCGGGCGAGCCGGCCGGAGCGCGTTATCCGCCGCGGTGTCAGGCCCCGCCCCGGCCGGGCCTCCTGCGGCGGTCGGCGCCCCTGCGGCACCGGGCAGCGCCACTCCGGCGTCCGCCGGCCAGGGCGGCGCTCCTGCGCCGCCTGGCGGGCGCGGTGGAGCGGCACCAGTCGCCGGATATCCGCGCGGCTACTCCGTCCAGGTCTCGCTCGACGGGACGTCGTGGAGCAAGCCCGTCGCCGAAGGGAAAGGGGAAGGCGTGCGCACCGTCGTCACATTCCCGCCGACGCGCGCGAAGTTCGTGCGCATCACGCAGACCGAGACGGTGGCTGATGCGCCCGGCTGGTCGATCGGGAACCTGCGCATCTACGAAGCGCCACGGGCCGGCACCCAGTAGATACGCTGGTCGGAGCTGAAGCTCCGACCTGCGTACTACCGGACCGGCGCCCAGCGCCAATCGCGTATCGACGGCAGGTCCTGTCCGTGGGTGCGAATATAGAGCCGGTGTTCGGCCAGGTTGTCCGCCATCTGTTTCTTGAGAGCCGCCCCTCGCCCCCCAAGCTGGGGAAGCCGGTCGACAGCGTCTCCCACCAGGTGGAACCGGTCGAGGTCATTCAGGACGGCCATGTCGAAGGGCGTGGTGATCGTGCCCTCCTCCTTGTAGCCCCGGACATGCAGGTTTCGATGGTTGGTGCGGCGATAGGTCAGCCGGTGGATGAGCCACGGGTAACCGTGATACGCGAAGATGATCGGCTTGCTCCCGGTGAAGAGGCGATCGAAGTCGGCGTCGCTCAAGCCGTGCGGGTGTTCCGTTTCCGGCTGCAGCCGCATCAGATCGACAACGTTGATCACCCGGATCCTCAGCTCGGGTAGATGCTCCCGCAGGATGGCCGTCGCCGCGAGAATCTCCAGTGTCGGAACGTCTCCCGCGGCGGCCATGACGAGATCGGCTTCCCCGCCGCCGTCGCTCCCAGCCCACTGCCAGGCTCCGATGCCTGCGGCGCAGTGCCGTGCCGCCGCCTCCATCGTGAGCCACTGCGGCGCCGGATGCTTGCCGGCGACGACGATGTTCACGTAGTGACGGCTGCGCAGGCAGTGGTCCATCACGCTCAACAGGCAATTGGCGTCGGGTGGCAGGTAGACGCGGACGACCTCGGCCTTCTTGTTGATCGCGTGATCGATGAATCCGGGATCCTGGTGCGTGAAGCCGTTGTGATCCTGCCGCCACACGTGGCTCGACAAGAGGTAGTTCAATGACGCGATGGGGGCGCGCCACGGGAGGGCGCGCGTGATCTTGAGCCACTTGGCGTGCTGGTTGAACATCGCGTCGACGATGTGCACGAACGCTTCGTAGGTGTTGAAGATGCCGTGCCGGCCTGTCAGGAGATACCCTTCGAGCCACCCCTGGCACTGGTGCTCGCTCAACACTTCCATCACACGCCCGTCCGGCGCCAGCCACTGATCATCTGAGGCGGTCTCGGCGTTCCACTGGCGGGCCGTGACTTCGAACACCGCATCCAGCCGGTTCGAGAGGGTCTCGTCGGGCCCGAAAATGCGAAAATTCCGCGCCGCCGCGTTGAGGCCGATGACGTCGCGAAGAAAGCGACCCGCGACGCGCGTGTCTTCCGCATCGATCTCGCCAGGGCCCGGCACCGCCACGGCATACTCACGAAAATCGGGCAGGTGGAGATCCTTCAGCAGCAGCCCGCCGTTCGCGTGCGGATTGGCGCCCATGCGCCTCGTACCTGCAGGCGCGAGGCTGCGCAGAGACGCCTCGAGCGTCCCGCTCCCGTCGAAGAGCTCGCCCGGGCGGTAACTCTTCAGCCATTGCTCCAGCATGGCGAGATGCGCCGGGTTCCCGCGCGGATCGGAGAGGGGAACCTGGTGCGCGCGGAACGTCCCCTCAACCGCCTGCCCGTCGACACTCCGCGGCCCGGTCCAGCCCTTCGGAGTAGCCAGTACGATCATCGGCCAGCAGGGACGCGACGCGTGGCGCGCCTCGCGCGCCGATTTCTGGATGCCGCGGATCTGCCGGACGGCGCGGTCGATCGCGTCCGCCATCAGCGGGTGCACGAGGGCCGGGTCGTGCCCTTCGACAAAGAGCGGCTCCCAGCCGCAGCCGACGAGGAGCTGCCGCAGCTCTTCGCGCGGAATGCGCGCCAGGACGGCTGGGTTCGCGATCTTGTAGCCGTTCAGATGGAGGATCGGCAGAACCGCCCCGTCCGTCGCCGGGTTGAGGAACTTGTTCGAATGCCAGGCCGTCGCGAGCGGCCCGGTTTCGGCCTCCCCGTCACCGATCACGCACGCGGCGATTAGCCCGGGATTGTCGAAGACCGCGCCGAAGGCGTGGCTCAGGGAGTAGCCGAGCTCGCCGCCTTCATGGATGCTGCCGGGCGTTTCCGGAGCCGCATGGCTGGGGATTCCTCCAGGGAAGGAAAACTGGCGGAAGAGGGTCTTGAGACCCGCTTCGTCGCGCGTCACGGCGGGATAGACCTCGCTGTACGTGCCCTCGAGGTACGTATTCGCGACAACTGCGGGGCCGCCGTGTCCGGGACCGGAGATGTAGATCATCTCGAGGTCGTACTCGGTGATGGCGCGATTCAGATGCGCATAGATGAAGTTCTGGCCCGGCGTCGTGCCCCAGTGTCCGAGCAGGCGGGGCTTGATGTGTTCAGGACGAAGCGGCTCGCGCAGCAGAGGATTGTCGAGCAGGTAAATCTGTCCGACCGACAGGTAGTTGGCGGCGCGCCAGTAGGCATCGATCCGCGCGAGCAGCTCAGGGGTCGTGGTCATAAGCGCCTCATCGGCCTCATTGGAGGAGGCGGTACGCCGCCCGGGCGATCACCACTTCCTCGTCCGTGGGAATGACGTGAACGGCCACCCGTGCCGCCGGCGACGAGATCAGCGGCGCATCCGCAGCGTTCCGCCGCTCGTCGATCTCCAGGCCGAGGAAGCCGAGCCCCTCGCAGACGCGGGAGCGTACGACGGCGGCGTGCTCACCGATGCCGCCGGAGAAGACGAGCACGTCCAGCCCGCCGAGGGCCGCCGCGTACGCGCCGATCTGTTTTCTGACGGCATAGCAGTAGATGGAAACGGCGACGCGGCAACGCTCATCGTTCGCCTCGCCCGCCAGCAACTCGCGCATGTCGGTCGTCCCGCCAGACAGCGCCGCCAGCCCGGAACGATGGCTGAGCTCGTCTTCGACCTGGTCCGCATCGAAGCCAGTCGACCGCGCCATGTAGGTGACCACGCCCGGGTCCAGGTCGCCCGAGCGCGTGCTCATGACGACGCCGCCGATGGGGGTCAAGCCCATGCTGGTGTCGATCGATTTGTTGCCGCGGACCGCCGCGAGGCTCGAACCGTTACCCAGATGCGCCAGAACGATTTTCTGTGCCGTGGCCGGGGCGCCGGTGCGCCGCGTCAACTCGTCCAGCAGGAACGTGTACGACAAGCCGTGAAAACCGTAGCGTCTGACGCCCTCAGCCGCATATCGCTCCGGCACCGCCAGCCGTCGGGCGACCTCCGGAAGGTCGGCGTGGAAGGCCGTGTCGAAGCAGACCACCTGCGGGGTGGCTGGCAGCCGGCGCTGCGCAGACTCGATCAACCCGATCTCGTCAGGCAGGTGGTTGGGCGCGAAGCGAACGAGCTGCCGCAGCGAGGCGACGAGCTCCGGTGTGATCCGTTGCGGCTCGGACAGCGCCGGACCGCCATGGACGATGCGGTGCCCCACGGCAGCGAGGGGATACCGGACCATCGCTGCCGCGACACGCTCCATCACCTGTTCGAACGCTGCGGCGGTCGCCGGAGCGCTGACGGACCCGCGACCGAGCACGACTGGCGCGGGCTCGCACGTGAAGAGCCCGAACTTGATGCTGGAAGACCCGCAGTTGATCGCGAGGAGCGAACGATCGGACAGGGGCGCGGCAGAACTGACTGTCGAATGAACCATGGGACCGTCGTGGCACTACCATTGTGCCGCACCGCTCCCGTTCTGGGGCGTCATTCGACACGGGTCCGAGCGATAGTGCCCGGCGTCGTTACGTCAGCCACATCCTCGCGACGACGATGCCCGCCCGGACCGCGATCAGACCAACCAGCACGCTGGCGACCACATTCGCGGTTGCCGTGGCCCAGGCGCCATCGGTGAGGAGGGAATGTGTTTCGAGCTCGAAGGCGGAGAACGTCGTGAAGGCGCCGAGAAAGCCCACGCCGAGCGCCAGCCGTATCGCGTCGGAGGACGGGGAGGTTTTGTGCGACGCGATGGCACCGAGCACGCCCAGCAGGAACGAGCCGCTGATGTTGATCAGGACCGTGCCGAGCGGAAAGCGCGTGTCGAAAAGGGTCGCGACGCCGCGGCCGACGACAAACCGCGCGTTCGCACCCACGAACCCGCCGATGCCGACGAGGAGGTAGGGGAGCAGCCGGGCCATCACCGGTCCTTCCGGCCCTTCGGGATGAGCGCGGGCCGCCGACCCCGATCGAGACGGTGGGGAAGCGCGCCCTCACCTCGGGGGGCGACAGGCGTCTGGCGGCCGCGACGCGCGTGGATGATCATGCCCCTCGGCCAAGGACGAAGACTGCAGGAGGCGGACTGTTCACACGCAGGCCCGCGGCTGCCGGAGTCAGCGGCCGCGTCGAAGACGCGCGGACTGGCGCGGACCACCTTCGTTCGCGGCCGATTATGCCGGTAGTCGGCCGCGAGGGTCAATGCGCGTTGCCACGGCCGTCATCCCGCGACCGTCATCGACCGAAACTACCTGCGCGCCCACGTGCACGCCGCTCCCGCCGACTGTGCGGTTGCGGCACTTGTATTGCTGAATCGATGCTGAGACAGGCAGTGAGCGCCGGAGGCGGGGAGGTGAGAGGCCGGACCCGCCCTGAATTCATGCCGTTCATTGGATATTAAGGGCGATCCGTTGCCATTCTCGAGACCGCCCGGAGCGGTGCAAGGGGCATGATGACGACTCGACAGTTCAGACGCCGCGTGGTCCTCGCGTGTGTCGTCGCCGCCTGGTTCGGCGCCGCGACGCCGGCCCTGGCGCTCGATCGACTCTGCGATCCGTCGCACGAAGACTGTCGGGCGATGCTCATCAATTACATCCGGGCGGAGACGGTCGGGATCGATGTCGGCTTCTGGTTCATAGAGGACGCCCGCTACACGACCGAGCTCATCAAAAAGTTCAACGCCGGCGTGGCGGTGCGCGTGATCATGGACCTCCGCGCGAACGACTCCACACCCGCCAACATCGATCGGCTCGCCGAGTTGCAGACCGCCGGCATCCCGATGCGGACCCGCACGGCGACAGGCATCATGCACTACAAGCTGATGCTGTTCGCGGGCCAGTCGATCGTCGAGTTCAGCGGCGCGAATTTCAGCGCCGATGCATGGGTCTACGCCGGCACCTCGCCCTACCTGAATTACACGGACGAATCCGTGTACTTCACCGATCGGGCGTCGTTCGTCCACAGCTTCATGACGAAGTACGACGACCTCTGGACGTCGAGTTCCGGGTACGCCAACTATGCGAACGTCCCCGCCACGCGCACCCGGAACTATCCCGTGTACGCGAAGGACTCGCAGCTCAACTTTCCTCCGCAGGAGTCGTACGCCAACCGGGCACTGAGCCGCTACAACCTAGAAACGAAGCAGATCGACGTGATCATGTACAGGATCACCGACGCCCGGCACACCGACGCGATGATTGCCGCGAAGCAGCGGGGCGTGCCCGTTCGTGTCATCACCGACCCGCAGCAATACCGCGACCCCGCTCGGCTGTGGGACGCGTGGAACGTGGACCGCATGCACCTCGCCGGGATCCCGGTCAAGATGCGCGCGCACGCAGGCCTCAACCACGAGAAGCTCGTACTTCTCTACGGGCAGCACATGTCGATCTTCGGCTCGTCGAACTGGACGACGTCTTCGGACACGTCACAGGAAGAGCACAACTGCTTCTGCACCGACCTCACGATGTTCGGCTGGTTCAATACCATGTTCGAGCGGAAGTGGAACAACTCCACCGGCGTGGTCGAGAACTCGACCTTCGTGCCGCTGCCGCCGGGC
>JANMCN010000156.1:0-76605 GCA_031361295.1 Acidobacteriota bacterium | reverse complement strand
CACGTAGATTTCGGCGCGGAGTTCGTCGGCGCGCTTGCGGAGCGTGTCGATCGACCGCTCCCGTTCCGGGGTGCGCGGCATCATGCTGAGCGCCTCGATCTCCTTCAGCAGGACGCCGATGGGCTCTTCGAATTCGAGAATGTCAGCAGGCATAAGGGTCGCTCAGCGAAGCTCCACCGTGCCCGCGCCGCACAGCAGCTCGAGCTCCGCGACGAGCCGTTCGGACGGCCGGACGCGCTGCGCCACGTCGGCCCGCACCCGCAACGCGCGAGGCTGGCCGTTCACGTTCAGCTCCAGCGACACGCGGCGATCGCCGCGGTGGCGCGAAAACACTTCCGCGAGCGCCTCGAACGTCGGCCGGCCGTGCGGCGGCACGGCGAGGTGGATGGCCACCTCCCTGGTCGTGCGTTCCTTCAGCGCCGCAATCGGCATCAGCTCCGTGGCGACGATCCGGGCGGACTCCTCGTCCTTTTCGAGCTTACCGCGGACGAGCAGCATCGCGTCACCCTCGATCACGAGCCCGTGCTTCGCGAACGTTTCCGGGAACACCACGACCTCGACGTTCCCCGCCACATCATCGAGCATGAACACCGCCATCCGGTCGCCCTTCTTCGTCTTGAGGGGCCGCAGGGCCGACACGATGCCTCCGACCCAGACGTCCGCCTCGGATGTGGTCAGGTCGGCGACGCGCCGGGCGCCGAAAATCTTGAGGTCCTCGCCGAAACGATCGAGCGGGTGGCCGCTCATATACAGCCCGAGCGCCTCCTTTTCCCCGGCGAGCTGCTGGATGTCGGTCCACGCGGCCGCGTCAGGCAATACGGCGGCGCCCGCGGAGGGACCGTCGTGGCCGCTCCCGCCGAACAGCTGCGACTGCCCCTTGTCGCGATCGCGCTGGTGCCGTCCGCCGTGCTCGATTGCGCGGTCCACCGCCGCGAACAGCCGCGCCCGCCGCGACGCCACCGGACCGACGGTCTCGGGCAGCAGCGAGTCCATCGCTCCCGCTTTCACCAGGCTTTCGAGCACTCGCTTGTTGACCAGCCGCAGGTCCGCGTGCTCGCAGAGCGTATACAGGGATTCGATCCGCCCGAGCTCACTGCGGGCCGCCAGCAGCGACAGGATGGCCCCTTCGCCCACGTTCTTCACCGCGCACAGCCCGAACCGCACGGCTCCGCCGACGACCGTGAACGCCATCTCGCTGGAATTGATGTCCGGCGGCAGGATCGTGACGCCGAGGTCGCGGCACTCGCCGAGGTACATCGCCAGCTTGTCGGTGTTCGCCGCCTCGATCGTGAGGAGCGCCGCCATGAAGTGCGACGGATAATTCGCCTTCAGGTATCCCGTCTGGTACGCCACCCACGCATACGTCGTCGAATGCGACTTGTTGAAGCCGTATCCGGCGAAGAACTCCATCAGGTCGAAGATCTTCTTCGCCTTCTTCTCGTTGATGCCGTTCGCCGCGGAGCCGGCCATGAAGGCTTCGCGCTGCTTCGCCATGACCTTGGGGTCTTTTTTGCCCATGGCCTTGCGCAGCATGTCGGACTGGCCCATCGTGAACCCGGCCAGGACGGACGCGATCCGCATGACCTGTTCCTGATACGCGATGACGCCGTAGGTGTCGCCGAGGATCGGGGCGAGCTGCGCCAGCTCGTATTTGACTTCGGTCTTCCCCTGCTTGCGGGAGATGTAGTCGTCGACCATCCCGCTCTTCAGCGGGCCCGGCCGGTACAAGGCGTTCAACGCGATGAGGTCGTCGAGCCGCTCCGGCTTGGCCTTCCGCAGGAGCTCTCTCATGCCCGAGCTCTCGAACTGGAACACGCCGTAGGTCTGTCCGTCGCAGAACAGCTGATACGTCTTCGCGTCGTCCAGCGGGATGGCGTCGATATCGAGGGCGATGTGCTCGGTGCGCTTGATCTCGTCGAGCGCATCCTGGATGAGCGTCAGGGTGCTGAGGCCCAGGAAGTCCATCTTCAGGAGGCCGACGCGTTCGACCTCCTTCATCGCCCACTGGGTGACGATTTCGTCCTTCTGGCTCTTGTAGAGCGGCACGAATTCCGTCAGCGGCCTGGGCGCAATCACGACGCCGGCGGCGTGGACCGAGGCGTGGCGCGTCATGCCCTCGAGCCGCCGCGCCACCGCGATGAGCTCCTTGATCCGCTCGTCCTTCTGTTCCATGTCCTTGAGGACAGGATTTTCGGCCAGGGCCTTCTCGAGCGTCATGTCGAGGGCCGGGGGGATCGCCTTCGCGACCCGGTCCGCGTCGGCGTACGGGATGTCCATCACGCGCGCCACGTCCCGGACCACCGCGCGCGCCTTCATCGTGCCGAACGTGATGATCTGCGCGACGTTGGCGCGGCCGTACTTCGTCGTCACGTACTCGATCACCTCCCCGCGCCGCCGCTCGCAGAAGTCGATGTCGATGTCGGGCAGCGACACGCGCTCGGGATTGAGGAAGCGCTCGAAGATCAGGTCGTACTCGATGGGATCGACATCGGTGATCCAGAGACAGTACGCGACGAAGCTGCCGGCCGCCGAGCCGCGGCCCGGGCCTACCGGGATGCCGTGTTCACGCGCGTAGCGGATGAAGTCCCACGTGATCAGGAAGTACCCGGGGTACTTCATCTGCTTGATCATGTCGATTTCGTACGTCAGCCGCCGCTCGTACTCGTCGATCGCATGCTTGAGGACGCCGCGTGCCGCCAGATCCTTGAGGCGCGGCAGCCGCTTGACGAACCCTTCCCTGACGATGTGCTCGAAGTAGTCGTCGAGCGTGAAGCCGTCGGGCACGTCGAAATTCGGGAGGTGATTGACCGTTCCCGACAGGTCCACGTTGCAGCGGCTCGCGATGGCCAGCGTCGCCTGCAGCGCTTCCGGAAAGTCCTTGAAGACCTGCGCCATCTCTTCGGCCGTCTTCAGGTAGAACTGGTCCCCGTGGTAGCGCAGCCGTTCGGTGTCGTTCACGGACTTGCCGGTGCCGATGCACAGCAGGATGTCGTGCGGCTTGAAATCGGAATTCTTCAGGTAGTGCACGTCGTTGGTGGCGACGAGCGGGAGCCCCAGGTCCTTCGCGATGGGCTGCAGCCCCACGTTCACGACGCGCTGGTCGTCGATGCCCTGGTACTGCATCTCGAGGAAGAAGTTCCCGGGGCCGAGTATGTCGCGGTAGGCGGCCGCCGCCGCGACAGCCTTCTGCTGCTGCTCGGTCCGGATCCCGGTGGCGACCTCTCCTTTCAGGCAGCTGCTCAGACCGATGAGCCCCTTCGCATGCTGGGCGAGCAGCTCCTTGTCGATGCGCGGCTTGTAATAGAACCCCTCGGTGTAGCCGGCGGAGACGAGCTTGATCAGGTTGTGGTACCCCTCCTTGGTTTCGGCGAGGAGCACGAGATGGTTGGCCGTTTCCCCGGGCGTGCCGCTCTTCGTGCGGCGATCACCGGGGGCCACGTAGACCTCGCAGCCGAGGATCGGGTTGATCCCGCGCTTGCGGGCCTGGTCGTGGAAGATGATCGACGAGAACATGTTGCCATGCTCCGTGATGGCCACCGCCGGCATCTGCAGCTCCGCCGCGCGGTCGAGCATCTCCTCGATCCGGCACGCGCCGTCGAGCAGCGAATACTCGGAATGGAGGTGGAGGTGTACGAAGTCGGACATGGCAGGCACCTGGCTCCTGGGGGTCCAGGGACCCCGTTATTCCCACTCGATCGTCGAAGGCGGCTTCGAACTGATGTCGTAGACGACGCGGTTGATCCCCTTGACCTCGTTCACGATGCGCGACGAGATGACCGCGAGGAGGTCGTGCGGCAGCCGGGCCCAGTCGGCCGTCATGCCGTCGCGGCTCTCGACGGCCCGAATGGCAATCGTGTACTCGTAGGTGCGGGCGTCGCCCATCACGCCCACGCTCTGCACCGGCAGCAGCACGGCGAACGACTGCCAGAGCGTCCTGTACCAGCCCGCCCGTTTCACTTCCTCGGCGACGATGTGATCCGCCCGTCGCACGAGGTTCAGCCGCGAGGCGGTGACCTCGCCAAGGATCCGAACCGCGAGCCCGGGCCCGGGAAACGGCTGCCGCCAGACGAACTCGTCGTCCAGGCCGAGCTCCTTCCCGACGAGCCGCACCTCGTCCTTGAAGAGCTGCCGCAGCGGCTCGACGAGCTTGAACCGCATCCGTTCGGGCAGTCCGCCGACGTTGTGATGGCTCTTGATGACGTGCGAGGGGCCGATCACCGATACGCTTTCGATCACATCGGGATAGAGCGTGCCCTGGCCGAGGAAGTCGAACGAGCCCAGCTTCAGCGCTTCGCTCTCGAAGACGTCGATGAAGGCGGCCCCGATGATCTTGCGCTTCTGCTCCGGGTCGCTGATGCCGGCCAGCCGATCCAGGAAGAGCGTGGACGCGTCGGCGAAGACGAGCGGGAGCTGCACACGCTCGAACCGCTTGCGAATCTGGTCCGCCTCGTCCTGCCGCATCACGCCGTTGTCGACGAAGATACAGGTCAGGCGGTCGCCCACCGCCTTGTGCATCAGGACCGCCGCGACGGTTGAGTCCACCCCGCCGCTCAGGCCGCACACGACGCGGCCGTCGCCGACCTGCTCGCGGATGCGGAGGGTGGCCTCCTGCACGAACGACGACATCGTCCAGTCGCCCGTGCAGCCGCACACCTCGTACGCAAAATTCCGGAGGATGTCGAGGCCGTGATCGGTGTGCGCGACTTCGGGGTGGAACAGCAGCGCGTACAGCCGGCGATCGTGGTCCGCCATGGCCGCGACCGGCGCGTTCGGACTGGTCGCGGTGACCTGGAAGCCCCGCGGCGCCCGCTTGACGAGGTCGCCGTGGCTCGCCCAGACCCGCAATTGCGTCGGAATCGAGGCGAAGAGCGGGGCATCCGGCTGCACCTGGATCGTCGCGAGGCCGTACTCGCGGTGAGGGGCGGGCGCGACTTCGCCGCCGAGCGTGTGCGTCATCAGCTGCATGCCGTAGCAGATGCCGAGCACGGGAAGGCCGGCGGTGTAGACGCCCATGACGCAGTGCGGTGCGCCCGCATCCGAGACGCTCTTCGGCCCTCCGGAGAGCACGATTCCGACGGGGTGGCGCCGCTCGATCTCGGCCATCGACGTGTCGAATGGAAGGATTTCGCAGTAGACCGACAGCTCGCGCAGCCGGCGCGCAATCAGCTGGGTGAATTGCGACCCGAAGTCCAGCACGACGACAGTTTGATGATTCACAGGGGAAGGCGTCTGAACACTCACTCATCTCTGCACGTGCAACGTCCAACGTGCCACGCGCAACACGTCCAACGCCCAACGTGCCACACACGTCCAACGTGCAACACGTTCGACGTTCCACGTGGATGCATCGTCGGATGCCCCTTATTATAAGGTGTGCTTCCCCTGCGCACCAGACTTCTTCCATCGCTGATTGCGCTGGTGTGCGTTTCTCCCGACGCCGTGGCCCAGACGCTGGCCGCGAAGGAGGCGCCGCATCCCTTGCCGACCGAGGTGCGCTGGGCTGTTGCCGTCTCGGTGCGGCCGGTGGCGCCTCCCGCGGTCGGCGACGCGAAAATCCTGCTGGCGCTGCAATCCGGCGTCGTCGTCGCCTATCGGCAGTCCGACGGCGTCGAGGCCTGGCGCGCCGAGATGCGCGCCGATCAGCCGATCGCGATCGAGGGCACCCGCGTGTTCGTCGCTTCGGGCGAAGCGATCCATGCGCTTGCCCTCGACAACGCCGGACTCCTCTGGCGCGCGCCGGCCGGGACGCTGACCGCCCCGCTGCTCGCACAGGACGGCTGGATCATCGCGGCGTCCGCACGCGGCCTCGCGGCCTTCCGATCGGAGGACGGGTCGAAGATCTGGGAGCGCGAGACCGGTGTGCAGCATGGCCGCGCCACGATCGAGGGAGACAACTTATACGTGCCGCTCGAAGACGGTCGCCTGCTGGCGCTGGACCTGCGCACGGGCGCGGATCGATGGGTGCGTCACCTGCCGGTCCCGAAGACTCCGGCGAGCGGAAATCCGCCGCCCGCGGTCTCCGAAGTGCTCGCGTACCCGGACCGCCTGTTCGTCGGCGCGGCTGATGGAGTCTTCTATTGCCTGAAGGCCGCGGACGGAGCCGTCGACTGGCGCTTCAGCATCGGAGCCGTGCTGCGCGGACGGCCCGTGGGCGACGGCACCCGCGTGTTCACCACGGCGATGGACAACGTCGTGCGTGCCTTCGATCGGCACACCGGTGCGCTCCTCTGGCACCCGAGCGTCCCGTTCAGGCCGACGACCGGGCCTGTCCTGCTCGGCACGACCCTCATGGTGCCGGGCGCCGCCTCCGAGATTCGCGGCTTCGACACTGCCGGCCGTCCCGCGGGCCAGATCAAGCTCGACGACTCACTGGCGATACCGCCGGCGTTCGCCCAGACGACTGGCGGCGCCGTGATGGTGGCGGTGACCGGCAGCCTCAACGCTCAGTGGAAGTTGCTGCTGGTCGAGGAGTCGCGGGCGCTGCCGGTGGTGCCGCTGACGCAGCTGCCGGGCATCAACGTGCCTGTTGCGCCACCGGGTCCATCGGGCTGAGCTCAGAGAGCTCTTCGCGGATCGCGGCCGCAAGGCGCGCGACCCCCTCGCGAATCCGCTGGTGCGTGGGCGCGGAGAACGAGAGCCGCATCAGGCTGCGCCCGCCGGAATCGGTGCCGACGTCCGGCACCCCGCCGTCCCGTTCCACGAAGAATGCTTCGCCCGCCACGTAGACCACGCCGTGCCGGACCGCTCGATCGAGCAGGCGATCGGCATCGAGGTTCTCCGGGAGTCGGGCCCACAGGAAGAACCCGCCGCGTGGATCGGGCCAGCTGACGGCGTCGCCGAGCTCGGTGCGCAGGGCTGCCACCATGACATCGCGCTTTTCCCGGTAGTGCGTGCGCAGCAACGGGAGCTGTCGCTCGAGAATTCCCCGCCGCGCGACCTCGTGCACCAGGCGCTGATCGAGCGTTCCGGTGCAGACGTCGGCAGCCTGTTTTGCGAACTCGAACTTGGCGGCCAGTGCAGCCGGCGCATCGATCCAGGCCACACGAAATCCGGGCGCGAGCGTCTTGGAGAAGCTGCTCAGGTAGACGACCCGGCCCTCGCGATCGTCCGCCCGCATGGGGCGCACATCGTCTTCGGTGGCGGCGTCCTCGAAGTACAGCTCCCGGTACGGGTCGTCCTCGACGATCAGGATGTCGCGCCGCGCGGCCCACTCGAGCAGCGCGAGTCGCTTGTGCCGGCCGATCAGCAGGCCTGTCGGGTTCTGGAAATTCGGCACGACGTACAACAGCCGCACCCGTGCGCCGTCCACGCCGAGCCGCGTATACACGGAGTCCAGTGCGCCCAGGTCAATCCCGTCGGCCTCCTGGGGAACTCCCACCAGCCGCGCCTGCACGTTGTGGAACGCGGCGATCGCCCCGGTATACGTCGGCAGCTCGACGAGGACGACGTCGCCCGGGTCGAGCAGCACGCGCGCGACGAGGTCGAGTCCCTGCTGCGACCCGGTCGTGACGAGGAGACGATCGAGGGTGGTCGGCGCGCCACGCCGTCCCATGATCGCCGCGATGACGTCGAGCAGCGGACGAAACCCCCGGGTGGCGCCGTACTGGAGGACATAGTCATCGGCACCGGACAACAGTTCGCGAGCGATGTCCTGGAACGCGGCCCAGGGGAACGTGTCAGCCGCCGGGTAGCCGGGCGCGAACGAGATGATGTCGCGATTGCGGGCCAGGAGCGTGCCCATCCGGCGGATGGCGGACTCCTGCATGCCGGCCGCGGCCCGCGACAGGAACGCCTCGTACTCCATCAGGCGATCCCTTCGCCGGGGAGAACGGCGGGTGCGTCCGGGACCCTCGCGGCCGCAAGGTTGTGGAGGTAGTACCGGTACTGCGTCAGGTACGCACAGAAGGCGGTCAGCGCGAGATACTCGAACACGAAGCCACGGAGGAGCCACGCGGCCACCTGCAGCGGCACCATGGCGAGGCCGACGAGGGGCACGAACGCGATGAGCCCGAGGCCCGCCGTGGCCATGATCGACGCGATGGTGGCCACGACGACGAGGAGCAGCACGACGCCGAAGATGCCTGCCACCTCGCGAAGGCTGACGCGGATGAACTGCGCGACCCGCGCGACCGCTTCGCGCACGCCGAGATCGTCCACCGCAATCGCCATCTGCGTGAGCAGGTACAGGAAGTTGATCACCGTGATCCAGACCACGAGCGCGCTCGACGCCAGCGCCGCCGCGACGGTCCACCCGAGAAGCACGCCGGAATTCCCCGCCAGCGCGTATCCCCCGATGATGAAGCTCAGGTAGATCGCCGCCGTCACGACATACGCGATCAGCAGGCACGCCCCGAGCTTCACGTAGCGGCGCCAGAGGCGCCGGCAGCCCTCGAGAAACGGTTCGATGTTCGTGCGGTTGGCGCGCCGCAACGCGGCGAGGCGAAGCGGAGGGCGCTCGATGGGTCCGGCCTGCGCCTCCGCCTCGGCGAGGATCGCGACGGTGCCGCCCTTGACCACGAACGTGAGCGTCGAACCGCCGAGCAGCACGAGGACGAATGCCGCGCCGAATGCGGCGAGTGCCACGGGATTCGTCCCCAGCGCCATCAGGACGGCACCGATGATCTCGCGCACGTCTCCGGCGAGCACTTCCTGGAGATCGGCGCCCAGCAGCAGGACCACGAGAAAAATTCCGCCGACGACCGGCACGGCGAGCAGGAGCTTCAGGGTGCCTTCCGCGACGAATTGCACCGCGATGAGGGGCCAGTTCGCCGCCGCGATGAAGGCACCGCGTTTCAGCGAGGATTTCAAGGCAGGAGGCTGCGGCATCGACAGGTCGATTGTACCTCTTGCGGTATTCTGCTGGTTCAGTGTCCTCCCCTGCTTCCGCGCGATTGCGCGATCGGACGGTGACGTGGCGCAGGCTGCTCACGGCCGGCCTCACGGCGGCGGCGCTGGTGGCACTCGCCGGCCTCGCGCTCGAGGTCTGGCGCTTTGGCGCGTCGCCGGCCGGGGCGTCAACGCGGCTTGAGCGCCAGGTGCGCCGTGATTTCGACCGTGTGACGGCGGTGCTCTCGCGTGTCGCGACGGGAGTCGCCACGGATCCCGCGGCCGCCCGTGCGCTGGGTGCCGGACCGGACGCCGCCCGTGACCTGTTCGACCTGGTGGATCGCCGCGTGTCCGAGGCCGGCGACGAGATCGAAGACGTCGCCGCGACGATCTACGATACGCAGGGAATCGCCCGTGCCTGGGGGGGCCGCCCTTCGGATATCCGGGCGCCCGATCGGCTCACGGGTCCCTCCGTCTTCTTCCTCACGCCGTCACCACTGGGCCTCCGGCTGGTCCACCTGGTCCCCATTCTCGATGGTCAGCAGCACCGGCTCGGTTCGGTCGCGGTCGAACATGTCCTGTCGCCGGCGTCTGCGGCCGCCACGATCACCGCGACGGACTTCCTGCTGCCGACGACCCTGGGGCCCGCCTCGCTGCGCATGCGCTGGGAGGGGGCCGGGGGCGAGGCCCGCCCGAACGCGTTCGTGCTGCGTGCGCCGGGCGGCGACCCGCTGGTGGAAGTCTCGATGCCGCCTGCCGAGATCGAGCGGGCCCGATCGGCGTTCCGGCGGCGGGTCGCGGCTGCCGCCCTTGCGACGCTCAGCCTCACGCTGCTGCTGCTCACCGGCCCGGTGCTGGACCGCCGCGCCGAGGCGCGGGGCGAACGGACCTATGTGCGTGCCACCGGTGCGGCGGTCGCGCTGCTGCTGACGGGCGCATCGCTCGTGTGGGGCGCCCTGGCCGTCGGCGAGGGCGCGGTGCCTGGCACCCCGTTGCTGTTGCTGCTCGGCGGTGTAACGGCGGCCGCCGTCGTGGCGCTGCTCGCCGGGCCGGCCGTCCGCGTGCGGATCGCGACGCGGGCGCGGCGCCATTCGACTCCCGGGCCGCCCTTCGCGGCGGTGGTGGGGCAAATCTGCGCCGGCGCGGCGGTCGCCGCGGTCCTCGTCGCCTTCGACTGGCTGCTCCTGCGGGCGGTCGATCCGGTGGCCGTCGACCTGCGTCATTTCTCCCTGCACCCGTGGGCCGCCAGCCGGCTGGCGTTGCTGACCGGCATCCTGGCCAGCCACGTCGCGGCGATCTGGGCGGGCACGCTCCTCCTGCATGCCTCGCTGGCGGGCTGGCGCCGCCGGAGGCCGACGTCCGCCTGGCGCCGTGCGGACGTGGCCCTGGCGTGGGTGGCGCCGTCGGCGATCGTCGCGGCTCTCGCGCAGGCGCGCGGGTGGCCGCTCCCCGCCGTCGGCCTCATCACGTCCGCCGCGATCTGCGCCCTCGCTGCCCTCGCCGCCGGCCGCGTCGTGCGCTGGTTCCGACACAGCACGGTCGCGGCGAGGATGCTCGGCTTCTGCCTCGCGTTCGTGGTGCCGGCTCTGTTGCTGTATCCCTCGGTCGACTTCTATGCGGAGCGCGCGATGCGCTCGCTCATCGCGACGCGCTTTGCGGTCCAGGCCCAACGCCAGCAGCAGACACTGCAGGACCACTTGTCTGAAGCGCGCCGCGAGATCGACGCAATCGGGGTCCTTCCTGCGCTGGTCACGGGCGACCAGTCCGGCGCCGTCCCTGCCGAACCACGCACCGACAGCGCGTTCTTCGTCTGGAAACAGACGGCCCTCGCCCGTGCGCGGCTCACGTCCGCGATCGAGCTGTACGACCGTTCGGGCGCCCTCGTCAGCCGGTTCGCGCTCAACTACCCGGAGTACTCCGTCGCGCAGCAGGCGCCGCAGGCCGCGTCGGGTTGCGGCTGGGACGTCTTCGGCGAAGCCACGCCGTTCGGATCGGAAGAGCGAAGGGTGCTGCACGCCGATCGCCAGATCTGCGTGAGCGCGGTGCCGGGCGGCGCGCCGGAACCGGTCGGAACGATCGTCGTCCACGTGCTGCTCTTCGACTACAGGACGCTGCCGTTCATCACGTCGCAGAACCCGTACTTCGAGGTGTTCCGCCCGGCGGAAGGGTCGGGGCCGGACGAGGGCGCGACCGGCAGCGATGTGGACGTCGCGATCTACGGCTGGAGCCTGAGCCCGATCTACACATCCGGACGCGTCGCCTGGCCGATCAGCGACTCGCTCTTCGCACGGATTTACGATCCGGCGCGGCAGCCCTTCTGGGCGGCAATCACGAGCGGGGGCCGGCGGTACCACGTCTACATCTCAAACGACCGGGTGTTCATCTACGCTCTCGGCTACCCCTCGCTCACCCTGTTCGACCACCTGGTGCATCTCGCAGAGCTGACGACGCTGTCGGGGCTCGCGTACGTGGGAGTCCTGCTCGTCACGGCGATGTTCACGCGCGTCGCGCGTGCCCGTCCGCGCCTCGGCCGCGCGCTCCTGCGCGAGATTCGGGCGAGCTTCTACCGCAAGCTGTTCCTGGCGTTCGTGCTCGCGTCAGTCATCCCCGTGCTGACGCTCGCGGTCGTGATCCGCAGCTACTTCGCGAACCTGCTCGCGGCCGATGTCGCGCTCGAAGCGGCACGGACGGCCGCCGTCGCCCAGCGCGTCATCGAGCAGTCGAACGCGCTGCTGCAGCGCACCGACGGACTGCCCCCCGCAAGCGACGATGTGCTGATGTGGATCAGCCAGGTCATCGACCAGGACGTCAACATCTTCGACGGGGCCGAGCTCATCGCGACGAGCGAACGCGATCTGTTCGCGTCCGGTCTACTCGGGACGCGAACGCCCGGTGACGTCTACCGCGCCATCGCGCTCCAGCGGCTGCCCAGTTTCGTCGGCGAGGATCGGATCGGCACCTTCCCCTACACCATCGCCGCGGCTCCGGTCCGGGCCGGTGCGCGCAAGGTGATTCTCACGGTGCCGTTGGCCAACCGCCAGCGCGACATCGATCGCGAGATCGACGATCTCGACCGCGGCGTCCATCTCCTTGCGCTGATGTTCATCCTCGTCGGCGCGGGGATGGGACTCTACATGGCGGAGCGGATCGCCGACCCCGTGCGCCGCCTCACGCGCGCGACGCGGCGCATCGCCCGTGGGGACTTCGACGCGCAGATCGCCGTCAAGTCGTCCGATGAGCTCCGGCGGCTCGTGGATGCGTTCAACAGCATGGCCGCCGAGCTCAAGGCGCAGCGCACTCAGCTCGAACGAACCCACCGGCTCGAAGCCTGGGCCGAGATGGCGCGGCAGGTCGCGCACGAGATCAAGAATCCGCTCACGCCGATCCAGCTGTCGGCCGAACATCTCCGGCGCGTGCACGCCGACCGCGGCGAGCCAATGGGCGAGGTGCTCGAGAGCTGCGTGACGACCATCCTCGGCCAGGTGCGGCTGCTGCGACAGATCTCGGCAGAGTTTTCGAACTTTGCGTCCGCACCGACCGCACGGCCGGCGCCGGTGGACGCGGCGGAGCTCGTTGGAGACGTCGTGGATCCGTATCGGACGGGCCTCGCGGGTCGCATCGACATCGTGAACCGGGTCGCGCCGCCCCTTCCCCCCGTCTTCGTCGACCGCACCCTCATCGGGCGAAGCCTCGCGAACATCGTGGAGAACGCGCTGCACGCGATGCCGGGCACCGGCGTCCTGACGATCGACGCCACGTCCGACGCGCAGTTCGTGTCGATCGACGTCCGGGACAGCGGCGCCGGGATGGATGAAGAGGCGCTGGCGCGGGTCTTCGAGCCCTATTTCTCGACGAAGACGACCGGCACCGGGCTCGGCTTGCCGATCGCCCGGCGCAACGTGGAATTGAATGGCGGGACGATTGAAGTGGAGAGCAGCAAGGGACGCGGGACCCTGGTGCGAATCCGCCTGCCGATTGCCCTTCCCCCAGGGGCCTGACCCCGCCGCTCCACGGGCCTGACCCCGCCAGAATCCGGCGCCCCCCAGGGGCTGACCACCGGGGCGCGGGCCGCGGGGACTAAATCACGCCGCCGGGATCGCCCGCGGGGCCCGGATGCGCGCGACGCCGGAGGCGGCCGTACACCCAGGCGCCAAGCGCGGCCACGACATACCCATACGAGAGGACCACGAGCGCCAGCCGGGGATGCGAGGCGATGAGCGCGAGCCCCACGGCCGCCACGAAGAGGACGAAATACGAGCGGCGATGGCCGACCTCAATCGCCTTCACGCTGCGGAACCGGATGGTGCTGACCATGAGGAACGCCGGCACGAGTACCATGGCGAGGGCGGGCACCGCCGTCTGGCGCTCGTGGAGCCCGTAGGGGTACCAGAACACCGTCGCCGCGATGACCGACGCCGCGGCCGGGCTCGGCATCCCGACGAAATACCGCTTGTCGCTGGACGCGCTGGTCGTCGCGCTCTGCACGTTGAACCGCGCGAGCCGCATGGCGGCTGCCGCGACGAAGAGAAAGCCCGCCGCCCATCCCAGCCGCTGCAGCGGCCAGAGGCCCCAGGTGAACGCCAGAATCGCGGGCGCGAGGCCGAACGACACCACGTCCGCGAGCGAATCGAGCTCCACGCCGAATGCCGAGGACGAGTTCGTCAGCCGCGCAAAGAATCCGTCGAGCGTGTCCAGGATCATGGCGATCCCGATGAAGAGCGCCGCGGTATCGAAATCCGAGCGGGTCGAGAACACGACGCACGCGTAACCGCAGAACAGGTTCGCCACGGTGAAGAGCGACGGCAGCAGGAACACCCCGCGACGGAAGCGGTGCGGCCGGTCGTCGCGCCGCCGCTTGCGCGTGCTATCGACCACCGGCGCCCCGGAGGATCGCCAGTACGGTTTCGCCGCCGACGACACGCTCCCCCACCGAGACCTTCAGCTCCGCGTCGATCGGCAGGAACACGTCCATGCGCGATCCGAACTTCATCAGGCCGACGCGCTGTCCGCGCTCGAGCATGTCCCCCTCCTGCACCCGGCAGACAATCCTGCGCGCCAGCAGCCCGACCACCTGTCGGAACACGACGTTCCGCCCGCCGTGATCGATCCAGAGCTCGTTGAGCTCATTGTCGTTCGAGCCCTCATTGTAGGCCGGCAGGAATTTCCCCGGCCGGTATTCGATGCGCTCGACCCGTCCGTCGACCGGCGTCCGGTTGATGTGCACGTCCATCGGCGACAGAAAAATGGTGACCTGCGTCCAGTCGCCCGGGGGCGCCCAGCGCCCGTCGCCCGGTCCCGCGATCATCACGCGCCCGTCCGCCGGGGACACGACGAGATCCGCCCCCTGCGGGACGCGCCGCTCGGGGTCGCGGAAGAAATAGGTCAGGAAGCCGCCGAGCGCGGCGAACGAGAGGGCCAGCACCGGCCTGCGCCGTGCGGCCAGCGCCGCCGCCGGTACAAGCGCGGCCGCGATGAAGGGGAATCCCGCACGATCGATTTTCATGAGAACGGATGTCCGGACAGTCGCTGACATCGCGGGGACCAGCGGCGGTGCGCGTGCGCACCTCGGCGCTGGCCCTCGTGAACAGGCGTGGGGTGACGGCCGCGTTCAATGCCGCGCGGCGTGCGGCGCCTCGCCGTCACCCGTGTGACGACGGAGGATGCTTTCCATCTGGTCTTTCAGGTGCAGCTTGTGCTTCTTCAGCCGGATCTCTTCGACTTGTTCCGGTTCCGACAGGAAATTGCGGGTGGTGAGGTTGTGGATGCGTTCGTCGAGGTCGTGATGCAGGGTGGCCAGCTGGCGGAATTCGTCGTCGCTCCGCAGCAGTTCACGCTTCAGCTCTTCGAAATCTTTGGGCATTTTGCGCCTCCTGGGGAAGAGGTCCTTCGCACGCGGGCAGCCATACCGGGAACCTACCACAAGACCCACGCACCTTCAAGGAGGCGGCCCGGTCGGGGGCAGACGCAGGTCGTGGCGCCAGAGAATCAGACCATCCTCCTCGGGATCGGCGTAGTACTTCGAACGAACGGCGGCGACGACGAAGCCGAGCCGCTCGTACAGCCGCAGGGCGGCGGTGTTGGACCGCCGCACCTCCAGGGTCGCCTGCCGCGCGCCCGCGCCGATCACGTCGGCGAGCACGTAATCGAGGAGCGCCGTGGCGAGCCCCCGGCGGCGCATCGCCGCCTCGACCGCCACGGTATTGATGTGGACCTCGTCCATGACCAGCCAGCACGCGCAAAACGCGACAAGTCGCCCATCCGCGAGCTTGAGGACGTAGACGCGCGTCACGTCCGAATGCCGGAGTTCGCGGGCCAGCATCTCACGCGTCCAGGGTTTGGAGAACGACGCGGCTTCGATCGCGACGACGCGGTCCAGCTCCTCTTCGCCCGCCAGCCGGGCAACCGACCAGACCAGGTCGTCCATGGGACTCAGCCGCCGGCGAGGCGGCGGATGCGCGCCAGTACAGCATCCGGCTTGCGGATGTAGATGGGAACGACGGCATGGGGCAGGACGGCGCGGTCGGGCCGCTCGGCTGCAATCCGGCCGATGATCCCGGCCAGCGGCGGGGGGTCCATCACCACGACGGTGGGCCCAAATCGCGCCTGGATCTCAGCCCGGTAGCGCACGGCGCCGTCACCGATGAAGATCGGCCCGGCGTCCGGGTCGCGGTGATCCCAGGAATCGAGCAGGGCGGCCGGCAGGGAGGCCTCCGCCGTCCGCACGACGTCGAGGCCGTTCGGGGCATACACCTCGGAGAACACCTGGCCGCGATGAGCGTCCATCCAGGCGGCAATCGGCGCGCCGGCGTTTGCGGCGGCCCGCGCGAGCGCCTCGAGAGCCGACACCGCGACCACGCGGCGTCCGCGCGCCGTCGCGAGCCCCTGCGCCGTCGCGATCCCCACACGCAGCCCGGTGAAGGATCCCGGACCGGCGGCGACGGCGAACAGGTCGATGTCCTCGATCCGGACCGCCGCCTGGCGAAGGACCCGGTCGAGGTCCGCGGGCAGGCGCTGTCCGTGGGTGATGTCCGGATTCCCGGCAGACTCCGCGAGCACCAGGCCGTCGCGGAGCACCGCGGCACTCCCGGCGGACGTCGTCGTGTCGAGCGACAGGATGATCAAGATCCCAATGTTATACTGGCCGGACCTCCCGAAATGTCCTCCCCTCCTGTGTCCAGCGAACCTGCCGGCGCGACGCCGGCCATGCGGCAGTATTTCGAAGCGAAGCGGCAGTATCGCGACGCGATCGTGTTCTTCCGCATGGGCGACTTCTACGAAATGTTCTACGAGGACGCGCTGACGGCCGCGCGCGCGCTTGAGCTGACCCTGACGTCGCGTTCGAAGGACTCGACCGGCGGCGCCATCCCGATGTGCGGCCTGCCCTATCACGCCGCGGACGGCTACATCGCCCGCCTCGTCACAAAGGGATTCCGCGTGGCCATCTGCGAGCAGATGGAGGATCCCAGGAAAGTGAAGGGGCTCGTCCGGCGTGAAGTCGTCCGGGTCGTGTCGCCCGGGACCCTGACCGATGCCGCCTACCTCGATGCGCGGGAGCCCGCGCTGCTCATTGCCATCTGTCCGATGCAGCCGGCCCCCGGCTACGGCGTCGCGCTCCTCGACGTCTCGACCGGTGAATTCACGGCGGCCGAATTCGCCGGCCCCGACGCACGCCAGGCGCTCGCCGACGAGCTCTCGGTGCTGCGCCCGCGCGAGATCGTCGCGCCGGGGGCCTTCGAGGATGCAGCGGCGATGATCGCCGAGCTGCGCCTCGAGGCGCGGCTCACGCCGGCGGACGACTGGACGTTCGAGTTCGAGGCGGCGCGTCGATCGCTGCTCGCCCAGATGCAGACCCAGACGCTCCACGGGTTCGGACTCGACGATCGTCCGGCGGCCACGCGTGCCGCCGGCGCGCTCGTGCAGTACCTGCGCGACACGCAGAAAGCCGATCTGGCTCACGTGCGGGAGATTGCGTTCCGCACGGCCGCCGACTGCATGGTCATCGATCCGACCACGCTGCGAAACCTGGAAGTGATTGCGGCGGCGGACGGCGGCCGGACCGGATCGCTGCTGCACGAAATCGATCGGACGATGACGCCGATGGGCGGCCGCCTCCTGCGATCGTGGTTGCTGCGGCCTCTCGTGTCGCTCGATCGCATCCAGGATCGGCTCGATGCGGTCGAGGAGCTGGCGTTCCGCAGCACCGAGCGCACCAAGGTGCGGGACACGCTCAAGTCGGTGCACGACGTCGAACGTCTCGTCGCCCGCGCAGCGCTCGGAACCGCGGGGCCCCGGGACCTCGTCTCGTTCCGGCAGTCCATGTCTGCCGTGCCGCGCCTCCGCATGCTGCTCGATGAATTCCAGGCTCCGCTCGTGCGCAGCCTCGCCGCCGGGCTCGACGACCTTCCGGATCTGCGGCGCGAGCTCGATCGTACCCTGCTCGACGAGCCGCCGGCGCTCGCGCGCGATGGCAGCGTCGTGCGGGACGGCGTGGACCCTGAAATCGACGACCTCCGCGGCATCAGCCGATCCGGGCGGCAGCGCATCGCGGAAATGGAAGAGGCCGAGCGCGCCCGCACCGGCATTGGTTCGCTCAAGATCCGATTCAACCGCGTGTTCGGCTACTACATCGAGATTTCCCGATCGAATCTCGGCAACGTGCCGGCGGACTACGACCGCAAGCAGACGATTGCCGGCGGCGAACGGTTCACGACACCGGCCCTCAAGACCTACGAAGCGAAGGTCCTCGGCGCGGACGAGCGCCTCCTCGAACGCGAGCTGGAAATCTTCGACGCGCTCCGCCGCCGCGTCGCGGCCGAAGCGCCGCGCGTGCAGGAGACGGCCCGCGCCGTTGCGTCGTTCGACGTCCTGTGCTCGCTGGCTGAAACCGCCGCGGTCCAGAATTACATCAAGCCCCAGATGCACGCCGGCGACGAGCTCGTCGCGACCGACGCGCGGCACGCGGTCGTCGAGCGCCACGCGGCGGACGCGTTCGTGCCGAACGACGTCACGCTCGACGCCGCCGCGCATCAGCTGATCATCCTGACCGGTCCGAATATGGGCGGCAAGTCCACGTACCTCCGGCAGACGGCGCTGCTGTGCCTGATGGCCCAGGCGGGCTCCTTCGTGCCCGCCCGCACCGCCAAGCTCCCGGTCGTCGACCGCCTGTTCGCCCGTGTCGGCGCGTCCGACAACATCGCGCGGGGCCAGTCGACGTTCATGGTCGAGATGCAGGAGACCGCCAACATCCTGCACTGCGCCACGGCGCGAAGCCTGGTCATCCTCGACGAGATCGGCCGCGGCACATCGACGTTCGACGGCCTCAGCCTCGCATGGGCGGTGGCGGAGCACCTGGCGTCCAGCAGCCGGGCGCGGCCCAAGACGATCTTCGCCACGCACTACCACGAGCTCACCGACCTGGCGGATGCGCTCCCCTCGGTCGCCAACTACCACGTCGTCGTGCGCGAATGGAAAGAGGACATCGTGTTCCTGCGGAAGGTCGTGCCCGGTCGATCGGATCGCAGCTACGGCATCCAGGTGGCGCGGCTGGCCGGCCTTCCGCCGGCGGTCGTCGGCCGGGCTCGTGAAATCCTGAATGGCCTCGAGCGAGACGAGCTGTCGCGCGGCGGGCGTCCATCGCTCAGCGGCGACGCGACCGCGCGGCCGCGCCAGCCCGGCCTGTTCCAGGCGCCGGCACAGGCCGACGATCCGGTGCACCGCCGCCTGCAGGCGCTCGATGTCAATACCATTACCCCGATGCAGGCGCTGTGCCTGCTCGCGGAGCTCAAGGTCGAGGCTGGGGGATGACTCGGGGTTGCCCGAGGCTGGCGCGGGTGCTCGCCGTCGCCATGGTGTGGAGCGCGGGTTGCCGGCAGGCGCCTGCGGACCGCACGTCGATCGTCGTCGCGATGGCGGACCCCGTGATCAATCTCGATCCACGGGTCGGCACCGATGCCGCGTCACAGAAACTCCACCAGCTGCTCTTCAGCACGCTCGTCCGGATCGACAATCAGCTTCGCGTCGTGCCCGATCTGGCCGACGCCATCGATCAGCCCGACCCGGTCACATACGTCGCGCACCTCCGCCGCGGTGTGATGTTCCACAACGGGCGGGAGCTGACCTCCGACGACGTCGTGTACACCTTCCGGAGCTTTCTGGATCCGACCTTCCGGGGTCGGACCGGCGCGTATCGGCAGCTGGCCGCCGTCACGGCGCGTGATCGCTACACGGTCGAGTTCAGGCTGAAGGCTCCCGCCGGGTCCTTCCCGATCAACCTGGTGATGGGGATCGTGCAGGCGGGGTCCGGCGCCGCCAACGCGCGCGCGCCCGTAGGCACGGGGCCGTACCGCCTGGTGGAGTTCATCCCCGACGAACGGGTCGTCCTGCGCGCGTTCGCCGGCTACTACGCGGGTGCGCCGAAAAACGCCGGGCTCGTGCTCGAGGTGATTCCGGACGACACGATGCGCGGTCTCGAGCTCCGGAAGGGCACGGTCGATCTCGTCGTCAACGATCTGTCCCCGGACATCGCGTGGCAGCTCGGCCACGAGGGACGGATGCAGGTGGCGACGGCGGCAGGCACCGATTACGCATACCTGGGCATGAACCTGCAGGATCCCGTGCTCAGCCGGATCGGCGTGCGCAAGGCGATTGGATACGCGATCGATCGCGACGCCATCGTCAAGTACCTGCGGCGCGGGTTTGCGACGACGGCTGTCGGGATTGTGCCGCCGATGTCGTGGGCGTTCGAGCGGGGCGTGTTCGATTTCACGCACGATCCCGCGGAGGCGGAGCGGCTGCTCGATGCGGCCGGGTATCCGGACCCGGACGGCCCCGGCCCGCTCCCGCGCTTCCGGCTGTCGCTGAAGACGTCCACCTCCGAGGTGTATCGGCTGCAGGCCGCCGCGATCCAGCACGATCTCGCGCGTGTCGGCATCGCGCTCGAGATCCGTTCGTCCGAGCTCCAGACGCTCTCGGCGGATGTGCGCCGGGGCAACTTCCAGCTCTACACGCTCCAGTGGGTCGGGGTGACCGATCCGGACATGCTGCGGCTCGTTTACCACTCGGCCCAGCAGCCCCCTGCAGGCCTCAACCGGGTTCATTACAGCAATCCCGCTGTCGATCGGCTGATCGAGGATGCGTCCGCGGCCACTGATGAAGAACACCGCGGTGCCTCGTACACGAAGGCCCAGCGGCTCATCGCCGAAGACGTGCCGTACATCAGCCTGTGGTACCGCACCAATGTCGCGATTTTCCAGCCCGACATCCGCGGCGTCGCGCTGTCGCCCATTGCAGACTACGGCTTCTTGAAGAACGTGTACCGGGATCCCGCGGTCGCGGCCGCCCGGTGACCGCACGCCCTCATTCCATGCGCATCTGCCGGACCGGACAGTCCGGGCGGCGGCGGTTCGCGCGCCGGCAACTTGTCGTTGCCCTGCTGATCGCCCTGTCTGGCGCGGAGTCCTCCGGTGCGCAGGGGCGACGCCCCTCCCCGCTCGACGGCGTGGTGGGGACCACGCGATACGACCCCGGCCTTCGATTCCAGACGATCTCGACCCCGCGGTTCGACATCCATTTCCATCAAGGGGAAGAGGCGCTGGCGCGGCGACTCGCGGGGTTCGTCGACGACGTTGCTTCGGAGGTGGACGCCCGGCTTGGTGCGCCGCATGGCCGTGTCCACGTCGTCCTCGTCGATCAGAGCGACGTGCCGAACGGCTGGGCGACAGTGTTTCCCTTCAACCTGATCGAGCTTGCCGCGGCGCCGCCGGTATCAACGAGCACGATCGGGAACACCAGCGACTGGCTGCGAACCGTGTTTTCCCACGAGTACACCCACGTCGTCCATCTCGAGAAGGGACGAGGGTGGATCGGCGGCCTTCGTCACGTCTTCGGACGCCTGCCCGTACTCGCGCCAAACATGTTTCTTCCGGAATGGCAGGTCGAGGGAATCGCGACCTATGAAGAAGGCGTCGTGACGGCCGGAGGCCGCGTGCCCGCGGGCGACTTCCGCATGATCCTCGACCGCGCCGCGGCGGAACACCGGTTTGCGCCGCTCGATCGTGCCGGCGCCGGCATGGTGGACTGGCCGTCGGGAAATACGCCCTACGTCTACGGTGCGTACTTCCATGACTATCTCGTGCGCCGCTACGGCGCGGAGTCGCTCGCGCGGCTCTCGGACGCGACGGCCGGGAGGCTGCCCTATTTCGGGGCGCGCGCCTTGCGCGGCGTCTTTGGGCGATCGCTCGGCGCACTCTGGAAGGACTTCGCGACGGACGCGACCGCGCGTCTCGCCATCGATCCGGATCCCGTCTCCGCCACGCGCCTGACCACCCACGGTTTCATCGTCGGAGGGCCGTCGTTCAGTCCGGCCGGGCGTCTCTATTATTCGATCGTGAATCCGCATGACTTTCCTGCCCTGATGGAACTCCCAGGGGGCGGCTCCAGCCCGCGGCGGGTGGCGTCCCGGTATCTCGGCGATCGCGTCGCCGCGACACGGGACCACCTCGTGTTCAACCAGCAGGAAGTCGTCCACCATGCGGACCTGCAGTCCGATTTGTACGCCGTCGCGCTCGACGGGGGCCCCACCCGCAGGCTGACGCGGGAGGCTCGCGCCGCCGATCCGGACGTCGCGCCGGACGGGCATACGATCGTCTGCACGGTGCAGACCACCGGCCGGCGCTTTCTTGGAACGCTGCAGATGCCATCCCGCGGGGCGCTCGCGCGGCCGGCGCCGCTCGCATCCGAGGAGTCGACGGAATTCTCGGCACCGCGGTGGTCGCCTGACGGCCGATTCGTCGCGGCGGAACGACGACGGCTTGGCGGGCCGTCCGAGATCGTGGTCATTGATGCCGCGACCGGGGACGTCCGCACACTGCTATCGAGTCGGCGCGGGCGGAATGTCGGGCCGATGTGGCTCCGGGATGGCGCGACGATTCTCTTTTCGTCCGATCGGGACGGCGGGCCCTTTTTCATCTACGGCGTCGACGTGACGACCGGCGCCGTGCGACGCCTCCTGGGGACCGGACCGGGTGCACGGTCTCCCACCCTGTCGCCCGACGGCCATCGACTCGTGTTCGTCGGATATACAGCCGACGGGTACGACCTGTATTCCCTGCCGTTCGATGCGCCGCGATGGTCCAGCGTGTTGGCAGCCGTGCCGCAGGCCCCGACCCTCCCGCAGATGGAGGTGGATCGGGCGCCCCTCATCACCGGTCTTCCCGCGAGGCCTTATCGCCCCTGGTCGACGCTCGCGCCGCGCTACTGGGCTCCGGTCGTGGAATCGCGACGAGACGATCTGCTTGTCGGGGCGAGCACGAGCGGCTTCGACGCGCTCGGGCGGCACGCGTATCTGGTCACCGGCACGTGGGCAGTCCCCCGCAACACCGCCAGCTGGGAGGCCGATTACTCGTACTCGCGCTGGTGGCCCACGCTCTTCGCCGGCGCGTCCGACACGGTTGACGACTGGCGGTCCGGCGAAGTGCGCTCCCGGGAACTGAGAGCCGGGGCGCTCCTGCCGGTGCGACGCGTGCGATGGCGGACCGCGGCCCTCGCGGCGATCCAGGCATCCCGCGACGACTTCGACTGTCCCGCGTGCGCCACGCCGGCTGGAGGCACCGCCAGGCTGACGGCGCTGCAACTCGGATGGACTCTGTCGAGCGCCCGATCGTTCGGATACTCCATCAGCCCTGAGCAGGGTGGAAGCGTGTCCGTCACGACCGAGATGCGGCGAACCGGCGCGGGCGACGATGGGCGCGCTGGCGCGGCGACGGCGGACATGCGCGGCTACATTCGTGTGTGGCCCCGCCACGGGGTGGTCGCGGTCAGGACCGCGGCGGCGACCACGTGGGGCGACCCGGCGATCCGTCGCGTGTTCGACGCAGGAGGATCGGGTCCGCAGGTCACGGGCTTCGCATTCGGCACGGGCGCGGTCGGCCTGCTGCGCGGGTTCGGCACCGCGGACCTCTACGGGTTCCACGCGGCGGTGGTGAACCTCGACTACAGATTCCCGCTCGCGTGGCCGCAGCGCGGCGTCGGCACCCTGCCGCTGATGCTGCGCAAGGTCCACGGCGCGCTCTTCGTTGACGCCGGCAACGCGTGGGACGGATCCTTCCGTCTGGCGGATGTGCGGCGCGCCTATGGCGCCGAGCTGTCCGCCGACACGCTGCTGGGGGAGGCGCTTCCGCTCACGGTCACGGCCGGGGGGGCGTGGCGCGACGATCCGTCGGGCCGCCGCCCCGGGTGGGCGGCATTCGCGCGCGTCGGTCGCGCGTTTTGAGTGCGTCGGCCGGCCGGTCCCGTCAGCGGTAGCTTAGAATCGTGGCCATGAGTTTTCCTTTCGAGTACGACCACGGCGTGCCGCTGGCATTCGGCGGGGCGCTTCCGCACCCCAGATCGTTCGATGATTCCCGGGTGGTCATCCTGCCCGTTCCGGTGGATCGCACCACGTCATACGTGTCGGGGACGCGCAACGGCCCCCACGAGATCCTCCAGGCGTCGTCGCACATGGAACTGTGGGATGAAGAGGTCGGGGCCGATGTGCACGGCGTCGGGATCTTCACGCTGCCGGAGATGGAACTGCCGTTCGGCGAGCTCCCCGAGGTCATGAACGAAATCCAGCGGGTGGCGTCAGAAATCCTGGCCCGCGACAAGTTCCTGGTCACGCTGGGCGGCGAGCATTCGATCACGCCGCCTCTCGTCGCCGCCGCTGCCGCGAAGCACGCCGGCCTGTCCGTCCTGCAGATTGACGCCCATGCGGACCTGCGCGATTCCTACATGGGCACGCCGCAGAATCATGCGTGCGCGATGCGGCGGGCGCTCGACTACGCCAGGGTCACGCAGGTGGGGATTCGCAGCATGTCCACCGAAGAGGCCGAGGCTGCGCCTGGCTTGGATACCACCATTTTCTACGACGCGACCATGCGTCGCGATTCCGCGTGGATCGACAGGGTGGTCGAGACGCTGACCGGACCGGTTTACATCACCATCGATGTCGACGGCATGGATCCGGCGATCATGCCGGCGACAGGAACGCCGGAGCCGGGGGGGCTGTCCTGGTACGAGATGCTCGGGCTGCTTCGCGCGACGATCGCCCGTCATGATGTCGTGGCCTGCGACCTGGTGGAGCTGAGTCCTCTGCCGGGCGTCATGGCCCCGAACTTCCTCTGCGCCAAGCTGATCTACAAGATCCTCACCTACCGCTTCGCGAAATAGTCTCCAGCCGAACATGGAACGGGGCCGGGAAAGCCGGACAGGCCCCACGAGATGCTTCGAAGCTTGGCATCGGCGGCTCCCGACCCCAGGTCAGACGACCCGAGACCAAACAGCGTTGCCCGCAAGTCGGAGGGCCGACTTCCTGTCCGGGTGAGGCCCTCCGGCGCCGGCGGTCTCGAGACTCGAAGCCCGGGTTCCTGCCGAAAAAATTATCCGCGCTGGCCGTCAACACCATTATGTATACAAGGTATACTCCGCCGCGTGGGCGACCCAGACCTTTACGCCGAAGCGGTTGAAGCGCTCGAACGCGGGTTCGGCGCCGAAGCCACCACCCTGCTGATTCGCGCGCTCCGACGGCCGGGGTTGAGCCGTGACGAGCAGGTGCAGATTCGGTGCGCGCTCGCCGAGGCGTGGCTGCTGCAGGACGACGTGCGGCAGGCGACGGACGCCCTCGGGCCCGCCCCGCAGGGGCGGGAGCGGATGGACCCCGCCAGGCTGTCGGACGTCTGGCGCGTGCACGGCCGCCTCGCCGTCGCCCGGGGCGAGCCGTCGCGTGGCATTGCGCTCCTCACCAAAGCGCTGAAACAGGCGGAGCGGGCCCACGATTCGCGCGCGATCGGACTCGCGCATTACGAGCTCGGGCTGTGTTACCGGCAGGTCGGCGACATGGGCATCGTGCGGGAGCACATCACGAACGCCGCGTCCGCGCTCCACGCCGCCGGAGACCGCCGCCATCTCGCCATGGTGCATTCCCTCTCGGGCGTGTCCCTCGCGCAGGAAGGGCGTCTCGACGAAGCCATCGCGGCCCTGCGCCAGGCGGAACGGCTGGCGGTCATCGTCGAGGCCGGTGACGTGCTGGCGACCGTCTGCGGCAATCAGGCGAACGTCGCGCTGATGCAGCACCGCCACGAGCAGGCGCTGTCGCTCGCCGAGCGCAGCGTCGAATTGCAGGAGCATTCAGGCACGCCGCATGGCCTTGGGGTGGCGCTCGCCTCGCTCGGCCAGATCTGCGTGCGGGTCGGGAGCCTGAAGCGCGCGGAGGAGGCGCTCAACCGGGCGCTCGACGTTCGAAGCCCGCTGCACTTCATGCGCGAGACGACCGGCGCCGTCTTCGACACGCTCGCACAGATTCACCTCATTCGCGGCGAACACGAACTGGCCAGCCGGTGCCTCCAGAAGGCGCGGGAGGCGTATGGCGAAACGCAGGCGAGCCGGTGGTACCAGTGGTCCGTCCGGGCCCTGGACGCGCGGCTCGCGCTCCGTCGGGGTGACGCGGAGCGGGCGCTGGCGGTCGCCGGAGAAGTGGCGTCGGCGGCCGACGCGCCCGGCGTGTACGCGCTCCAGGCGGATCTGATCGCGATCGAGGCGCTGCTGGCGCTCGAACGGACCGAAGCAGCCCAGAAGTGGCTCGACGGCGTGGCCGCACGGGTGCAGCCTGGCGCGATGACGGGCACGTGGGGCGAATTTCTCCGGCTGCGGGGGCGTCTCCATGCCGCCGCCGGGCGCGCGACAGACGCGTATCATGACTTCGGCCAGAGTGTCAGCGTGTTCGACCTGCTGGGCGAGGGCTATCAGACCGGGCTCAGCCACCTGGAGCTCGGGCGTCTCGCAGCCGCCGCCGGGGCGCGATCGCGCGCGAACCGGTTCCTGACCTCGGCGGCCACGGTCTTCGAGGCGCTCGGCGCGGGGCCCGACCTGGCCGAGGCCCGTGCCGCCTTGAATCACGTGCCGTCGACGGCAGCCGTCGGATATCTCGGCGTCCAGATGGACGGCGACGATGCCCTGGTGCGGCGAATCGTGGACGCGTCGGCGATGCCGGCCCTGCTCGCGCGCGAGGGCGCGACCGCGCTGCTCGAGGCCTGCGACGCACAGGCCTCGACCCTGTTCGTCCAGGCGGCCGGCGGGCAGATCCAGGTGCTCGCGTCGGCCGGATGCGATCTGGACAGCGCCCGCGCCCTCGCCGCCGCCGCCCTCCGCCACAACGCCGGACCGAGCGTGCTCGTGGTGGAACCCATCGGCCGCGCCCCGGAAGGCGCGCGGTTCGCCGCGCTCTCCTCCGCCCGCTCCATCACGTCCTCGACCTTGCAGCGGTTCCGCACGCTGTGCGCCGTGCTCCGGCAGGGATTCGATCTGTGCCTCGCGCGCGACCGCCCGCTCGAGGGTGCGTCGGGCGCGCTGGAGCGGCCGCTCGAGCCGCTGCTCCCCGGGTTCGTCTGCGCGAGCGCCGCGATGCAGCGCGTCGCGGATCAGATTCAGCGGATGCAGGGCAATGACCTGACGGTGCTCATCACCGGCGAGAGCGGGACCGGGAAGGACCTCGTCGCGCGGGCGATCCATGCCGGATCGCCGCGTCGCGACAACATGTTCCTCCCCTACAACTGCACCAGCGCCACGCGGGAGCTCGCCGACAGCCAGCTGTTCGGCCATCGGCGCGGCAGCTTCACGGGGGCGGTGGCGGATCAACCCGGCGTCCTGCGAACGGCGCTGGGCGGCACGCTCTTCCTGGACGAAGTCGGGGATCTTCCGCTCGACGTCCAGCCGAAGCTGCTCAGATTCCTCGAGCAGGGCGAGGTGCTGCCGGTCGGCGACACGAGGCCGCAGCGGGTCGACGTCCGCGTGGTCGCCGCGACCAACGTCGATCTCGAGAGCCGGGTGAGCGAGGGGAAGTTCCGGGAGGACCTGTTCTATCGGCTGAGCGTGATCCACATGCACGTCCCGCCGCTGCGCGAGCGCCGCGAGGAAATCCCGCACCTGAGCACGTTCTTCCTGCGCGACGCGTGCGAGCGCCTCGCGAAGCCCAATGTCCGACTGGGCGCCGAGACACTCGACCTGTTCGACACATTCCCATGGCCCGGCAACGTCCGGCAGCTCCGAAACGAAATTCAACGGGCCGTCGCCATGGCCCCCCCGGCCGGATTGATAACGCCCGACCTGCTGTCGCCGGCCTTCGGGACCCGCGGACTGGCCGTGGATCCCGCGGCGCGCCCGCGGCATCGCCAGTCCACGCTCGCCGCGGCGGTGGAAAAAATCGAACGCGAGATGATCCAGTCGGCGCTCGAGCGCGCGGCCGGGAACGTCTCCGAGAGCGCGCGCCTGCTCGGCCTCACCCGCCGAGGACTCTACCTGAAGATGGAGCGGCTCCGCGTCGGGTCCTTCCGCCCCGTCCATTGACCGCCGTCGTCACACGTGGAGCGGCTCGCCAGGATACCTGGTATCCAGTTATCCGGGGTCTGAATACGAAGTATCCAGCAGCGCGCCCTCCTCTGCTTCCGCAGAAATCATCGCAAGTCTCACACAAGGAAGAAGTTGACTGAAATAATCCGGCTCGAGCGGGGGCCTGCCTCCGCGGGCGCGCCGCTTGATATACCAGCAGCAGAGATTCTTCCAAGAGGGACGGCCACATGGAACAGCGACTTCGTCTCGTGCAGGGTGGGAGCCGATATGAGAAGCGGACCGAAGATCGGCATCCGATCGAGGTGCCCGGCCAGATCCTGTGGAAGGACTCCAAAGGCAACACGCGGGTGGCATCCGTGATGACACGCGATGTCAGTCCTCACGGGGTCAGCGTGGGCTGCCTGGGGGGCACGCCCATCCCGATGTATCGCCTGGTCTATTTCCAGATCGACCGCGCGGCGCGGTCGCGGACCGACCTGCCGGCGCCGCTCCGCAAGTCCAGCGTGCTGTCCGCGGTGTTCCGCGTCGGACCGGTCAGCGATGTGACGGGCGCTCCCGCCGATTACGCGTTGCGACTGATGGTCGAGCCCGAACGCCAGAGCGCCACGACACGTGCCACGTGGGAATCGGAGGCCGATCGCACCCGGACGGCCTGATCTCCCCCGCCTCCGGTTTCGCGGACGGCCGGGCGCCTGCGCTGGGGCGCTCAGCCCTTCTTGGCTTCTTCCATCTCCCGGCGTGCGTCGGCGACATACAGCGACTGCGGAAACTCCTCCACGACCCGCGTGAACGCGTGCGCAGCCTCGGCTTTCCTGCCGGCCTTCAAGTACGCCCGCCCGAGTTCCATCAGCACACCGTCCACCGGGATTTGTGAGGTCGTATCGGTACTGAGCTGCTGGTAGATCTTGATGGCCTCGTCGTACTTGGCCTGGGCGACCTCCACCTGCGCGAGGCCGAGCCTGGCGGTCCGGGCGTAGATCCGGCTTCCCGCCTTGTCGACGACCTCCTGGTATCGTTGCTGCGCCTCGCCGAACCGGCCAAGCGAAGCCAGCGTACCCGCCGCACGATAGCGGGCCGCAATGCCGGCGTCGGTATTCGGGTAGGCGTCGGCGGCCTGCAGGAGCTTCGGCAACGCGGCGTCGAGCCTGGCTCGTTCGGTCTGGAACGTGCCCGGCTGCTGGACCGGCATCGGGCTGCCTGGTGCGGGTGCAACGGGTGCGACGACCGGCGCCTCAGCGACCGCGAGCGCCGAGGCCAGCATCGTGTTCGCCTTCGCATCGCGCGAGTGCCGCCACGCCATATACCCGAACGCGAGCGCCAGCGCCGCCACGACGAGCACGGCGACCGTGGCCATGTCGCGGCCACGCGTGTCGATGACCTCCCGCGCGCGGGCGACCGTGTGCGCGAACTCGTGTTCTTTCAGCTTGTGCCGTTCCGTGCTCTTCATAAATCTTCAACTGCTTGCCGCGCTGGCAGGGCGGGCGAAGGCTGGTGCGCCCGGCAGGTCTCGAACCTGCGACCCCCGGTTTAGGAAACCAGTGCTCTGTCCTGCTGAGCTACGGGCGCGGAAAACCCCAAGTCTATCAGGTTAATACTGCAGGACGGCGGTGACCTGCTCGCCCGCCAGACGCGCCCGTCCGTTCAGACCGACGAGTTCGATGAGCAGCGCGACGCCTGCGACCGTTCCTCCGAGCTGCTTGACCAGGTCGACGGTGGCGCGCGCGGTTCCGCCGGTCGCGAGCAGATCGTCGACGATGAGTACGCGCTGGCCGGCCTGGACCGCATCGCGATGCATTTCGAGGCTGTCGCTGCCGTACTCGAGGTCGTATGTGGCCTGCACGCAGGGTGCGGGCAGCTTCCCCGGCTTTCGCACCGGCACGAACCCCGCGCCGATGCGATCGGCCACGGCGGCTCCGAGAATGAAGCCGCGACTTTCGATACCGACGACCAGGTCGATGCCGCGCCCCAGGTGAGGCGTCGCCATGCTGTCGACCGCGTCATGCAGGCCGGCCGGATCGCGCAGCAGCGTGGTGATGTCGTAAAACAGAATGCCGGGCTTGGGAAAATCGGGGACGTGTCGAATCTTCGATTTCAGCTGTTCCATCGAACTCCTGCCGTGAGCCGCCGCCTGCGCGCGCGGCCCTGTCTGTCTACCGGGTCGTGAAGCCGGTGGCGCGCCGTGACGGCGCGACGCCCTCGACCTCGAACGATTCCACCTGCGCCCCCGCCGGTCCGCGCCGCAGCGCCAGCTCGATCCGATCGACCGAGTCCTGGTCCCCTTCGACGAGCACTTCGACGCGGCCGTCTGGCAGGTTCTGCGCGTGCCCATGCACGCCCTCGACGGCCGCCCGTGCTTCCGCGAACATCCGGAAGCCGACCCCCTGCACCCGCCCGCCAATCAGGAACCGCCGTGCGACGATCATGGAAGCGGTTGATTATATCGAACCGACGCCGGGCGGTGGACGGGATTCCGCACCCGCTGCCGCGCTCATGGTACATTCCCGCGATGCCCAGAATCGGCTCAAGCAGCCACGGGGAATCGCGGCTGCGGCTGCTCCGGATCATGCGCCGCGGCGATCGGCATGATCCCAAGGAGCTGACGGTGTCGTTCCGCTTCGAAGGGAATTTTGCCGCCGCCTTCCGCGAGGGGCGCGCCGACGGGCTCGTGCCTGGAGAGACCCTCAAGAACGTCGTCCATCGCACGGCTCGCGAGCACGGCGCCGGCGAGATCGAAGAATTCGGGATCGCGCTCTGCGACCGGGTGCTGAGCGGACATCCCACAATCACCCGCTCGCGGGTGGAGATTACCGAGAAGTCGTGGACGCGGCTCGACGCCGGAGGCCGTCCGCAGGGACAGGCCTTCATGGCCGGGACACCGGAGGTGAAGACCGCGACCGTCACGAGCAATGGACCGAAGGTCGCGGTGGTCTCGGGCCTCGATGATCTGTCGCTGATGCGAACCGCGGGGTTTGCGCCACCTGCGCGTGATCTGGCCGAAGACGGCAGGACCGATGGTCTGCAGCGGCTGCTCGTCGGCGGGCTGTCGGCGCGCTGGACGTACAGCAGTCCGGATGTGACGTTCCGCCCCTTCCGCCAGGGGGTGCGCGCGGCCATCATCGAGACGTTCGCGTGGCATGCGAGCCGGTCGGTTCAGCACACGCTGTATGCGATCGCCGATGTCGTCCTCGCGACGTATCAGGAGATTTCCGACATCACGCTCGCGCTCCACGAACGCCCCTATCGTCCCGCCGACCTCTATGGAGCCGGCATGGTGAACCCGGATGACCTGTTCGTCGCACTCGAAGAGCCGCTCGGTATAGTCGAGGTCACCGTCGAGAGGGATGCCTGAGCTCCCCGCCTCAGCTGTCTCGCGCCGCTTTGCGGTAGCGCGCGACATACCGGCGCGCCCCCGCGCACGGGAAAGTGGCGCGTTTGGCGGCTCCAGACACGTTCGGGATTGCGGTACGGCTTGTGCTGAACAGGTCCGGCAGGAGGGACTGATGCTCTTTACGATTGCGGTGATTCTGCTGGTGTTGTGGCTGCTCGGCCTGGTCAGCGGTTACACGCTCGGCAACTTCATCTACGTGCTGCTGGTGATTGCCATCGTGCTGTTCGTGCTCGGGCTGGTGAGCGGTCGCCGGAGAGTCTGACCCGCGACACCCGGTGAGTCGAGGCGGTCGGCGGGTCGATGGAAAGCCACGACCAGCACGCCGGCCGCCCTCTATCCGGTCAATCTGCCGGCGCGGTCACTCGGCGTCGGTCTTCTCGGCGTCCGCCGTTTCCTCGACCAGATCGTCGTCTTCCCAGGGCCGCGGCTGTGGGCCCGGAATGATGCCCGCGATGTCAGGGTCCTCCCCGCCGACACTTCCCGCGGCTGCCGGCTCGTTCGCCTTTCGAACCTTCACCTCTTCCCGCCGCCGGGTCTTCTCCTGCATCCGCTCCTGTTTCGCGCGCTCCCGGGCGCGCTTCTGTTGTGTGACCTTGGTGCGGTTCGCCATGAAATGTCCCCTATGTCAGCGCGGGTGCGCGGTACAGCAAAAAGGCCGGTCATTGACCGGCCCGGGCGTAGTCGTGGGCAGTGCAGGCTTCGGCCCGACTCGATCATCCAGCTGCAATTCTAGCTGATCCGCCGGTCGAAATGGCGCCGAATTGTGCGGGCCTCGCGGGTGCCGTCGCCGTCCGGCCCCTCGCACCTGTCTCCCGGCGCCGCCTCGAAAGCCAACTCAACCGTGCATATCTACACCGTTGCGAACCCACGGCGACGCGCGAAGGACGGACATCACGTCTTGAATTCCGCGACGCGCTCGTGGCACGGTGTGTGCTCCCGCCGCTTGCATCGCACTCTGTCCAGGGAGGACCGTGCATTCGAAATACTCGTGTCGCATCGCGCTCGCCGGCGCGATGCTCCTCGGCGTGGCGTACGCGCCGGCCGCCGGGGCCGCCGAGCGCCTGTGTGACACGTCGTTCCAGGACTGCCGCGCGCCGCTGCTCACCCTCATCGCCAACGAGCAGGCGAGGATTGACGTGGCCTTCGACATGATGGAAGACGATGTGGTCGCGGATGCCGTGATCAGGCGCTTCAGTGGTGGGCTGCCCGTTCGTGTGCTCATGGATCCGCGGCGCAATTCCGTATCGACCCGGAACGCCGCCGTCCTCCAGAAGCTCGCCGCCGCCGGGATCCCGATGCGCGGCAAGAGCTCGGGAAGCAGCCTCCACTGGAAATTCATGCTCTTCCCCGGGCAGGAGACGCTGGAGGTCGGCGCCGCCAATTTCAGCGACTACTACTTCATTCCCGTGACCCCGTATGTCAACTACACGGACGAGGCCGTGTACTACACGGACGACCCCGCCCTGGTGGACTCCTTCAAGACGAGGATGGACGATGCGTGGCTCGAGACGGCCACGATCACCAACTACGCCAACATCAACGGGCCGCTGCTGCGCGAGTACGGCACGTTCCCCATCAGCCCGGACCTGCTGTTCGTGCCGTGGCAGAACTTCGCGAAGCGCGCCGTCCCGTTGTACGACGCCGAGACGAGCCGTATCGACGTCATCATGTACAAGATCACCGAGCCCGGTCATGCCGACGGCCTGATTCGCGCAGCAAAGCGCGGCGTCCCGGTGCGGCTCATCGTCGAGCCCTCGTGGTATCGGAGCACGGCGAACGTGTGGCAGGCCTACAACGTGGATCGGCTGTACGCGGCGGGCGTGCAGATCCGCGTGCGGGCGCATCAGGGATTCACGCACGAGAAAATCGCGCTGCTCTACGGACAGCTGATGTCGATCTTCGGTTCGTCCAACTGGACGTTCGAGTCCAGCGCGTCCCAGTACGAACACAACTACTTCACGAAGAAGGACTGGATCTTTGCGTGGTTCAAGGCCAACTTCGATCGGAAGTGGCAGAACTCGACGGGCAACGCGGAGACGAAGGCGTTTGCTCCCCTTCCCCCGGACAAACCCGTGTACACGGCGCCGGCCAACCTGGCTCTGCAGCCGGTGACCGGCGTGTACCTGGCATGGAAGCCGGGCCCGTGGGCGCACAGGGCCGACGTGTACTTCGGGACGACATCGACGCCGCCGCTCGTGGCGGGCAGCGTCTCGGTCTCGCCGAACACCACGAAGAAGTATGCGCTGCCGGCGCTGACATCCGGAGTGACGTATTACTGGAAGATCGTCAGCAAGACGATGGCGAATCAGTCCGCGGCGGGGCCGGTCTGGTCGTTCACCGCGCAATGACGGGACGCGCCGCTATTCGAGTCGGCTGAAGTCGATGGGCGTCCGCGCCACGTCCCGCCCGTCGCAGATGACGACGGCGTCTCTCGACGTCTGGCCGACCGCCGCCGAGTCGAAGTCCGCCTCGATCACGGCGCCCACGAGCGATGTCGTCATCGTGCCCCGGCTCGAGTACGGGAGCGAGGAGCGGGGGGTGGCCCGCCGATCCAGCGATGCGACCACCGGCATGCCGCCCATCATGACTTCGCAGTTCGGCACGGCGACGTACGTGTGCAGCGCATCGAGCTGCAGCGTGGCGACGAGGGTCACCTTGCCGCGCCACGGCTTCACGACTTCGTCGATGCCCTGGCCGTTGAGGCTTCTGGCCCCCTTCGCGACCGCCCAGTCGCCGCGCTTCAAGGCGTCTTCGGTTGCCATCACGGTGCGGCGGAACTCCGTCAGCACCTGGATTTCGTGAATGACCGAGTCCCTGACCTTGATGATGTAAGGCGCATGGAACTCCGCCCGCGCGGCCGGCGCACCGTCCCCGAGCCGCAGGGCTCGCCGCGTGTCGGACTGTGTGAGCGACACCGTGACGGCGGCCGCAGCCGGCACCCACAGCATCACGAGGAGCGCCGCGGACGCGCCGCGCCTCCGCCCGTGACCGCACGGGCCGGGCCCGCCCCCACCCCGGTGTGTCATCGGACTAGTTACCGTGCGTCGCGTAGACCCTGGTCGTCCCCTGCGTGTCGAACGACAGCACGTCGTACCGCTGCGGCGGAGGGCCTTCCATGCCGGGAGAACCCGCAGGCATCCCGCCGACGGCCAGACCACTGATCGCGGGACGCTCCTTGAGGAGTCGCCTGATGTCCGAAGCCGGCACGTGCCCTTCGATGACATACCCGCCGACGAGCGCGGTGTGGCAGGATTGGACCGCATTCGGCACGTGGTACTTCGTCTTGACGGTCGTGATGTTCTCGACGTTCGTCGCCGTCGGCGCGAATCCGCTCGCGCGGAGATGCTCCACCCATTTCGCGCAGCACCCGCAGGTCGCGCTCTTGTAGACCGAGATCGGGACCGGCGCCTGAGCCCCGGCGCCGGTTCCGACGGCTGCGGCGAGGCCGATCAACAGCGCCCGCTGTATGACGTTTCTCATACCAACATTATGTCGTCGAATCCGCGTCACGCGAAAGTGCCGAGCTCGCGCGCCTTCAGGGCCCGCCGCATGCCGTCCGGGCGGTGTGCCGCATTGCGTGCTATGTAAGGCATGCGCGCCGTGATGCGCCCGAGGTCGTCGCCGCGGCGTTCGCGGCAGAAAGGGTCCTGATGCGGAACCGCATTCTGTTCTGCGCCGCCGTCGTCTTCGGCCTGTCCATCGCCTACGTGGATTCGCGGCCAGGGTGGGACGCCACCGGCATCACCGCCTTTTCGATGCTGATGTTCGCCGCCATCCTCGGGTTCTTCGGTCCCCGCCGGCCGTGGCTGTGGGCCTTGGGCATCGGGCTCTGGATCCCGCTGCACGCCTTCGTCGCGAAGCCGTCAGCCGGGTCGGCGTCGATGCTGATTGTGATGGTTTTCCCGCTGGCCGGCGCGTATGCCGGAATGGGTCTCCATTACCTGCTCCGAGGTCCGGCACGTCAGCGGCCCTGACCCGCCGCTCGTTCCGGCCGCGCGCCTCGACCGGCAAACCGGCCGTACCCTGCAACCCGCTGCGGAACCCGTTTGTGTAACGCATCGTAGAATCTGTCAGCGCTCCGACCACTTGCAGTTCCCGAAAGGACGCCCACGCCGATGCCCGACATGCACGAGATCGAGTACCAGATCTTCGGCGACGACATGCAGTATGTCGAAGTCGAACTGGACCCGCAGGAGGCCACCGTGGCCGAAGCCGGCGGGATGATGTACATGGAAGACGGCATCGAGATGGAGACGATCTTCGGCGACGGGTCGCAGAAGCAGGGCGGTGTGCTCGGCGCCCTCATGGGGGCCGGCAAGCGGCTGCTGACCGGCGAGTCGCTGTTCATGACCGTCTTCCTCAACCGGTCCGGCCAGAAGCGGAAAGTCGCATTCGGGGCGCCGTACCCCGGAAAGATCATCGCGATCCCGCTCGCCGACATCGGCGGGGAACTGATCGCGCAGAAGGATTCGTTTCTGGCGGCCGCCAAGGGCGTCTCGATCGGCATCGCGTTCCAGCGGAAGCTCGGCGTCGGCCTGTTCGGCGGCGAGGGGTTCATCATGCAGCGGCTGCAGGGAGACGGGTGGGTCTTCGTGCATGCCGGCGGCACGCTCCACGAACGGACGCTCCGCGCCGGGGAAACCGTCCGGGTGGACACCGGGTGCATCGTCGCGTTCCAGCCGTCGGTCAATTACGAGATCCAATACGTCGGGAAGATCAAGTCGGCGCTCTTCGGCGGAGAAGGCCTCTTCTTTGCGACGCTGACCGGCCCCGGTCGCGTCTGGCTTCAGTCGCTTCCCCTCAGCCGCCTGGCGAACCGGATTATCGCGGCCGTCCCCAGGGCGGGTCGAGGCGGGCGTGAGGAAGGCTCGATCCTCGGCGGACTCGGCGATCTGCTGGACGGCGACAATAGTTGAGACGGAAGAGAGTCTGAAGTCTGAAGTGTGGAACGCTGAAGGCTGAGGGCTGTCCGCCTGAACCTCTGACCGGCGCCGACCGTATACCAGCGCATGTCCCGGATGTCCTCGCGCGTCGATCGCACTCTCAGGCGCCTGCTACGGGCGCCGGTGTTCTCCGTCGTCGCGGTCCTTACCCTTGGCCTCGGGATTGGCGCGAACACCGCCATTTTCAGCGTGGTCAACGGGGTGCTGCTGAAGCCCCTGCCCTATCCGGACGCCGACCGCCTGGTCGGCGTGTGGCACGCGGCGCCTGGCATGAACATCCCGGTCATGAACCAGTCACCCGCCACCTACTTCACCTACCGTGAAGAGGGCCGTGTGTTCCAGGACTTCGGGTTGTGGGACAACGGCTCGGTGTCGGTCACGGGAATCGGGGAGCCGGAGCGCCTCGAGGCGCTGTTCGTGACCGATGGCACGCTCGCGGCGCTGCGCGTGCAGCCGGTGCTGGGGCGGACGTTCACGAAGGCCGACGATACGCCGTCGGCCCCGGCGCGCGTGCTGCTCACACACGGGTACTGGGAGCGGACCATGGGCGGCGATCCCGCGGTGCTCGGCCGCTCGCTCGTCGTCGACGGTACGCCGCGCGACATCATCGGCGTGCTGTCTGCCGGCTTCAGGTTCCTCAACAGCACTCCTCAAATCGTGGTGCCGTTGCAGATCGATCGGTCCAAGGTCTTCGTCGGGAACTTCAGCTACCAGGGGCTCGCGAGGCTGAAGCCGGGCGCCACGCTGGCCCAGGCAAACGCCGATGTCGCGCGGATGCTGCCGCTCGTGGTGGAGCGGTTCCCCCTGCCGAACGGATTTACGCGGCAGATGTTCGACGAAGTCCGGATGGGCCCCAACGTCCGCCCGCTGGCGGTCGACGTGGTCGGCGACATCGGCCGCACGTTGTGGGTGCTGCTCGGGACCGTCGGAATCGTCCTGCTCATCGCGTGCGCCAACGTGGCGAATCTGTTCCTGGTCCGCGCGGAAGGCCGTCAGCAGGAACTGGCGATCCACGCGGCGCTCGGTGCGAGCCGAGCCCGCATCAGCTGGGAACTCCTGTCAGAAAGCCTGGCGCTTGCGTTCGCCGGCGGAGCGCTCGGGGCGCTGCTTGCGGAGGCCGGTATCCGGGTGCTCATCGCCGTCGCCCCGGAAGGCCTGCCGCGCGTGGACGAGATCCGCATCGATCCGACGGTCCTGGCCTTCACGGTGGCGATCTCCCTCGTCGCCGGGCTGCTCTTCGGCCTGCTTCCGGTGCTGAAATTCACCAGCCCGCAGCTCGCGTCGTCGCTGAAGGAAGGCGGACGCGCGTCGAGCGACGGTCGAGCGCGCCACCGCGCGCGCAACACGCTCGTCGTCGCCGAGGTCGCGCTGGCCGTCGTGCTCCTCGTCGGATCGGGCCTGATGATGCGCACGTTCCAGGCGATGCGTCGCGTCGATCCGGGATTCACGCAGCCGGAACAGATCCTGACCCTGAGGGTCTCGATCCCTGAGTCGCTCGTGGCGGACAAGGAACAGGCGGCGAGGACGCACGAACAGATCGCCCGGCGCATCGCACAGATTGCGGGGGTCAAAGCCGTCGGTCTTTCCACGTCGATCACGATGGACGGCAACGACAGCAGCGATCCCATTTTTGTCGAGGACTTTCCCGGCCCCGGCGGCCGGCTGCCGCCGCTGCGGAGATTCAAATGGATCGGGGAAGGCTATTTCGCCGCGATGGGAAATCGCCTGCTTGCCGGCCGGGTGATCTCCTGGACGGACGTGTATACGCAGGCGCCGGTGGTCGTCGTGACCGAAAACTTTGCGCGCGAATACTGGAAGGCCCCCGACGCAGCCGTGGGGCGGCGGATCCGCCAGAATCCCAAGAACCCCTGGCGGACGATCGTCGGTGTGGTCGCCGACGCACGCGACAACGGCGTGGCGCAGCCCGCGCCGGCCATCATGTACTGGCCGATGATGATGAAGGACTTCTGGGACGAGCCGCTGCTGGTGCAGCGGACGATGGGCTATGCGGTCCGGACGGAACGGGCGGGCTCCCCGACGCTGCTGAAGGAAATCCAGCAGGCTGTGTGGTCGGTGAATGCCAATCTTCCGGTGGCCGGAGTGCGCACCGTGGAGCAGCTGCGTGCCCAGTCGATGGCGCAGACCTCCTTCATGCTGGTGATGCTCGCGATCGCCGCCGGCGTAGCCCTGCTGCTCGGGGTGGTCGGTATCTACGGCGTCATCTCGTACGTGGCGACGCAGCGGACCCGCGAGATCGGAATCCGGATTGCGCTCGGCGCCGCGGCGCGGGATGTCACGGGCCTCTTCCTGCGTCAGGGCCTGTGGCTCGCCGTCATCGGGATCGCCGCGGGGATTGCCGCCGCCGCCGGCCTGACGAGGGTGATGTCGACGCTGCTCTTTGGCGTCAGCCCGATGGATCCGGTCACCTACGTGGCGGTCTCGATGGGTCTTGCGGCCACCGCCCTGCTCGCGAGCTACATCCCGGCCGCGCGCGCGGCGCGCGTCGATCCCGCGATTGCCCTGCGGTGGGAAGCCTAGCGGCCGGCGCTCCCTGAATCGGAGCGGCGTCCGGCCGGTGCGGCTGCTAGTACAGCACGGCCGCCTCGCCCCTTTCGGCGACGCGCTTCTCGAAGAGCGCGACGATCAGATCGCGTCGCGCCATGATGGATTCCACGTCCGTTCGACCCAGGTACGGTTTGGTCGCCGCCTCCACGTCGTCCTGTTTGAGCGTCCGCAGGACGGCGAGCAGCTGGCGGTCGCAGCGGGTCAGGTTCTGCGGGGCGAGCAGCTTGTGGGTGCGGCGGAAGGCGCGCGTGAAGTCGATCATCCAGAGCTTCCAGTCGGCCGAGATCAGGACGTTGCCGAGGTTGCGGTCCGTGTCGGCGACGAGCGCCGTGAACACGCGCATCCGGTGCATCTGCTTGTTCCAGGCGTCGGGATCCGGCGGTTCGAGGTGCTGTTTCAGCCGGGCTCCCTCGTCCCAGCGCGCGTCCACCCACCAGCTGAGCGCGCCCGGCTTCAGGTTCCAGGCGCGCTCGACCGTGACCGGCATCATGGTGTCGAGGTTCAGCGATTCGGCGAGCTTGTACGCGGCGAGTGTGTACCGGTAGGAGTCGACGAAGTCGATCTCCGTGCCGCCATTCGCAAATTTCATGACGGACAGATGTTCGTCGACCGCTGAGAAGGCCGCATCGTGCTCCAGGGTGCCGTCCCTGAGGGTGAGTCGAAGCGGGCCGGTGACCCCTTTCGCAATGTCCCTCTGTCGGACGATCTTCGCCGTCCTGAGGAAGCGCTCCATGTCCGTCTTCGTGAGCGCGGCGGTTGAGGGCGGGGCTATGGACTGCGGCGCGACGGCGGCAGGAGAGGCTGACAAGGTCAGCAGAACGAGCGCGACGGGGATCCACACGGCGTTCATACGCGCCCCCTCGATCAGATCAGCGAGTTACCGGAAGCCAGCGGCCCTGTCAGGAGATCCGGGCGAGCGCGCGGCGGAGCGACCGCCGCCGCCGTCGCATGTCCTTCCAGAGATCACCCACCTGCGCGACGCGTGCCTCCATGTTCCGGAGCGTGAAGGTTTGCGGCGCGACATCTCCACGTTCGATCTCGGCCCACGTGCACGGCGCCGAGACGGGTGCACCCGCCCGGGCGCGGACGGCATACGGCGCGGCGAACGTCGCGCCGTAGCCGTTACGGGCCGTGTCCACGAGGATACGCCCCCCGCGATCGACTTTATGGAACTCTTGCGTGAGGTGCGTCGGATCCCGCAGGACCAGCTGCGCCGCGACGGCATGCGCAAACTTCGATACTTCCCCGAAGTCGCTCTTGCGGTCGAGCGGGACCACGATGTGGAACCCCTTCGAACCGGACGTCTTGACCCAGCTCGGTAGCCCGAGCTCGTCGAGCACGTCACGAAGCGCGAGCGCAGCGGCGCGGAGCACGCCGGGTTCCTCCACCGCCGGATCGAGGTCGAAGACACACAGGTCCGGATGGTGCAAGTCAGGCGCTCGCGAGGTCCAGACGTGGGGCGTAATGCTGTTCTGGTTCGTCACCCAGAGCAGCGAGCGTGCATCGGAGACGAGGGGATGGTGGACAGTGCCCCCTTTCTTCGGCACCTCGACCCGTTCGAGCCACTTCGGAAATCCCCTGGATACGTCCTTCTGGATGAACCCTGGTGCGCCAATCCCCGCCGGATACCGTTCCATGGTGACCGGGCGGCCGCTGATGTGCGGAACGATCAGCGGCGCGATGGCCTCGTAGTAGGCGGCAAGCTCCCCTTTGGTGATCGCCGCCTCTCCGCCTGCAGGCGGGAAGAGGACCTTTTCGGGATGCGTGATCACGGCGTTTCCCTGACCACGTCAGTCGGGGACTTGTCCGTCCGGAGTCCGAGCAGGCGCGAGTGCCGCAGCTTGCCGTGCACCGTCCACTCGATGAATGCGACCTGAACGACGACCTCCGGAAGCACCCAGTGCGCCCGCAGGCGCGGCAGTCCCACCGCCCGCGTGAACGGCGGCTTCGGAACCTCGATCGCGTCGAAACGCCTCCGGAGCTCGAGGAGGAGCTTCGTGTCGAACCCCGTGCCGACCTTGCCGGCGTAGACGAACGCCCCTCCGTCGAAGTAGCCGACCAGCAGCGCTCCGAACCCGACCCGTCCGCCCTGGGGATCCGTGAAGCCGCCGACGACGAGCTCCTGCGTGGCCTCGCACTTCATCTTCAGCCAGTGCGGAGATCGTCGGTGCTCGTACAGCGAGTCGCGGCGCTTCGCGATCACCCCTTCCCACCCCTCACGGCACGCGCGTTCCCACGGCTCCGCGTCGGTCACCGCGGCGACGCGGCGCAGCGGCGCCCGAAGCGGCAGTTCCGACAACAGCTGTTGCCGCCGCGAAAGCGGCGACCCGGTGACGTCTTCGCCGTTGAGCCAGAGGACATCGAACACGTGATAGGCGACTCTCCCCTGCGCTCTCCACACACCGGTCGCTTCGCCGTCGAGGATCACGTCGCGCACGGGCAGAGCCTCGACGGCGGCGACCACCGACGGGTAGGCGGCATTCTGAGCGAGACGATTGCGCGACAGGAGGCGAACCCGCGAACCGTCCTTGAAGGCGAGCATGCGGACGCCATCGAGCTTTCGCTCGAAGATCCAGTCAGGGCCGGTGAACCGCTTCGCGGTCAGCGTGGCCGCCATAGGCTCGACCCATTCAGGAATCGTCGTCACAGGCACGTGTCACGGGTGCTGAAGCGCTCGTCCTTCAACGCGAGGCTCGAGTGCGAGGGAGTTATCGGATGCCCGCGCCTTTCGATTCCGAGGCAGGCTTCGGCAGCGGCTCCCCGGGGACGGTCTTGCCCAGCTCGAAATCCGTGGCGCGGAGGCCCTTCCGGAAACCGTCGAACCCATAGAACGAGGGGTGGTACTCGTCGACGGGCGTGACGTCCGCCCGGGACGGCACGTCGAGGCCGAGCCCCCAGTACACGCCGTTCACGACGAGCCGGCGGAGACCTTCGTCCTCGAGATCGGTCGCCGATCCCATGGTCGTCGTCAGGATGCGATTCGACGCGCCGGTCTCGTTCGTGTTCACGCGAGTCCAGACGACCGGCATCGCGGGATCGTTGACGTCCTGCTCCTGCTTGTCCGTCGAGCGCGGTTTGCGGTACGCGGCGGGTGGCGCCTCACGCGTCATGCCGTTCAGGACGATGCCGCGCACCAGCACCGTCGCATCCGGCGGCGGATACGCTTCGTACACATCCGTATCGCCAAAGATTGTCGTGATGCCCCGCAGCAGGGGGTGGCTGCGCTGCGAGGGCTCGATCGCGCCTCGCGTGGCTTCCGATTTGTGCCGGCCCCAGTGTGTCAGCCATGTCTCCCCGAGGACGCGCTTCCCGAATCCTCCCGCGTTGTTGTAGTTCCACGACTCCCACGGGCTGCCCTTCGGGAAGCCGTTGAAGGCATGCGTGCTCGTGCGAAGCGCGACGATCGGCTTCCCCGCTTTCAGGAGCCTGTCGAACTTGGCCATCGTCTCGTCGGGCCACGTGCGGAAACGGAGCAGCATCACCACGGCGTCAGCGGTGTCGAGCGCGGAGGGATCCGACAGCGACGTGGAGTTCTTCGGATCGATCGTGCCGTCGGCGGCGACGGAGAACAGCACGGTGCAGCTGAATCCGTGGCGCTGGCTGAGGATCTTGGCGAGCATGGGCAGCCCTTCTTCGCTGCGGTACTCCTCATCGCCGGCGAGCAGGACGACGCGGCGGCCGTGTCCGGCGCCGGGCTGTGCTGGGTAGCTGACGCTCGTTTTGTCCAGGGCCCCGGTCCCCGCGACCGTGAACGCGCCGAAGACCAGGACGAGCAGCGTGCGCGCATTCTTCATCGGTTTCCATTCCAGGTCGCGGCGGGTGCCCGCCGATCGTGGCCGCACGATAGCACAGCAGCGGTTGTCGTGCGCCGAGCCCGGCCGTGGCGCCGGTATGGCCCTGCTTGATGGACGGCTCCGACGCAGGTACGCTCAGTCATCCCCCAGACAACCCGTTTCCGGCCGCCCTTCTGCGGCCGCATGGATAGAGAGGCTTGACATGCGTCACCGGCTCCTTTGGATTATGTGCACTCTTCTTCTCGTGGCGGCTTCTGACGCGCGCGCCGAACAGACCATCGTGTTCCTGCGCCACGGCGAGAAACCCTCCGGAGGTTATGGCCAGTTGACGTGCCAGGGCTTCAACCGTGCGCTCGCGCTGCCGACCGTGCTCGCCGCGAAGTACGGCAGGCCCGACTATTTGTATGCGCCGAACCCTGCTGTCCAGGTGACCGATTCTGCGGGGAGTTTCTACTACGTGCGGCCCCTGGCCACGATCGAGCCCACCGCGGTGCGGCTGGGGATGCCGGTTCGCACCAAATACGGCTATACCGACATCGCGACGCTCCAGGCCGCGCTGATCACGTCGACGAAGGCGAACACCACTGCCTTCGTCGCCTGGGAACACCTCGAGCTTCAGACGCTCGTGCAGAACATCATGAACAAGTACGGCGGTGGCGTCACCGTGCCGGCCTGGGCCTCCACCGACTACGACAGCCTGTACGTCGTGAAGGTGGATTACGTCGGCAGCAGCATCAGCGCGCGCTTTCAGCGGGACCGCGAGGGGCTGAACGGCCAGCCGACGTCGTGCGGTTTCTAGTCGAGTGATCTCGCCGTCGAGTTCGCCCCGTGTGCGTATTCGTCACAGGCCGGGTCTTCCGGGCGTAATCTAGAGGGTATGTTGAGCGCCACCGCGACCGCGGGCCCTTCACCTTCCGAGGGGTCCACACCCTATTGCTCCATCATGGCGGCGCGGCTGCACGACGAGCACCGCACGATCGCTGCCGCGTGGCTGACGCGGCTCATCGCGCTGCTGCCCATCGACGCCCGCGACGTCTTTCCGTCCGATGCGCTCCTCGACCATATCCCGGTCCTGATCCTGGACCTCGCGGCGTATCTCAAAGATCCGAGCGAGGAGGCGATTGGCGCGAACACCTCCGTTCTCGCCAAGGCGCAGGAGCTCGGACACCTGCGCCACTCGCAGGGGGCGTCGCTGCACCAGTTGATCCAGGAATACCGCATCCTGGGGACGATTCTCGCGGGGTTCGTCAGGGCGGAAACCATCCGCCTCGGCCTGACGCCCACGGCGGTGGAATGCTTCGACGTTCTCTCGCGCCTCGACGAGTGCGTCGGGGTCCTGCTCCAGACGACCGTGGATACGTTCGTCACGGCCTACAAGGAGACGATCGAGCAGCAGAACAAGCGGCTCGAGGGGTTCAACCGCATGGTGAGCCACGAGCTGCGGCAGCCGCTCGGGGTTCTCCAGTTCTCGGTCGCGACGCTGCATCTTCCCGAAACGCTCGACGATCCCTCCAGGGTCTCCCGTCTGCTCATGCTCCTCGATCGCAACGTCAGAGGCATCATCGACCTGACGCGCAAGCTGGAGTCGATGTCCCGGCTCCAGGCGCAGCACGAGGGGGCCCAGCGACAGAAGGTTGAGGTCTCGACGGTGGCGCACGACATCGCGCTGCAGCTGCGCGAGATGGCCCATGCGCGCGGCGTGGACATCCGGGTCTCGACGGACCTGCCCGTGCTCGTCGTGGACGTCGGGCGACTCCAGCTCGTGCTGATGAACCTCGTGTCGAACGGCATCAAGTACAGCGATCCGTCGAAGCCGGAGCGCTTCGTGAGCATCACGCCGTGCGCGGCCCAGGCGACGGATATGTGCGCCATCCGCATCGCCGACAACGGCCTGGGCATCGAACAGGAGGACCTCAGCGGGCTGTTCTCGCGCTTCTTCCGCGCCCACGCGCTCCGCGACGAGGAGCTCGGCACCAGCGGCTTGGGTCTCGGCCTGTCGATCGTCGCCGATTGCGTGGAGCACATGCTCGGCACCATTGCCGTTGAATCGAAGGGCGGCAAGGGCACCGCGTTCACCATCACGCTGCCGCTCGGCGACAGCGAGCCCGTCCTGGCGCTCGAGCCCGGCGTCTGACCGGCGCCGCGTCGCCGGGATCGACCGCCAGTTCCCGCCGGCGGCCTTTCAGATTGAGTCGAGTCGCCGTCCGCTCCTCACCGGCTGGCCCGCGTGGGCGGGGCGGATTGGACGGCGGGCGGTAGCGGGGATGGTCCATAATCGCTCCCAGCGGCTGGAGTCTTCCGGCCGCATGGAGGATGGTATGCACGCTGCTTGGAGAATCGCCTGCCTCACCGCGCTGGTCACCGTTGCCGCGGCCCCGCTGACTGCGCAGGAAAAGATCAAAGAAGGGGCCGTCAAGACGAAGGACGCGGTCGTCAAGGGGGCGACCGTGGTCGCCTCGAAGACGAAGCAGGGCGCCGTCAAGACCGGCGAAGCCGTGACCGACGCGTGGATCACGGCCCGCGTGCACGAGCGCTTCGTCACCGAGGATCTTCTCAAGGGCAGCGACATCAGTGTCGACACCGAGAAGCACGTCGTGACGCTCAAGGGCACGGTCCTGACGGCTGCGGGACGGACCAGGGCCGCCAGCATCGCGAGAAGGACGGAGGGCGTGCGGCGAGTGATCAACCTCCTGAGGATCGGCCCGAAGAAGGCGTGACGCCCGTGAATGTGAACTGACCGGCCGTTGACTGACGCGGCGCAGCCGCTACGAACAGGCTGCGCCGACGTCCGCGCGGGGTCCGGCGGCCGGCATCACGAGGTGCACGACGTTCAACCGGTAATACAGGTCGTCGCTGAACCGCAGCGCCTCGGTCCGGCCGAACAGGTCGCGGTCCGCCGAGGAGATCACGCGCACGTCCACCCGGGTGTGTGCCCGCTCCGCCCCGACGCGTGTGATCAGACCATCCTCGAGAAATGTCAGCAGCCGGCGCTGCAGCCGCGGCCCGATCGCGCCCACGTTGGCGAGGAAGATCGTGCCGCCGTGCGCCTGTTCCAGCAGGCCGCGGGTGCCCCGGCCGTCCACTCCCGATTCGCTCGCGCGCGCGCGCCCGAACAGCCTCGCCTCCAGCACGTCATCCGTGCTCGCGGCGCAATCAATCGTTCTGAATCGGCCGGCCGCCCGCTGGCTGCCCCGGTGGATCATCTCGGCGAGCTCTCTCTTGCCGGAGTCCCGATCACCCGTAATGAGGACTCGTGCGTCGCATCGGACCGCGCAGGTCAGATCGAGCAGCACTTCACGGACGATGTGGCCGATGGCCACTGCTGGACGGTCAATGCACATATTGATCACCTGACACACTCCCTGAACGTGACACCGAACTGGACGTTGTCGAACCGGTTGAACAACCATTCGGAAAACCTGCCCGCGTGCGAGCACCGGCGCCATGGCCGACGTGATGGCTGGGATCACTCGAAGATCCCGCCCGCCCGGCCAGTCCCGTCGCGACATGTTGCATGGGTTGGGCTCGCCTGGCTGACTGGCGTTCACCCGTTAGTGTCGTGACGGGAGAATCCGTTTCATCAGGGCACGAACACCCGCGCTGAAACGAATCCGGCCCCTGCCGCACTAGTTATGGGCGGCGGATACGGCTTCGGACGGTTGCGCGGAGGCAGGCCGGACGCTACGATGGCGGCATTTGCCCCTTCGTCCCCGCTTCAGCTTCGACGGCGAGTACGTCCAGCGGCTGATTGCGGAGGACCCCGAAACAGAACGGCATTTCACTTCGTATTTCGGGGATCTGTTGTCACTGAAGCTTCGGTCGCGGCTCCGCTCGGCGGCGCAGGTGGACGACGCGAGGCAGGAAACGTTTGTGCGCGTACTGACCGCGCTCAAGAAAAAGGGCAGCCTGGCCGCCCCCGAAAGCCTGGGGGCCTTCGTCAACGCGGTCTGCAACAACGTGCTGCTGGAGACCTATCGCTCCAGAGGGCGGGCCGACCAGCTGGACGACGACCACGACGAGCCGAGCGCGGGCGATCCCAGCGCCGAATGGCGCGTCCTGAAGGCGGAGGAGCGCGTGAAGGTGCGTGAAGCGATTGCGGCGCTGCCGCAGAAGGACCGGGAGCTCATCCGATGGCTGTTCCTCGAGGATCGACCCAAAGACGACATCTGCCGCGAGCTGAATATCGATCGGGCCTATCTCCGCGTCCTGTTTCACAGGGCGAAGCAACGCTTCCGCGAACGCTTTTCCGCGGGGGTCATCTCGTCGTGACCCCATGAACCACGACGAAGCCGGAAAAACGCTCGCGGCCGAACGATACCTGCTGGACGAACTGTCAGGCGACGAACGGGAGGCGTTCGAAGCGCATTTCTTCACATGCGAGGCCTGCGCCGACGAGTTGCGGACGGCGGCCGCCCTGCTGCAGGGCGTGACCGCCGGTCTGGCCGAGGCTCCGGCGTCGGGGCAGCTCCATCCGATGCCGGCTCGACGCTCCGCCGGCAGGGCCTCCGCATGGTATCGATCGTCGGCCCTGCCCTGGGCGGCGGCAGCTGCGCTCGCGTGCATCACCGCGTATCAGTCCGTCTGGGTCGTTCCGGCCCTCCGGCGCGATGCCTCGCCGGTCGCGCTCGTTCCGGTGGTCCTCCATCCCGAGAGCCGCGGGAGCGAAGCCTCGGTCAGCCTGGGGCCGCAGGGCGCGCCGGTGACCCTGGCGCTCGAGATCAACGATCCGCCCCGCGGCGGTGAGGTCACGTACGAGTTGACCACGCGGGCGGGTCGTCACGTCGCGTCGGGACGCGCGGCCGCGCCTCCCGCCGGAATGCCCCTGCTGCTCCTGGTCCCGGCGTGGACACTCGGCAGTGACATGCATTACATTCTCACCGTCCACGATGCCGCGCCGAACGGGCCTTCCCTAGGGGAGTACCGGTTCGCGGTTTCGACTCCCTGAACCCGTCATCCGCCGTCACACTCCATGGATCTGAGACGCCGCTTCATCTTCAGAGGCAATGCCGCCGCGATCGGCGGCCGCATCGTCCGGCCGGTGGATCTCGTGCTCGAGTCGAGCGCCGCCAGCTCCTTGACCGTCGTCGGCGGGCGTTCGCGCGCGCAGACAGGCGCGACGCGGTTTGGCGACTGGGTCAGCCTCGCCGGCGCCGCGACGTCGGCGGAGGGGGTGTTCGACGACGTCAAGAGGCAGATTGAGCTCACGTACCATCGCGTGGCGGAAGACGCGCTGACGACGTCGACTCACGTGACGGCGGATGTCGCCGGTTTGAGCGTCGGAAAGAAGCCGGGACTGACGATCGAGCGCCTCCACGCGTCGCTCCGCTCGAGCAGCCCGTCCGGCAGCGGGGAGCCGGCGATCGCGGTCACCGGTGATACGGCCATCGAGGGGGTCGCCATCGACGGCCACGCGGTCATCGTCGAGCTCGCGCTGCCGCTGTTCCAGCGGTACGACACCCGGTCGAAGCTTCTCGCCGCGGCGGACGATCCGGGATTCGTGAAGGAGTCCGGCGACTGTCTGTTCATGCGCTCGTCGATCGGCGGTACACCGCCGCCGCCGACCGCGCGGCTGCTGCACTCGTGTGGAACAACTTACGCGACGATCGTGAAGTCCATCCGGTGGGCCGGCGATCCGCACCCTGCGGCGCGAATCGATCATCATTCGCTCGTCGTCCAGGACTTCGGCCGAATCTTCTTTGGCGAACTGCTGGTCACCGACATGTCACGCCGTCTCACCCTGCTGCGGGTGGAGCTCGGGTCGCCGGTGGGGGGAGCAGTCGCCGCCGCGGAGGTCGAGAGCAACGGCACCTGGTCTTGAGCGTGCCCGCGTCGGCCTGCTCGCCGCGATCGTCGTCCTGGGCGGCTGCGCCGCGAACCGGGCGCGGGAGCTAGCGTCGACATTCGAGCAGGCGCAGCTCGCCGAGCGGCGGGGCGAACTGCCCGCCGCGCGGGCGCAGGCGGAACGCGGCGTGGCGCTGGCACGGCCCCAGTCGGAGTGGTACTGGAAGTTCCGGCTCCTCCGCGGCGAGATTCTCCTCCTTCAGCACGAGCCCTCGGACCTCGACGCGCTGGTCGCGGCGCCTCTTCCACCAGAGCCCAGCTACGATGCTCTTCGGGCGCGCCAGAAATATCTCGAGGCGCTGGTGCAGCGCAGCCGCGGGCAGTTCGAGCCCGCCCTTCGCACGCTCGACGCCGCGCGTCGGTTTGCGCCCGACGTGGCTGACGTTCAGTTCGACGTCGCGTGGCTCGATGGCCAGCTCAGAATGCGCGTCGGCCAGTGGGCGGAAGCCGAGAAGCGGCTCACCGCCGTCGTCGCCGGGGCGGCGGCCGCCGGCGACCGGTTCCAGGAGGCGCGGGCGCTCAACGACCTCGGCATGGGCAGCGTCGTGCGCGCGCGATGGGATGAGGCGCTGCCGCGATTCGAGCGTGTGCTGTCGTTCCGCGAGCTCGAACCCCTCTACGTGTATGCCGCAGCCCTGAGCAACGCCGGCATCTGTTACTCCCGGCTGGGGGAGTTCGATCGGGCCCTCTCGACGCAGCGCCGCAGCGTGGCGCTCCACACCGGGCGCGGGACGCAGGCCGATTTCGCCCAGTCGCTCGCGGGCCTCGGCAACACGCTCATCATGCAGGGGGCTGCGCGCGAGGCGCTTCCGTTCCTCCGCCGGGCGCTCTCCGTGGCGAAGGGGTCGAACCTGACCGCCGACGCGGCGCTGTGGGCCGGCAATCTGGCCGCGGCCAACGTGGACCTCGGCGAGTGGGACGAGGCGGAGCGTTTCAACCACGAGGCCCAGTCCCTCAAGGAGGCCAGCCACACCGGCAGCCTCGTGCACAACACCCTGAACGCCGCGCAGATCGCGAAGGGGCGCGGGCGGCTGGACGAGGCCGCCGCGCTGTTCGAGAAGGCGCTCGGCGACGGCACGTCGGATCCGAGCGTGCGCTGGTCGGCACACGCGGGCCTCGCGGATGTGGCGATGGCGCGGTCACGGCCCGACGAGGCGTCCCGGCATTTCGAAGCGGCCCTCGACACGATTGAGAAGACGCGGTCGGAGCTGCTCAAGACCGATTACAAGCTGACGTTCCTCACCCGGCTGATTCTGTTCTACCAGGAGTACGTCGACGCGCTCGTCGGCCAGGGGCGCATCGAGCGCGCGCTCGAAGTGTCGGAGTCGAGCCGGGGCCGGGTGCTGGCGGACCGGCACGGGCTGGCGCTCCCCCGCCGCGCGAACGTGTCCGCGTTGCGACAGGTGGCGGCCAGGTCACGGGTCACGCTCCTGTCGTATTGGCTGGGCAGCAGGCATTCCTACGTCTGGGTCGTCACCGCCCGCGGAGTGGACTGCAAGGTGCTGCCGCCTGCCGGCGAAATCGAGGCGCTGGTCCGACAACACCAGGCGGCCGTCAGCAACACGCTCACCGATCCGCTCGCAGCGCCAGGCTCTGGTGGGGACCGGTTGTACGAGCTGCTGATCGGGCCGGTCGCCGCGTCGGTGCCGAAGGGTGCGCGCGTCGTCATCGCCGCGGACGGCGCGCTGCACGGGATCAATTTCGAGACGCTCCCCGTCGCTGGCGCCAGGCGGCACTACTGGATCGAAGACAACGAGATCGAGGTCGCGCCGGGTCTCGCCATGCTGGCGGACGCTCCGCCGCGGCCGGCGGGTGCGTCGTCATTGTTGCTGATTGGTGATCCCGCGGCGCGCGCGCCTGAGTTCCCGGCGCTGAAGTACGCGGCGGCGGAGATTGCGAATGTGTCGCGGCACTTTGCGCCCGGAGACGTGGCCGCGTTCCGGGGCGTCCGTGCGTCCCCCGCCGCCTACACGACCTCGGCGCCCGATCGCTTCGCGTTCGTGCACTTCACCGCCCACGCCGCAACCAATCTGGAGAGCCCGCTGGACTCGGCGGTCATCCTCTCGGGGTCGGACGGGACGTTCAAGCTGTACGCCCGCGATGTGGCGGCGCTGCCGCTGCACGCGGAACTGGTGACGGTGTCGGCCTGCCGGAGCGCTGGCGAGCGCGCCTATTCCGGCGAGGGGCTGGTTGGGTTCGCCTGGGCGTTCCTCCGTGCCGGGGCCAGCCGCGTCATCGCCGGGTTGTGGGACGTGGACGATCGCTCGACGGCCGATCTGATGGATCGGCTCTACGGACACATTGCCTCGGGCGAGACGGCGTCACACGCCCTCCGAGAGGCGAAGCTGGCGATGCTCGCGAGCGGCGGCAACTATGCCAAGCCGTACTACTGGGGGCCCTTCCAGCTGTTCACCGTCGTGCCTTGAGCGTTCCCCGTCGAGGGCCGCGACTCACAAATGTGCCGAATCCGGACGGGTTTTGTCGGTCGCCTCCTGCACATTCGACGCCCTGCGCGGTGGCACCGCGGGCACGGTCTTCGCAGCGACGCGCGGCATGAGCTGGTTCCGGGTTTCCCGCGGGCACCTTCGATACCGGGGTCGCCTCACTCGTGAGCCCTTCGCCCGGTGGGCCGCGACACGAGAGGGCGCCGGCGTGATCGCCGTCAGGTCCGCGGGCATCCGGTTCAGCGTGCTGGGGCGTTCAGCTGCGGCCCGGAGGCGAATCTGGAAGGAGATCGAGGCCGCCGCGCGTGCCGAGTCGCTGGTCGCGGCTCTTGCGGATGAGGCCACCCGCTACATGCACGTGCTCGCGGCGCTCTCGTATTCCGACGCGCTGCCTCGCGTCCACATCGCACTGCACCGGCTCGTGCTTCTGCCGAGGGCGATGATTGCCGGACATGCCCGCGTGGCCCTGTTCAAACGGCTGGGCGACGAGCCGGCGCTCGCTGGGCTGGACGCCGCGACCCGCAGATTCTTTCTCAATCAGCTCGTGATCGAGATGGACACGGCCCTGCAGCAGGCCTCGCCGTCGCCGAAGCGGCCCGTCCAGGCCCAGGACGAATGGGCATGCGTAGGCGTCAGCAAAGGGCTGGCCTGGGTAGACCCGCTGTGGGCTGGCGACGACGCGACGGGGCACGTGTTCATGTACGAGTTTCCGCGCCCCGGCATGCCGCACCCGACCCCGCGGGAGATCGACGCGGCGATCGCCGGGATGACCGCGGGAGTCGGCACGCTGTCGCGCCTGCAGCGATTCGCGATGGTGCGCGCCGCCACCGCGCGCTGACGCGTCTCACGCCCGCTGGCGTTTCGTCATCGTCGCGACCTCGTTGATGTCCGAATTCTCGTGTATGCGCCCCGCCAATCATGCCGGACGCGCCAAAAATGATGACGTGCACCGTGTCCCCCTCCCGGCATGGGTGATCCGTATGGAACAGCTGACTATCAGCAGGGCCAGCTGCCGTGGCTGAGTCCCACTGGAACCCGTCCCTTTGAGCCCCCGACGGTCAGGTTGTCGAAAGCGCGGTCGTGTGTTCGACTACGAAGTGCGTCGCGACGTCTGTCGAAGTCTCGGTGGCGATGAGCCCACGGGTCCCGACGCCGGGTGACCGCTGCCAGCATTTCAGGCCAGGAGGGTTTGTTCGATGCAGAGAATTACGCCGTTCTTGTGGTTCGACACGCAGGCCGAGGAAGCGGCCAAGTTTTACGCCACGGTTTTCAATGGCTCACGGGTCGGGAATGTCACCCGGTACGGCGAAGCCGGCCCGGGCCCCAAGGGCAGCGCGATGATCGTCGAGTTCGAGCTCGACGGTCAGCCGTTCATCGCGCTCAACGGCGGGCCGCACTTCACGTTCACCGAGGCGGTCTCGTTTTCGGTGGCGTGCGCGAACCAGACCGAGGTGGATCACTACTGGGACACACTCTCCGAAGGCGGGAAAGAAAGCCAGTGCGGCTGGCTCAAGGACAAGTATGGGCTGTCCTGGCAGATCGTGCCGTCACGCCTCGGCGAGTTGATGCGCAGCCCGGACCCCGCGAAATCGAAACGTGTCATGGAGGCCTTGCTGAAGATGAAGAAGATTGACATCGCGACGCTGGAGAACGCCCGCGACCAGGGTTGATCCGGGGCCGAACAGTCGTGTCTCTCGTCGTTCAGTTCTTCACCAGGAACCGGCAGTGAGCCCGCCAGGCGGGAGCGGGCGGACGAACCGCCGCTACTTCTCGAAGACCAGGTTGTCGACGATGACCATGCCCTCCTTGTTGAAGTCGCACTGATCGCAGAAGGCGGTCAGGTTGATCGACGTCAGCGCCTTGAAGACGTCCTTTGGATCCACGCGGACATTCGCCCACGCCGGCTGGACGAACCCCTTGAGCGGCACCTGATAGGTGTAGAACCCCGGCCGCACCTTGAATGTCATCAGGGGGAACACGGTCCCCCTGTCCTTGCCCTTCCCTTTGCTGATCGCTTCCAGCCGCAGGATGTCGATACCAGTCGCGTACACCTGCAGGGACAGGTACTTGAACCCGCTGACGTCGTCTGTCACGTAATTGCCGTCGACGTCCGGCTGGCCGTGTATTTCGACGGTCACGCCGGCCCATTGATTCGGGGCGCGCAGCGAGAAGTCGAACTTCATCGCGTGGTTCGGATCGTCCTTCTTGACGTGAACCAGTTCCGGTGCCGGCGGATCGACCCCTTCCATGCCCTTGAACGTGCTCTTGTGCACCGCGCTTTCCTCGTAGGCGAACATCTGGATGAGCCCGCCCCGCGCGCTGACCGGCCGGTTGTTCTCCGTCCGTTCGAAGTCGGCGTAGAGCAGTGTTTTCGCGTCGGCCGCGGCCTGTCGGGGCTCCAGGGCGCGGAGCGACGAGGCTGGAGATGCGCAGAGCCAAAGACTGGCGACCAGCGCGCACCGGATGAAACGCTTCACGATCAAACCTCCTGATGGGCTGTCCATACGTGTCGGGGGACTCGAGATGATATCGCGCACTCGGGACTCATGCCCCCTCCCACGATCAGGGGAAGGATGTCGGGGAGCGACGGTCACGCCGCCCTCGAGTGTAGTATGTCCGCCATGTCGAGACTCCTTCGCCCGCGTTGCGCGGCCGCCGTCCTGATGTTGCTCGGTGCTCCGGCCCGGGCCGAGCTCGTCACGCTCGTCGTCGAGCGGCGTCAACCGGTCCCGAACCAGCCGCAGCCGTACGAGAAGCTGACGGGCCGCTTCCACGGCGAGCTCGATCCGAGCGATCCCCGGAACGCGGTCATCACGGACCTCGATCTGGCGCCTCGGAACGCGCGGGGCATGGTCGAGTACTCCGCCACGTTCACCATCCTCGAGCCCGCCGATATGGGCCGGGCGAGCGGCGTGCTCGTCTATCAAGTCCCGAATCGCGGGCAGGCCAATATCGGAGGCGCCGGCTATTACGCCGATTTTCGCGCCAGCGGGCACGTGCTGGTCGCGAGCGGGTGGCAAGCCGACATTCCCGCCGGTGCCGGCGTCGAGACCCTGGTGACGCCAACGGCGACGAATCCGGACGGCACGAGTATCACGGGTCCGGTCATGGCTCGTTTCGCCGACATGCCGGCTGGCGCGACAACGCTGCCGATTATTCGCGGACGTGTCGCGGGCACCGCGGCGCCGGCGACCCTCGATACGACAAAGGCCACCCTCACCCGGCGCAGGTCCGAAGACGGCAGCCGCGCGCCGATCGCTTCGTCCCGGTGGGCGTTTGCCGACTGTGCTCAAGCGCTGTTTCCGGGAAAGCCTGACCCCGGCAAGCTCTGTCTGGATGGGGGATTCGATTCGGCATATCTCTACGAGCTGACCTACGTCGCGAAAGATCCGCCGGTGCACGGGGTCGGCTTTGCGGCCACGCGTGACCTGCTCGCGTTTCTTCGACACCCCGGCGAGAGCAATCCTCTGGGCGCGCACGTGCGGCACACCGTCGCGCAGGGCAACTCCCAGTCGGGCAACTACCTGCGCAGTTTCGTGCATCTTGGCTTCAACCAGGATGAACGGGGGCGGCGCGTCTTCGACGGGATGAATCCGAACATCGCGGCGCGGCAGCTGGCGCTGAACATCCGCTTCGCCGCGCCCAGCGGGGCGGCCGACATGTTCGAGCCGGGCAGCGAGGGCGTCCTGTGGTGGGGAGAGTACGTGGACGAGGCGCGGCAACGTCCCGCGGCCAGCCTGCTGGCACGATGCCGGACGACCGACACGTGCCCGAAAATCATCGAGACCTTCGGATCGGCGGAGTTCTACTCGTTGCGGGCGTCACCGGACCTCGTAGGCACGCGGGCCGACCGCGACATTCCTCTCCCCGACAACGTCCGTCGCTATTACATGGCCGGCGTCCGCCACGGAGGAGGGCCGGGTGGCTTCGCGGTGGAGGCGGCGGTGGAACCGTGCTGCGTGCTCGCGTCGAATCCGAACGCGTCCGCGGAGGCGAACCGGGCCCTGATGAAGGCCCTCGTCGAGTGGGTCGTGCACGACACGCCGCCGCCTCCCAGCCAATATCCACGATTCGATCGGGGCGATCTCGTGGCCGCGACGCAGTCGGCAACCGGCTTCCCGCTGATCCCGGGCCAGCCGCTCCCCGACGGTATGCCGGTGCCCTTCTACGACTACGACTTCGGCCCGGCGTTCCGGAGTTCGGACGTGTCGGGCATCGTCTCGGTGCAGCCCCCGACCGTCCGGCGGACGCTCCCGATGCTGGTACCCCGCGTCGACGCGGACGGCAACGAGATGGCCGGAATCCGCAGCGTCCTGCTGCAGGCTCCGCTCGGGACGTACGCCGGCTGGAACCCGCTGGCAGGCGGCTTCTTCAGGGGCCATATCCAGGCCCTGGGCGGCGGATACATTCCTTTTGCCAGGACGAAGGCCGAACGACTGGCGTCCGGAGATCCCCGCCTCTCCGTGGAAGAGCGGTACGGCTCGCACGCCGGCTATGTGGCGCAGGTGCGCGCTGCCGCCACACGCCTCGTCGTCGAAGGGTTCCTGCTGCAGGACGATGCCGACCGGCTGATTGGACAGGCCGAGGCCAGTCGCGTATTGCGGTAGAACGCCTAACTCTTTCGCCCGCCACTGCCCGCTGACTGAGGCACTCCAGCTTTTGCCGGTCCACGCGCGACGGTTCTCGCCCGCGAAGCGTCTAACCCCTCAGGCAGGGATTCCTCGACCAGCCGCGTGAGGATCCTGACAAGCGTCTGTTGATCCCGGAGCGACAGACGCTGGAGTGCCGCGGGCGGGGTGGTCATGCGCTCCTGAAGCAGCGTGCGAAGCCGCGACCCGGTCGGGGTCAGCTCGAGCACTTTCACGCGGCGGTCAACGGGCGACGGCCGGCGATGGACGAGACCGCGCGACTCGAGACGGTCGACCAGCCCCGTCACGTTCGACGCATCGCAGGCGAGCGTTTCGGCGAGCTGGCCCATGGGGAGCGGACGGCCCGGCTCGATGAGGTGCAGCACGTGGCACTGCGCGGGGGACAGTTCGAGCTCGGCCGCGAGCGACGGCAGGTTAGCGCGCTGAGCGAAGAAGAGCCGGGTCAGCAAGTGCCAGGCCCGGCAGGCATGTCCGCGCGGCGGCGTCATGCCGGCAGTATAGTTCATCTCATTGATAGTTGACGTCATCAAATAACAAAGGGTTACTTCGTCTTATGGCTTCCCTCAAACTGGTTTATCTCGACGATGTCGTGGTCTTCCCTGGAATGCCGGTAACGCTTCCTGTGGACGGAGACGGCGACAGCCGGGTGCTGCTCATCCCGCGCCGCGGCAGCGGCTACGCGAAGGTTGGCGTGGTCGCCGAGGCGTCCGAGCGGGCGCCGTCAGGCCGGCACGGCCTCGTGTCGTACACGGCGCTCCACCGCGGCGTGCCCGGCGCGGCGCACACCGACGCCGACGGTGTCCTGCGGGTCGAAGTGGACGAGCGCCCGGACGTGGCGCCCCCGGCCAGCCTGACGCGCAACCTCGACCGGGAGTATCGCGCGGTGGTAGCGGAGATTCTGGACCTTCGCGGCGACGACGGCCGGATCAGCGCGTTCGTGCGGTCCATCACACAGGCGGGTGCGTTGGCCGACACGGCGGGCTATTCGCCCGATCTGAGCGTTGCCCAGAAGCTGGAGCTTCTCGAAACCCTCGACGTCGTGCAACGGCTGACGCTGGCCCTGCAGTTCCAGCAGGATCGTCTCGCCGAAATGCGGGTGCGTAAGCGGATCCGCGACGACGTGGAGACGGGCGCCCAGAAACAGCAGCGCGAGTATTTCCTGCGGCGTCAGATGGATGCGATCCGCAAGGAGCTCGGCGAGAACGAAGGGTCGATCGCCGCGGAGTACCGGACGAAGATTGCGGCCGCCGGCATGCCCGAGGCGGCGCAGCAGCAAGCCGAGCGTGAGCTCGCGCGGTTCGAGCGCATGGGCGATTCGAACGCCGAAGCGTCCATGATCCGGACCTACCTCGACTGGCTTCTCGCCGTTCCGTGGTCGAAGCGTTCGGAGGAGCGACTCGATCCCGTGCACGCGCGGGAAGTGCTCGACAGCGACCACGCCGGCCTGAACGACGTGAAGCAGCGGATCACCGAGTACCTGGCCGTGCGCAAGCTCCGGGCCGAGCGCGGGTTGACCGACGACCGGCGGTCGGGCGCGATTCTGACGCTCATCGGGCCGCCGGGAACGGGCAAGACCTCCATCGGCGAGTCGATCGCCCGGGCAACCGGACGGCAGTTCGTCCGGATGTCGCTCGGCGGCGTCCGCGACGAGGCTGAGGTACGTGGACACCGGCGCACGTACATCGGCGCGTTGCCGGGCAGGCTCGTGCGCGCGCTGCGCGACGCGGGGACGATGAACCCCGTGATCCTGCTCGACGAGGTGGACAAGCTCGGCGCCGACTGGCGGGGCGATCCGTCAGCGGCGCTGCTCGAGGTGCTGGATCCGGCGCAGAACCACGCGTTCCAGGATCACTATCTGGACGTCCCGCTCGATCTGTCACACGTGCTGTTCATCGCCACGGCGAACGTGGCCGAGACCATCCCAGGGCCGCTGCTCGACCGGATGGAAGTGATCCGCTTCGACGGCTACACGATTGACGAGAAGATCGCCATCGGCCGCGACTATCTCTGGCCCCGGCAGGTCGAACGAAACGGCTTGCGTCCGGACGACGTGACGACAGAAGACGATGTCCTGCGGAAGGTCGTGAGCGACTACACGCGGGAGGCCGGCGTCCGCCAGTTGGAACGCGAGCTGGGCACCGTGCTGCGGAAGGCCGCGACGCGAATCGCCTCGGGTCAGCAGCCGAAGCCGGTGGTCGTGGACGCGGCGGCTGTGGTCGAGGCGCTCGGGCGCGCCAAGGTGTTCCACGAAGCCGCAGCGCGGACCGCGGTCCCGGGTGTCGCGACCGGCCTCGCGGTGACGGGCGTGGGCGGGGATGTCCTGTTTGTCGAAGCGGCGTCGATGGCCGGCAGGGGCGGACTGGTACTGACCGGGCAGCTGGGCGAGATCATGAAGGAGTCCGCCCGGATTGCGCTCACCTACGTCCAGAGCCACGCGCCGCAGCTCGGGATCGACGAGCGCGCATTCGACGGCCGGGAGTTCCACGTGCACGTCCCGGCCGGCGCGATTCCCAAGGATGGCCCCAGTGCCGGGGTGACGATGGTGACGGCCCTGGCGTCGCTGCTGACCGGGCGGGCGGTCAAGAGCACGGTGGGCATGACGGGCGAGGTGACGCTGCAGGGGCGCGTCCTGCCGATCGGCGGCCTCAAGCAGAAGGTCCTCGCGGCGCACGCGTCGGGCTTGACGACCGTCATCTTCCCGGACCGCAACGCACCGGATCTGGATGACGTGCCGCTGGCCGTGCGCGAGCAGATGCAGTTCCACGCGGTGACGTCGGTGGACGAGGTGCTCGCGCTGGCCCTGGAGCCGCACGTGCTCGCCATGGTCGCGTAGTCCGGGATCCGGTCTACTTCGGGGCGGGTGGACGGGGCAACCCGGAGCGCGGACCGGTCGAGGCCGCCGCGCGCTGGATCCAGTCCACCACGCGGCGCTTGTAGTCCATCCACTCCGGGTGCCCTTCCCAGTTCTCCATCCCGTGCGGCGCGCCGTCGAGCGCCACGACGTCGTGGCTGACCCCCAGCTCCGTCAGCCGCTGCGCGAACGCCTGCGCCTGCGCCCAGAGGCGCTCCCCGGTGCCGTTGACCATGAGCACCGGCGCCATGTCCTTGTGGGCCTGATACAACGGAGAATACCGGCGCAGCACCGCGCGCGAGTCGTCGTCGAGCACCGTGCGCCGGAAGAGACGCACGAGCAGCGACCGGGGAGAGGCGTCGGTCACCATCGCGGGGAAGTCATACACACCGTAGAAAGACACGACACCCGCCAGCGAACGGTCTTCGGCCGCGACCTGCGCGACCATCTGTCCGCTCGCCGACTCCCCCACAAGGACGATGCGCGCGGGATCGATGTTGAAACGCGCATGCCCGGCTCGCACGAAGCGGATGGCCTGGCGCAGATCCTCGAGCTGATTCTCGTGGGTGAATGCCGGTGTCAGGCGGTAGTCGATCGAGAACCACGCGAGACCCGCGCGCGACAGCGGTTCGAAGAGCGGGGTGACGTACGTCACCTTGTCGCCGGCTTCCCATCCCCCGCCGTGCACGACGATGACGGCCGGTCCGGGCCTGTCGGCGGTCGGCAGCGCCGCATCGAGCCTCAGCTGCGCGGACGGGCTGTAGAGGATGTCTTTCAGAATCGCCCCGGGGCGCGGACGATACGCAAACCGCCGGGTGGGCGTGAGGGCCGACAGCCATGTGACAATCGCTCCCTTGTAGCTCCACTGGCTCGGATACCAGTTCTCGCTGCGGTGGCTCGCCCCCGCGACGTCCACGGTCTGGCAACGTCCGCCGCTCGCCGTCACACGGCTGCAATAGCGGCGAGCCTGTTGGGGCGACGCTTCGGAATCCGCGTCGCCGTGCACGATGAGCAGCGGCGGCATCGACCGGGCGACCCGTGCGATGGGTGACGCGCGCGCGATGACGTCAGAATCGATCCCCCGCGACAGCTCAGGGATGGCCCCAAGGTCGTAGAATCCCCCGACCAGCACCGCGCCGATCACCCCCGCGGGCCGCTCGGCTGCCAGCAGCGCGGCCAGGTGCGCGCCCGAGTCCTCTCCGAGCAGCACGAGCTGATTCGGGTCGATTCCGAATTCGGCGGCGCGGCAGCGGATGAAGGCCAGCGCCGCCCGCACATCCGTGAGCGAGTCCTCGAACCTGGCCAGCCCACCGAGCCGATAATCGAGTGCGAACCAGTTGTACCCGGCCCGCGTCACGAGCTCGAGCATCTGGCCGACATGCGCGACACGGCTCCCGGAGGTCCAGCCCCCGCCGTGGATCACGACGATCGACGGACGGCGTGTGGAGCCCTGCTGCACGTACGCATCGAGCGCCAGATCGCCGGAAAACGGGATGTCCCCCTTGACGCCGGGAACGATGTAGTTCCCCTGAGGGTTGCGAACCTGCAAGGCCGGGCACGACTGCGCGACCGCGGACCGGTCCGTCAGGGACAGCCCGATCAGGGGCAGCAGGAGGACCACGCGGGTGAGATGCCTGAGCACTGGCCGGAATAATGTCAGCGATTGAGCGACAGCAGGTTGGCCAGCAGCCGGTACGCGCCGGGGACGCCGTACGGCAACTGACGATGGAACGCATACGCGAAATAGGTGTAGTGGCCCGCTCCGTACTTCGCGTGGAGCCAGCCCCCCTTCTGCGGCGCCTGCCCCCGATCGTGGCTGGCGATCATGGGGGTGTAGGCGGCGTCCCAGCTGGACCAGAATTTCGACCCGCGCTGCTCGACCCAGTGCTCGAAGTCCGCGCTGGTGATCTTGTTCGGCGTGTTGAAAACGGGATCCGAGGGAGCGAGGATCTCGAGGGGGGAATCTTCTTCGGAGACCTCTTCCGCGGTTCGCGGCAGTTCCCCCGGAAACGGGGCGTACTCGTTCGGCACGAGCTCCTGCGTGTTGTAGAGCACGATCAGGTTGCCGCCATTCTTGACGTACTCCAGCAGCCGGCGGTTGTAAGTCTTCAGATCGTCGCGTACTGCGTAGGCGCGCGTGCCGGTCATGATGGCGTTGAAGCGACTCAAGTCGCCGCTCGCCAGCTCCTGCGCGTCGAGCAGCGTCACGTCGGCGCCGAGTTGCGCCAGGCCAGCTGGCACCTCGTCGCCGACTCCCATGACGTAGCCGACCTTGAGGCCGGGCGGAGACGTCACGTCGATGCCGCGTACGGTCGCAACCGCCTCGCGATAGAGGTAGCGCGTCTCGAGGTCGCGATGCTGGATGACGTCGTACCCTTCCCGGAACGTCCCTGTGCGTGAGGACGCGCCCGCCTCGATGCGGTACTCGCGATTCTCGAGCGCCGGAATCGTGACGGTGAAGGGATAGAACGCACGCTCTCCCGCATGGGCGAACTGGAAGGATGCGGACCGAGGCTCGACCCGCCAGCCCGGCGGCAGGTTCAGCGTCACGCTCCCCTCCGACCTGCCGTCCACATTGTTCAGCACTTCGGTCCGGAGGCGAACCTTCTTCTCCCCCATTCCGAGCGGCACCACGGCCTGTCCGGGGCTGACGGTGATGGCGATGGCGGGCAGCACGGCCAGCACGCGCGCGTCATAGCCATATGGCGCGCTCGACTCCAGTCGCGTGACAGGTTGACGTAAGGCCACCGCCACGCCGTTCACCTCGTAACTCGCGACCGCTGTCAGCGCCGGCGCCGAGGCCGGGCGGTCCATGCGCGATGGCTCGGCGACGGTGTAGCGCGGCTCCTGAATGGACGTGCGGGTAAAATGCGGGCGCGTCAGCGCCGCGTTCCTCGGCACGGTGACGGTGAACGTCGTGGACAGCGGCGCGTTCCGGCCTGCGCTGCGGGGCGCCGCGCCGGGCTCCCCTGCGCGGGGCGACCAGTCGCCCTGCCCTTCGAGCGTGACGCGCACGTTCTGGACGTCCACACGACTGCGATTGGTGAAGATGGTCCGGACTGCAAAAGACTGCCCCGCCACCACGGGCGACATCGTCGGGGGCGGCGCAAATCCGGCGGCCTCGCCGGACGGGGCCGGGGAGGACGCGGGCTGCGCCAGCGCGGTGAACGCGACACCCAGCGTCGCGCTGATCGCGGCCTGAAGCTGCTCTTCCTTGGCCGCCAGTAGAAACGCCACGTCAGGATCGGTGCCAAGCTGCCGCCGCGCGTCGCGCGTGGCCGCGAGCGCCCGCGCGAGCGCGGGCGTGGAGGCCGACGGATCGATCATCGTGAAGCTCTGGACCGCCGCAGTCACCTCCCCCGCGATCGCCTGGAGCGCCTGGTCCGCATCCGCCGGGGGCGACTTGCGGAGCGCCTTGTAGATCCCCGGGATGGTGACGTCGATGCCGTCGAAAAAGCTCCCCTCTTTCGCCGGCGCATCGACCAGCGAGTCCAGCCGCTTGTAGTACGACACGGATGGTCCGGGTTGCGCCGGCACCTGGCCGCCGTTCTGCGAACGCTGGAAGCTGAGGCCCCTGCGGGCAACGGCCTGGTACGAGTCGCCAAGGACCGGGTCATACACGCCACTGTCCACACGCAGTGTCCAGTCCTCGTTCGCGCGCACGCCGCCCATGTAAAGCTTCAGCGGCTGCCAGGGCCGCAGACCCTCGGCCATCTGCTCAGGGAACTGCTTGGGATCACCGGCCGCCTTGAAGGCCTCCCGGGTCATGAGCCCCGCCGCCTGGTGATTCCCGTGGCCATCGCGCTCATTGCCCTGGAACCGGGAGATCACGACGAACGGACGGTCGGTCCGGATGATGCGGACGACGTCGCGGAGGACGTTGTCGCGTCCCCACTTGTCGAGCGTCTCGTCGAGCCGCTTGGAGAAGCCATAATCGATGACCGTCGTGAAGTACTGACGATCGACGCCGTAGTACCGATCGGCCACCAGCAGCTCGTCGGTCCTGAGCAGGCCCACCGCGTCGAAGAGTTCGGCGCCGACCGCGTTGTCTCCCGACTCGCCGCGGGTCAGCGTGAGCAGCGCCACCCGCGCGCCCTGGCCGCGGCTCAGCATCGCGAGCACCCCCCCGTGCTCGTCGTCGGGATGCGCGGTGGTGTGCATGACGCTCGCGGTCGTCTGTACCTTCAGCAATTTCTGCCAGGCGCCCGCCGCCCCTTCGTCCTGCGCGGGCTGTTGCGTCTGGACGCCGGCTGGACGCAGGGCTCCGGCGGCCATGAGGAGGGCCACAAAGGCCAGTCGTCGCGTGATGATGTGCATGTCGTGTTGAGGTCGTAGCGGCATGGCGGCTGGAGACGGAGCGTGTCCCGTGAAGGGCCCCGGAAAACACCGCAGTCTAGCATGCATGCGGCCGACTCCACGCCGCGGCGAGCTCCAGGGCACCGGGCATTTCTGTAGAATCGGCATGTCGAAATCCGGGACCGCCGTTCGATTGGATAGTGGAGGTCAAAATATGGCAAAGGCAAAGAGTTCAGTTCCCGCAGGGTTCCACACGGTCACACCGCACCTGATCCTCGACAACGCGGCCGAGGCGATCGAGTGGTACAAAAAGGCGTTCGGCGCGGAGGAAGTGGCCCCGCGCGCGCTGGGGCCCGACGGCAAAATCATGCACGCCGAAATCCGCATCGGCAACTCGATCCTCATGCTCAACGACGCGATGGGCGGCGGCCGCAGCGCGAAGACGATTGGCGGATCGCCGATCGGGCTGTGGATCTACGTGGACGACTGCGATGCGATGTACCAGCGCGCCGTCGCGGGCGGGGCCCAGGTGCTCCCGCCGCCGATGGGGCCGATGGCGGATCAGTTCTGGGGGGATCGGACGGGTACGGTCAACGATCCGTTCGGCTACAACTGGACGATCGCGACCCGGAAGGAAGATCTGACCGAGGGCGAATCCAACCAGCGGATGGATGCGTTCATGAAGCAGTTCGCGTCGCAGCATGCCGGCGGGCACGCCTGACGCGCACCTCATTGCGGACAGCGGTCGTCGGTCCATGGCCGACGACCGTGCGCGATCGTCGCTGCCTTCGCCTTGCAGGAGAAGTCGCGATCCTGTCCGGCCGTCCAGCCCGAGCCCCGGTCGGCGATGCGGCTGCTCCTGGCGCCGCCGCGCTGCCGGGGTGACTACCGTGGCACCGCAATTGGTCGAGCAGGAAGGCACGACGCAACGCCAGGGCGTTTCGCCTGGCGTCGGAGCTGTCAACGCGCGGTGGACTGCACCATTCGTCCGTTATCATGTCCGGACGTCAAGCGCCGGGAGCGTTGGCGTACGGAGGGGCTTCGCGATGGCTGAGAAGAAATCTGCAAAGAAGGGCGCGGTGCCGCCCGGCAAGAAAGCAACTGGCAAGGCGTCCAGGGGATTCACGGACCAGGAACGCGCCGCGATGAAGGAGCGCGTCCAGGAGCTGAAGGCCGCCGGGCGCCGAGGTCCGGGTGCGAACACGGCGGACGGGGAAAACGATGTCCTCGCGAAGATCGCCGGCATGCCGGAACCGGATCGCGCCATGGCCGAACGGCTCCATGCCATCATCAGGGCCAGCGCGCCGGCCCTCTCGCCGAAAACCTGGTACGGGATGCCCGCCTATGCCAGGGACGGCAATGTCGTCTGCTTCTTCCAGGGCGCGCAGAAGTTCAAAACCAGGTACTCGACGCTCGGCTTCAGCGACAAGGCGAACCTCGATCACGGCGCCATGTGGCCGACCTCTTTCGCGCTGAAGGCGTTGAACTCCGACGAAGAGGCACGGATCGGCGCGCTCGTGAAGAAAGCGGTGGGCTGACGCGAGTGCGCGTCTCGCGATTCAGGTCCTGCGCGCGTCCAGTCCGAAATCCCGCTTCACCGCCTCGTACCAGGCATCGTCCTCCTTCGAGTTCCATTCCACCCACTCGTCGTCGGTGAGCGATGCCCTCCAGGCGACGAAGGGCGCCGCATCGGGCCCACTCAGATGGCGCAATTGCCAGGTGCCGCTCTCGATGATCTGCCGGACGATGCCCGCGGTGGTCTCGGGAGGTATCGGGTTGGCGAGCGCGGCGCTGAAGAGGCCGGCCACTCGCGCCGCCTGCGGGTAGATCGATTTCGGACCCTCGGCGATGTCCCGCGCCATACGGGTGTCCTGAATCCCGGGTTCGACGAGCGCCACCCGGACATTGAAGGGCTTCACTTCGGCGGCGAGCGCCTCGCTGATCGCCTCCAGTGCAAACTTCGACGCGGCGTACGCGCCCAGCGGAGCCATGGACAGCCGCCCGGCCACGGAGGAGATGTTGACGATGCAGCCCGACCGTCGCGTGCGCATCTGCGGCAGCACCGCCTGGATGCAGCGCACGGCGCCGAAGTAGTTGGTGTTCATGACGCCAATCACCGACGCGATCGGCATTTCCTCCACGGACCCGTGCACTTCGATCCCGGCGTTGTTGACGAGCCCGTCGATGGGCTCCGCGATCGATGCGAAGCAGTCGTGCACGGATTCGTCAGAGTTCACGTCCAGGATCAGGACCCGGATCGGCAAGTGTTCACGCGCAGCGATCCCCGCCAGGCGCGGCGCCCGGGCGGGATCGCGCATCGTGGCAAAGACCACGTGCCCGGCCCGGGCGAGTTCGAGCGCCGTCGCGAAGCCGATTCCAGAACTGCAGCCGGTCACGAGGATGTTGGGCATGTGTGCCGACACGATACCAGAACGGGACCGCGAGCACCGACGTACTTCGCGCGGGAGCCAACGCAGCTGTGCGTGTAACCGTCGGATTCGTGGTCAGCGGTGGCTGGCGGCAATTGTCGCAAAGCGGAGGCTCATGGCGCCGGCCGTGATTTCTCACGCATGGCTGCAGCAATTCTCACCGAGCCACGCTTCACGCGCTTCTTTGAGGACGAACCAGACAATACCGAGCGAGGTCACCGCGTCGATCCACCATGCCCCGAGCAGCAGGTGCGCGACAAGGCCCACGACGACGACGAGAGAGAGCCAGCCGCACGTGATGCTTTCAATCGCATCGGCACGCATCGCTCGGCTGCCGAGCTGGCGGGCCACGTCCAGCTTTCGGCGCGCGAGCACGTACATGATCGGCATGGCTACGATGGCGACGACGAGGCCGGGGACGGAGAACTCCCCGCCATGGTGTGCCCAGAGGCTCCAGGTGGCGCCGACGACGATGTAGACGGCGAGCACGAAGAGCAGAGCGCCGCCGGTCCGGCTCGCGATGCGCTCGGCGCGCCGGGAGAACTCCTCACCATGCCGGAGTTCGTCCCTCAGGCGCCAGATGAGGACGCCCGCCGAGAACAATTCGATCACGCTGTCGAGCCCGAACGCCGTCAGCATCAGACTACCCGCGATCGCGCCTGACCCGATTGCGACCAGCGCCTCGATTGCCATCCAGGCGACCGTCAGCCATTCCAGGCGGAACGCCTGCTGAATCAAAGCGGTCCGTTCAGGGGTCTGCGGCAGGCGTTCGGCGACCGTCGTCAGATCCTGTGCCACATTGATCGCCACAAGTTTTTCCTCGACCCGTGCCTGACACGCTGGTGACTGGTGAACGAGCTGATTCAGCCGCGGTCGGCAGGTACCGCGGTCGCCTGCTTTCTCATCGCGCACCCTCGCGCCCCTCGAGCGAGAGTTCGAAGTGAAGGCCTTCGGTCCGCTAAGGTCGGCGATCACATCGAATAGGTTGCGCGCTTGGAGGTTCCCCTTCGGACCGAGCGGGAGCTACCGCACGGGGCGGAAACTGCGTGGCGGATCTCCAAGGTTGCTGCGCAGCCATCCGAGCACGTTGGCGACGTCGGCTGGCGACAGTGCGCCGGCAAACGACGGCATCAGCGACGTCGGGAGGCGGCGCACGGATGCCACGTCCTTCCGCAGCAACACCTGCTCGACGCCGCCGGGTGCCATCAAGGTCAGGCTCGTCGCGCCGTCGTCTTTCAGGATGCCCGTGGCGGCGCCGCCGTCGGCCATCTGGACGAGCGTGGTCTCGTAGCCGGGCCGGATGCGCTCGCTCGGCGTCAGGATGTCTCTCAGGAGCGACTCCTCCGCCATGCCGAGTTGACCGAGCAGATCCGGGCCGACGTCGTGGCCCTCGGTGCCGATGCGGTGACAGTTCGCGCACATCTGACCGAACAGTTGATGGCCGCGCTCGAGGTCGCGCCTGCCCGAGAGGGCCGCGACGAACATGCGGAAGGTCGCGTCGCTGATCGTGTCGGCAGGCGGCAGCGGGCCGGCGGACCCGGCGGCGCCCCTGTCGGCGACGGTGTCGGCGACGGCGGGGGCGAATGTGGCTTCCAGCGCGCGCGCGGCCTCACCAACGTTCGCATTGGGATTTGCAGCCAGGGCCGCGAGCGCGGCGCGCGCGGATGTGTCGCCGAGCGGCATCCGCGCGGCGTTCTTCCGCCCCTGCACGAGTCCCGCAAGAACAGCGGCCTGGGCTCCGGGTTGTGCCGAGGCGACCAGGACGAGCACGCGGGCAAGCTCGGGCTCGTCGCGCCGCGCGGCGATGGACTGGGCCAGCGGCGCAAGCAGCGGTGCGGCGCCGCCTGGATCGAAGACGAGCGCGGCCAGCATGTCCACGTCCTGCCCGTGAAGCGACGACAGGAGGGCCGCATCCATCCAACGGACGGAGAGGTTCGCGCGGGCGAAGCGCGCCAACATCGTGAAGGCGCGCGGTTCGCGGGCTTCGCCGAGGCTCAACGCGAGCTGTATCTGGACCCTGGGATCGGGCTCGACCGTGGCAGCCTCCAACGTCGCGTCCAGGAGTGCGCGGCCTTCCGGCTTGGCGAACCACCGGTCGCCGAGCTGCAGGGCATGGATGCGCACCGCAGCATTGGCGTGTCGGATGAATGGCAGAACGTCTGACGGCGTGAGTGCGCCGAGCTGATCGAGCGTGCGCAGCGCGGTGATGACGGTTGACGCTGCGGCGTGGGGAGCCGCCAGCACCTCACGAAGCACCGGAGTGCCGGATGTGTCTCCGCGTTCGACGATGAGCCGCTGCGCGGTCTGCCGCCGCCAGAGCAGCGGGCTGGCACATTCGTGCGCAAGCGCCTTCGCGTCGAGCCGGCTCATGTCGGCCGACGGCGGCCGCGGGGCATCTTCGTGAGTGAGGCGATAGACACGGCCCCGATCGTGGCCGGCGTAGAGGCCGTACTGCTGCTGCAGATGGCGGGGGATGGCCGAGTAGTCCTCGATGATCTCGCGGTAGTAGTCGACGACCCAGATCGAGCCGTCGGGGCCGTGCGTGAGGTGCATCGGATGGCTCCACGAGTCGCGGCTGGCGGCAAACTCGGACCTCTCCTCGCCAGGTGCGCGGACAAGCGTCAGCGCAGAACCCTCTGGCCTGATGAGCGCCCGATGAATGAGATTACCGGACGGTTCGGCGACGAAATACTGGCCGGTCAGTCCGGGGAGCACGTGATCCTGATAGACGAGCGGGCCACAGGCAGCCGTGAACCAGCCATCGGCCTCGCTCTCGGCCGGGCCGTACCGCGACCGGTAGTAGGCGAAATAGGCCGGGTCATCCGCCCGTTTCTGCCGCCACGGGTGCGGCCTGGCAATCGAGTAGGCGTGCCGATCGCCGGTGGCGGCTTCCAGCGTCGGCGTGGCGGCGTCAGGATTTCGCGCGAGATAGCGCCACGGAAGCGGCGCGATGTAGATGCCTGGGATCGTCGTGTTCACCGTGAAGCGGTCGCCGGCGTCCGTCATGGCAAACCCGAACGTGTGCGTGGAGCCCGTCACCGCCTCGATGGCGCTGCCGTCGGCGCGAATGCGGAAGTCGGACCCCGGCAGGTCCACCGGCGCGGGCAGATGTGGTCCGGTGATTCTTCCACCGCCCCAGCCGCGGCCGAAGTAGATCCAGCCGTCCGCGCCCCATTGCGGTGCGTTGATGCCGCGCTCGAGTTCGCCAGTAGGGAATCCGGTGAAGAGCGTCTCACGCACCTCGGCCTTCCCATCGCCGTCGCGGTCGGCGAGGTAGATGATGTGCGGCGCACACGCGACGATGACGCCGCCGCGTGCCGGCACGAGTCCATAGGCTGGCGGCAGGTCTGAGGCCCACACGGTGGCGGCATCCATGCGCCCGTCGCCATCGGTGTCGCTCAGCATCTTCACCACGCCAAAGGTGCCGCGCTCCGCCGCCTTCTTGAACTTCTCGTCCGCCTGCACGCGACGCACCTGGGTGTCGAGCGTGCCGGTCTTGTTGAGTTCGTCGATGTCGAGCTGGCCGGCGAGGTTGTAGCCGTGCAGTTCGCTCACGAACATGCGCCCGCGCTCGTCCCAGGCCACCGCCGACGGCGACGAGATCAGGGGTTCGCTGGCGATGACCTCCATGCGAAAGCCCTTCGGGAGCGTGAACGCCGCCGCGCTCTGCTCAGGCGTCAGGGCCTGGGGCGCGTCGGTCGGCTTCGGAATCTGCGCGGGGGAGAGAGGCGCCGTGCACAGCACCGCCACGGCCAGCGCCGCCAGCGTCCGACGGTTCCGGTATCGCGGTGGCGCCATCGGCGGAATACGCGTGTGGGGGTTCAGCCTGGTCGGCATCGGATGATCAGCTTTTACCACGAAGAAGCGCTCGCACACTTCAGGACTGGCTTCACGGGGCCCGTTGACCCCGGACGCACCCGGATACGCTGCGGAATCGCGGCACGCCCACCGGGTTTTCCGCGTGGGTCGCACCTTTCATGGCGTACGCTATGCGGCGCGCCAATCGCAAGGACCTCGCCCTGCTCAAGCAGGTGTTAGAAAACCCCGGCGTCGGAGCGTCGACGCCGCCAGATCACGCGGAATCGTCGGGTTCCATTTTCTTGTCGGAACTCGGCGCACGGCCGAACTGGTGTACACGATCCGTCAGACTGCCCTTGCGGATTCGGACGGATGCGCGGGTAACGTCGCCGACGGACCCACCCAACTCCACGTCGAGGCCGGCCGATTTGGAGAGGCCAAGCTTTTGACTGGCATAGACGCTTCGGTGGCCGACCATTAGAAAGGCCGTTGCCGCCGCTAGCGCGGCGTACACGCCTTCGGGCCCGGGCAGCAGTTCCATCGCCATGACGGCTGCGGCGATCGGCGTGTTGGCGGCAGCGGCGAGCATCGCCACCAGACCCACGGCCGCCAGGAAAGTCGTCTGCACACCGAAGAACGGCGCCAGTGCGGCACCACTCGTGGCGCCGACGAAGAAAATCGGCGTGACGATACCGCCGCTGCCCCCCGTTTCAAGCGTGATCGACGTCGCCAGGATCTTGAGCAGAAAAGCGCCGGCGAAGACCCGTGTCGTACCCGCCAACACCGCGTTGATGGTGTCCGTGCCGAGACCGGCGTAGGTGTCGCCGGCGGCGAAGTACAGCAGCACCAGCGCCACGCCGCCGGCTGCGGACAGCAGGTACGGGCGGCGTTCGAAGCGACGCAGGGTGCGTTCCAAGAAGCGCAGCGACTCGATCAACAGTAACGCGATCAGCCCGAACAACGCGCCGCACCCCAACATGATCAGGATCGTCTTGGTCTGGTGGGTGTCAGCGAAGGCCTCTTGAAGTGCCGGAAACGGCGGTTGGACACCGCAGACGAGATGCGCGACGATGCCGGCCACCAGGGCGGGAAAAATCACGCTGTAGTCGATCCGTCCGAGGTAGAGCACCTCAATGCCGAAGAGCGCGCCCGAGACCGGAGTACCGAAGACTGCCGCGAAGCCAGCGCTGATGCCGCAAATCACCAGCCGACGTCGGTCCTCGTCACGCAAGCGGAGGATGTCCGCGAACAGGCTCGTGAGGGCGGCGCCAATCTGAGCCGCAGGACCCTCCTTGCCGACGGACCCACCAAAGGCCAGCGTTACCACCGTCGCACTGAGCTTGATGGGCGCCACGAGCCAATCGACGCGCCCGGATCGCTGATGGACGGCGGCGATGACGGCCTCCGTGCCGTGGCCGCGGGCGTCGGCGGAGAACGTGCGAATGAGCCAGACGCAGATCGGCAGCGCGATCGGCAGAAACACGAACACGGGAACCCGACCCGGCGTGAGCGCACGCGCCCACTCAGCGGAGCGGCTGAGGGCCCACAGGAAGACGCGCGTGCCCAGCCCCACGCACACGCCAGCCGCCGCGCCAAGCAACGCCCACTTGAACGTACTGATCAGTAGGGCCGTGTGCTCGGTGTACCAACGACTTTCGTCCGAGAGCCGTGGAGACTCGTCTCGCAAAGCGAACCCGCGCAGCCGAGTCAGTCGTTCTCGCAGACGAGACCACATGCCTCTAGTATGTGACACAGTGTGCCAATGTCGGTGAGCCGGCAGACGCCCGCCGCACGAATCCGTTTACGAGTTCTTTCGGTCGGAATCGGCCAGCGGCACCCTGCTCGTGGTGTGCGCATGCGCGGCGCTTGCGGTCGCCAACTCACGGTGGGCGGCGGCCTACGATCACGTGCTGGCGACGACCATCGCGATTGAGGGCGCCGGGCATGTGCTGTCGCTCACCCTTCACCAAGAGCATGTCGCCGGCTGGCGGGAAGGACGCCGTGCGGTCGATATGCGTTCCCGCGTTCCTCGGATCGAGCCCGAGCGATTGCTTGGCAAAGTGCCTAACCCAACGGCACAGATCGCGACTTGGTGCTCAACATGGGCGCACGCTGTCGGGTTGGCCGGATGATGATCGATGGTTTTCCTCGCGTGTCCTGCCTCTCAGGACTGCTCGTTCAGCATAAGACCTAGGAGCCCAAAAACGCCCGATCACGACCAAACACCGCGGACCACCGATGAGGAATTGGGCGTATTTCCTAACGTGTCGTGCGTTTTACTGCGATCGATGTCAAGAATCGCCAATAAAAAAGGCCTTCAACCGACCATGACGGTCGATCGAAGGCCTTTTCTATCGAGAAATTTTGGTCGGGGCGAGAGGATTCGAACCTCCGACCCCTCGGTCCCGAACCGAGTGCTCTACCAGACTGAGCCACGCCCCGACTAGACGTGAACCGCTATTCTACGTCAACACGCGTCGCCGGCGCATCCTCAAATCAAGGACTGAAACAGCCCGCTTGACGAGCTCGGCAGGAACGGACGCGGCCAGCTCCCGCGAGGGCCCCACCAGATTGAACTCAACCGTGCCGGCGACGAAGCTCCTGGTCTTTCGCGCAGTTGAAGCTGCGCGCTACGTACCCAAAACGAGCGCGCGAATCGCGACAACACTGGACGCGACGAGGCTCACCAGTTATACAGAGAAGGTATGGCCCACGATCCAGACCCACACGGCCGGGCTGACCCGGACGGCAATCCAGGCAGCGGCGCCGGAAGACTCGAGCGGATCTGGCTGAAACGCGCGAAGAGTGGGCCGATGGACGCAGTGGATGCAGCCCTGCTCGATGTGGATCGGGGCCTCAGCGGCAACGCGAACCGCGGCGGACGTCGGCAGGTGACGATCATCAGCCGCGAGCGGTGGGCGGAGCTGACGGCTGCGCTCGGCGTGGCGCTTCCACCGAGCGCCAGGCGCGCCAACCTGCTGGTGGCGGGCCTCGACCTGGAACACTCGCGCGGACGCGTGCTGCGGGTCGGCGACACCCGGCTCAAGATCAACGGCGAGACCCGCCCGTGCGAGCAGATGGACGACGCCCAGCCCGGCCTCCAGGCCCTGATGCGCGAGCGCTGGGGCGGCGGCGCCTTCGCCGAAGTCCTGGACGGTGGCGAGATCCGCGTCGGCGATGCGGTGGGATGGGAGTCCTCCTGATGTCCGCCCGAAGGCCTGCGGAAGCGTCGGCGGTCGGCCGTAGCTTCAGCGAAGGCGGAAGCCAGACTCCACGACGGCGCATACTGGAAGAACGGAACGCTATGGCGGAGGCGGCAACGCCGAAAGCCGGGATGTCGGGAGCCACAGCGGCAGGAGCCACGACGGATGACAAACCGGGATGCTTCAAGCGCGTAATCCGCGATAGCATGCATCCACGCAACGCGAGGAGACGGCAATGGGAATGTTCGACGGAGTGCTCGGGGGCATCGTCGGCGCTGGCATGATGACGGTCGTGAACGGTCTCATCGAACAGCATGGCGGCCTGCAGGGCCTGGTCAGCGAGTTCGAACGGAACGGCCTCGGTGCGACGGTGAGGTCGTGGGTGGGCACGGGACCCAACCAGCCGATTTCGCCCGCTGACCTGCAGCGCGCGCTCGGCCCTGAGCTCCTGCAGCGGCTCGCGGCGAAAACCGGCATGTCGATGCAGGACTTGACGGAGAAGCTGTCGCACGTCCTGCCGCAGGCGGTGGATGGCCTCACACCGGACGGCACAGTGCCGAAAAGCTAGCGACGACGCTGAGCGGCGCCCGGGGACGCGGCAGCGTGCTCAGCGCGGGACCGACGAGTCCATGGGCATTTTCTCGACGGCCAGGGACTCGACGTTCGCGAGCGCCTGGTGGTCGGTCATGTCGGGCTGCAGCGGTGTGACGGACACATACCCGTCGCGCACGGCCTGGTAGTCGGACCGGTCGTGCGGCTCCCAGTCGTTCTCCCCTTCTTCAATCCAGTAGTACGCCTGCCCGCGCGGGTCGATCCGGGAATCGACAATGGTGAGGTGATTGCGCTTCGCCTGCACGGTCAGCCGGAAACCCTTCGGCCGGCCGGCCGGCACGTTGATGTTGAGAAACGTCCGCCCGGAGACGACCTCGCCTCGCAGGGCGATCGCCGCCATCGCGGCGGCCGCCCCGGCGGCGTGTCCGAAATCGTACGTCTCGCGCGTGCGCTCGAGCGACACGGCAAGGCTCGCGATCCCCAGCAGCGCGCCTTCGAGCGCTCCCGACACGGTCCCCGAATACGTGACGTCGTCGCCCAGGTTGTACCCCTTGTTGATCCCGGAGACGATGAGGTCGGGCCGGCTGGTGTAGAGCTGCGTGACGGCGATATTCACGCAGTCGGTCGGCGTGCCGTCCACCTCGTAGACCCTGTCGCGCAGCCGCTCCATCCGCAGCGGCCGGCGCAGCGTGAGCGCATGGCCAATGGCGCTGGCCTCGACGTGCGGCGCGACGATCGTGACCTCCCCCAACCCCGCCAGCGCGGACGCAAGCGCATGGATCCCGTCGGAGTGCACTCCGTCGTCGTTGGTCACCAGGATCTGTTTCATGTAGAGGTGGATTCGGCGCGGGCCTCAGTATAGCGCGGGCGTCACGTTCAACGTTCAACGTTCAACGTGCAACACGTGCGACGCTCAACGTTCGACGTTCGACGTTCGACGTTCAACGTTCAAGGTGCAACACGTGCAACGCGCGGCACGTTCAACCCTCAACGTGCGACGCGGGAGCGCCCCTGCCCCACTGAACGATGCTCAGCAGCAGCATCGATGCGAGAACGGCAAGGCCCGCGCCCGTGAGGAATGCGGCCCGCGGCGAGACGCGGGTCCACAGGAGACCGAACAAGAGGCTCGCGGCGAGCCCGCCCACGCCCAGCGCGGCGTTGTAGATGCCGAACGCGGTGCCGCGGAGCGCCACCGGCGCGAGGTCCGCGACCCACGCCTTCTCGGCCCCTTCCGAGAGCCCGAAGTACAGCCCGTACACGAGGAAGATCGTGATGACGATCGGCAGCGACTCGAAGAAGCCGAACGCGGCGTAGACGACGGCGTAGATGATCCATCCCAACCCGATCAGTCCGAGCCGGCCGAACCGGTCCGACAGCGATCCACCCACGATCGAGGATGTGGATTTGACGACGTGGAGAGCGGACCAGAGAAGAGGAATCCAGAACGCCGGCACGCCGAGCCCGCTCAGGCGCAGCAGCAGAAAGGCGTCGCTCGCATTGCCCAGGGAGAAGATCAGGATGACGGTGATGGCCATGTAGAACGGACGACCGAGCCCCCTCAGCGCGCCAGCCGGCTCCGGCGCGTTCCCGGACGGCTGATCGGCCTGCGCGCCCCGGCGGACCTGCTCGCGTCGCGCAGGCTCCGGGATCCGCAGGATGAAGAGCATGACGACGATTCCCGGCACGATCGTCAGGCCGAAGAGCGGACGATACTGACCGGGATAGAAGTACAGAAACGCGGACGCGATGAGCGGCCCCGTCACGGCCCCCGCGTGGTCCATGGCGCGGTGGAAGCCGAACACGCGCCCGCGCTCCGATGCAGGCGCCAGCGCGGCGAGCATCGCGTCCCGCGGGGCGCCGCGGATGCCCTTGCCGAGCCGATCCGTAAAGCGGATCGCGAGCACCTGCGGCCAGGCGTGCGCGAGTGCGATGAGCGGGCGCACGGCCGATGCGAGCCCGTATCCCGCGAACACGAGCTTCTTGGGCGACCCCCGATCGGCCCACCAGCCCGAGAGGATCTTGAGCGCACTGTTCGCCGCTTCGGCGGCCCCCTCGATCACACCGAGCGACATCGCGCCCGCGCCCAGCACCTGCGTCAGGAACAGCGGCAGCAGCGGGTAGACCATCTCGCTGGCCATGTCGGTGAAGAAACTCACCCACCCGATCAGCCAGACGGGACGGGACAAGCCGAGGGGGCTGGACGGTGACATAACGTTCAACGTTCAACGTGCAACGTGCAACTGCGACGTGCGACCTCCGACATCGAACGTGCAACGTGCAAAGTGCAACGTGCGACCTCCGACATCCAACGTGCAACGTGCAACGTGCAACGTGCGACGTGTGACGTGTGCTGCGTGTGACGTGACACGTGCTATGTCCCACGTGCGACGTTCACTATACTTCTGTCAGACTCAGTTGATGACCCGTCCATTCGATGCTGTGCTCGTGATTGCGTTCGGCGGCCCGCAGGGGCTGGCGGACATCCGGCCATTCCTGGCCAACGTCCTGCGCGGGCGGCGGGTGGCGCCGGAGCGCGTGGACGAGGTCGCGCATCACTACGAGCTCTTCGGCGGCGTCTCGCCGCTGACGGCGCTGACGACACGTCAGACGACGCTGCTGCGGGATCGGCTGCGCGAAGAGGGGCTGCCGCTACCGGTCTATCTCGGGATGCGCAACTGGGATCCCTATCTGAAGGACACGCTCGCGCAGATGTCGCGCGACGGCGTGCGGCGGGCGGTCGGGTTCATCGCCGCGGCCCAGCGCAGCTATTCGAGCTGCACGCAGTACCGCGAGAACGTCGCCGCGGCCCGCGCCAGCCTGCACGAGGCCGGGCTCGCGGACGTCGCGGTCACGTACGTCGGCGACTGGCACACGCATCCCGGATTCGTGGAGGCGAATGCCGCGCACGTCACCGAGGCGCTGGCCACGCTCCCCGCTCACCTGCGCGACGACGCGCGCATCGTCTTCACCGCGCACAGCATTCCCGTGTCGATGGCGGAGCGGAGCCTGTATCGTCAGCACCTCGAGGCGTCGGCCGCCGCGATTGCGAGCCGGCTCGGGCGGGCCGACTTCGCGCTCGTCTACCAGAGCCGCAGCGGGCGTCCGGAAGACCCGTGGCTCGGTCCGGATGTGGGCGAATATCTGAAGGACGAGCACGCGAAGGGGCTGCGCGCCGCGGTCCTCTGCCCGGTCGGGTTCCTGTGCGATCACGTCGAGGTGCTGTACGACCTCGACGTCGAGGCGGCCGGCGTGTGCCGCGACATCGGCCTGCCGATGGCCCGCGCGAAGGCGGTGAATGACCATCCGCGATTCATCGACACGATGGCGGACGCGGTGCGGCAGACGGTGCGGCGGTACGAACACGCGCGCCCACTGCAGATTGTCCCGGCCTTGGCGTGAGTATTCCGGTCTGACGCCGGGCCGCGAAAGTGCCCGGCAGGGAAATCCCGCTCGACGACGGGGAGAAAAAGGTGGTCGAGGTCAAGCTCGTGGACCGCTAGTCGGTCCCGGCCGAGCGTCGTGCGCTCTCCGCCTCGATCAGTGCCGCCGCCGCTTCGTCCTCGTCGTCGTCCACAGGCCCCTGCCGGCGTGCATACAGATAAGCCGCGATAAAGGTCACCACGATCACGCCCAGCGACAGCCATTTCGGAATCTCGACGTCGGTCCAGTCCATCGCCGCGGCGTATTCCAGCAGGAGCTTGGCGCCGACGAGCGCGATGATGATGAACGCGCCGTCCACGATCGCCGGGTAGCGCCGGACGATCGCGAGCAGCCGCGAAATCACGACGCGCATCGCGACAATGCCCAGGAGGCCGCCCGTCAGGACGACCCACGTCTTCGACGACATCGCGACGGCCACCAGGATGGAATCGACCGAGAACGCGATGTTCACGAGCTCCACCTTGAGGATCGTGCCCCAGAGGGCCGACAGCCCCAGCCACGGCCGTGCGGGCCGGGGTTTGCTTCGCTCTTCGGCCGTGCCGCTGCGGAAAAAGTGCTGGTGCGTCAGGTGCAGGAGGTAGAGGCCCCCGAGAAGCTTGATCCAGGCGAGCCGGATCAGGTAGACGGCCAGCAACGTCGCAATGGTACGGAACACGAAGGCTCCGACGAGCCCGTACCGGAGCGCGCTCTTCTGCTGGGTCCGGGGAAGCCCCAGGATCATGACGGCGACGACCAGGGCATTGTCGGCGCTGAGCAGCCCCTCGAGGACGACGAGGAGGCCCACGGTCACGAAATCACTCAACTGGATGGACATGCGGCGCGGGAGACCTTGACACGACCCATATCAAGTCTTACATTGGAAACAGCGGGTTTGATATGGAAGAAACCGATCTCTACTTTATCAGCATGGCCGCGCGCCTGCTCCACATGCATCCGCAGACGCTGCGGAAGTACGAGCGTCTCGGCCTGGTGCGCCCGACGCGGACGATCGGCAGCATCCGCGTGTATTCGAACGACGAGCTCGAGCGCCTCCGGCTGATCAAGCACCTCGTGGACGAGGGAGGCATCAACCTCGCGGGCGTCCAGCGGCTGCTCGAGATCGCCGAAGCGGTGCAGCGGATTCGGCCCCTGATGAACCAGGATCCCGAACGGCCCGACGCCAGGCGGCGCATCGCGCTGGAGATCAAGCGCATCAGCGAAATGGTGG